>NZ_JAYSDK010000002.1:0-236028 GCF_041914405.1 Zoogloea sp.
GTTTTACATCGGCAGAACCTTCACTCCTGGCTCAGTTTTCGGTCGGCAACAACAATCGACCGCCTGACGCGCAGCTTGGCCGACTTCTCCAAGATGGTCGAAGTGTTCGAGCGTCACGAGGTGTCCTTCGTATCGGTCACCCAGCAGTTCAACACCACCACCTCGATGGGTCGGCTGATGCTCAACGTCCTGCTGTCGTTTGCCCAGTTTGAGCGCGAGGTCACCGGCGAGCGCATCCGCGACAAGATCGCCGCTGCCAAGCGCAAAGTGATGTGGATGGGTGGCGTCCCGCCCCTGGGTTACGACGTCGACAACCGCCTGCTGGTCATCAACGAGGCCGAGGCGGCGGTGGTGCGTCGCATCTTCGAGGAGATGCTGACCATCGGTTCTCCAACCCAGATCGCCGTCAACCTCACCGCCGACGGCATCACGACCAAGGCCTGGACGACGCAGGAGGGCCAGACCCGCAACGGTACGCGCATCGACAAGAAGTACCTGCACAAGCTGCTGCGCAACTGCATCTACCTGGGGGAGTTGTCGCACAAGGGGAACTGGTACCCCGGCGCGCACCCGCCGATCATCGACCAGGAGCTTTGGGACAAGGTTCACGCGGTGCTGGCCAGGGACGGGCACGCCCGGTCGGTGGAGACCAAGATCCGTTCGCGCACCGACGCCCTGCTGCGCGGCCTGCTGTACGCCCCCTCGGGCGAGCGGATGTACCCGACCTACTCGCGCAAGAACGGGCGCAAGTACCACTACTACGTGTCCAAGTCGGAAAGCCGGTTCGGCGCACCGGGCAAGAGCTATGAACGCCTGCCCGCACCGGAGATTGAGGCGGCAGTGGTGGCCCAGATCCGCACGGTGCTGACCAGCCCGGAATCCATCGCATCGGTGGTGCGCCAGATCCAACGCAACGGTGGACAGGTCGACGAGGCCACCACGGTAATGGCGATGGGACGGCTCAACGACGTGTGGGATCAGTTGTTCCCGGTCGAGCGCCACCGTATCGCCAACCTGATGATCGAGCGCATTGACCTCGTCCACGTTGGCGAGGTGCAGGGCATCAGGGTGAAGTGGCGGGAACTGGGCTGGGACGCCCTGATCGGTGAGTTTGCCCCGAGGGGGATCGGCGCAGAACTGGTGGAGGTCGAGGTCTGATGGACGACACACTGGAAACCTTCGTGCCCCTGACGTTTCGCCGCCGGGGCGCGCGGCGGGTGGCCGCCGACGACCGCCACGTTCACGACGTAACACTGCTGGAAGGGGTGGCACGCGGTTTCTACTGGCAGCACCTCGTGGACACCGGCGTGATGAAGAGTGGGTCAGACATTGCCCGGGCCGAAGGACTGCACCCATCGGTGCCCAACGAGCTGATGCGTCTGACCCTGCTCGCGCCCGACATCCTCGAACTGCTGATGGCCGGACGGCAGCCGCGCCGTATGAACCTGATCTGGTTCCAGCGCAACCCGGTGCCGGTGGACTGGGAGGCGCAGCGGCAGATCGTGAAGCGTTTTGAGGAGGAGAAATGAGCAAGAAGCACCGGGGCCGGTTCAAGGGTGATCCGGTCACCTATCAACTGCCGAGCCCGGCTGGCGGTGCGCAACTGGAAACCTTTGTGCCTTGGACGCTGGTGAAGCGGGGGCTGAAGAAGCAGGTCATCACGCCCTTGGACGCGCCGCAAGAGTTCCTGTCCGAGGCCACCCGAGAGCGGGAGACACGGTCGGCCGCGCAGGACACCGCGTTGATGCGGGCGCTTGGACTGGCCCACCACTGGCAACGCCTGCTGGACGAGCAGCGGGCGGCGTCGGTGGCCGAGATTGCCGAGGCCGAAGGCATGGACGTGACGCAGGTGCGCCGGGTCATGCGGCTGACGCTCCTGGCCCCGGAGGTCGTGGAACGGCTGGCGGGCTCGCCCGACGCAGTGCTGGAGAAGGTGATGCGCCGCCCCTGGCCCAACGTGTGGGGCGACCAGATGCGGGTGCTCGCGCCACCTGGGTGAGCGCGTCGCGCCCAGCGCCAGCAACCGCCTGCGGGCGGTTTTTTTGTGGCCGCTTGGCACTCGGTCGCCATCGCTACAGGAGTTGCCAACCACAACCGACCGCCTCTAAACCCGCGCCAGCAAAGGAAATGGCGTCGAGAACGCTCGCGTGGCCACCAGAGAAAACGGAGAACAGAGAGGCGTCGGTGGGGGCAAAAAAGACGACTTCGCAGGGGCGGCGCTCGCGAGGCCAGGCCCGAAAACCGTGCCAACACTGGGGGGAACGGGCGAAAAAAAACCAACCGAGAACGGTTGGTTTTTCAAATAGTGGTGGTGCGTAGTTTACTACCGAACTACGCGCTATTGGGGCCAATGAGCACGTGTGCGGCTTCCTGCGGGTGTTCCATTGCTCATTTCGTCAAAAAGGATCGCTTCCCGCCCGCCCGAGTAATTACCAACGATGCAATAGACCAGGCACCATCCTCATCTTCCTTTCCCCTGTGAACCGAACCCGGTATCAGAATGGCCTCTGCACCTCGCACGGCTGCTCGCTCAATAGCTTTTTCCTCGATCCGTGCAAGTAAGTCGCGCATACGCTGAGTAGCGTTATCGTGCTTACGTTTCGGCTTGCCCACAGAGGCGTAAAAGAAGAAGGCCCCAAACTGAAATGTTGAATCGCTATTGGCGAGCAAGGCGGAACATAGCCTGTCGATATCTGGGTGAATCTGTTGCCCTGTGGCAGACCAAATGGGGGATTTGATTTCAACTGCTGCACGAGGGTTTCCATTCGCCCAATACAGAACAACGTCAAACCGTCCATTTCTACGTTCGTGACTTGCCGCCCGACCACGACGAGACGCTCCAGCCTCCCTTCTGGTTATGTCTACCGGGACTTCTAGCAGTGCAAAAGTATTTGCGTGATTGCCAGCTGACCGTGCTACATAAGTTGATAGAAAATACTCGGGCGCCTCGTCAAACCACTCTCCGCCGCTAATGTGGAAAAAATCTGCTACAGCTTTCTCGCCACTGGAGATCATTGCTTCAACTAACTCGAGACCGCTTATCAAGCCTGGCATCAGGCCACTCTCTCTGATCGATTAGTGCTGCCAACCACCGAGGCCTTGATTTTCGAGAAGGAGTGGATTGAAGGTAAATGAGATTGTGTTGCCAAAGCTACAAGGGACATATTGGTTACATTCCAGCGCCGATCAAGGCTTTCATAAGTGCGGATCCCTTGACGATGCGATCCTCCGTATCTATCCCATTTTGCTGTGCGACCGAGGTTATCCATTCAGAAGGGCTGCCCGGGATGCCGTGAGTACTGAATTGACCAGCTAACTGTGCGAAAGCGCTCAATTGAGCAACATCTAGTCCAGTTGTGTCCCACAGCCAGCCATTTTCAATACAACGAATCTTCAGGCCGCTTTGGCGTAGCGTCAAATAGCGAGCATTGGTTTCATACCCGGGGAAACAGCGTGGCCAGCCTGGATTTCCGATTTTGTCAGATGCAATCTGAACCTGCTCAACCAATGCCATAAGATAGGGGTCGTAGTGGTAACTACGGTCATCACAAGAATTTCCCCGTAGCATGCACATAGAATATCCCGCAGTCGGCGAAATTACATGGCAACCTGACTCCCCACGGCGCATCATTTCATACTTCACAATGTAGTAGCGCCAATCCTTGGGGGTATCTGGATGATTCAGAAACGCATCCATAATGGATTTCGGCGATTCCCCAGCAGCCATATCGTCCAGCAATGCCATCAGTGGTGCTGTGGTGGGATGTGGTTTCTCGCCCTTTCTAGCTCGAAATAAATCTTCCCATGGTTCGGATTGCCTGGGAGCACCCAGATAGGTCAGCCGGTACGTTGAGGTACGCTGTACACTGCGTCCGTCGTTACCCTTTGCCATCAGGGCACCCGTGACCTGGTCATAGGGCTCTGCAAACAGGATAGAAAATTGCTGAGCACGATGCGTGAATGTGGTGGGATCGAGGTCAAAGACTGTCAGGCCGCCGCGTAGCAATGCATGGTCTTCGAGCCGATGCAAATTGTCCTGCAACGTGGGATGAGCTGCCAAAAAGGATTGCTTTGCCTGCTCGTTGGCCACTTGCACTTGGTTGAAGGTCAAAATCTCCGTCAATGGCCCCCCGGCCATGATTTTTTCCACTTCACTCAGCAAAGTGGGCATGTTGTTGCGCTCGCCGGCACGAATTTCGTCTTGAGACGCTTCGATCAGATTGCGCAGTTGGCGTAAGCGGAAATGAAAATCTTCCTGCGGAATCGAAACAATTAGCCCGCGTAGCACGCCGTAGAACAGTAAAGTGTGCGCCAAGCGCCAAGCACGCGTACCGTAGAGATCGCAGCAGGCTCGGAACATATCCACACCAATCTGCGTTTCATCGAAATCCCGAAAGTTGAAAACTCGCAGTGGCAGGGTATCCGCACTGCTAGAGCGTGTAAAAAGTTGCTCGAAGAGTTGCTTGATAGGGCGCGGCTTGCGTACCCCGTCCACCGCAGCGTCTAACCAAATATTCAGTGCCTGGGTGATCCAGTCCAAACATTCGCTCCCCCTTTTCGATCCTGGGCCGAGCAACTCATTGGCCAGGCGAGCCAGTTCTTGCGCGTCATTGGAAGATAGGTGATTTACCTTGACGTTATGATTCCAAGCCAGCACTTCGAAGAGAAAACGCAGATAACGTGTGACCTCCTCATCAATCAGGTCGTTATTGCCTCGGTAGTGCCAAAATAGATCGGCCCACTCCGTGTCGATCTTGCGCGAGAAATCGTCCACTTTGTCGCGGGGAATGTGACTGCTGTCATGCAACAGCCCTTCCAATTCCGCCTTGAAATTTTCGAATGCGGTGAGCGGTTTACCCCGCGAATTCATCTTTACGTACAACGAGTTGTCCAAGTGGTTTGCCCGGATGGGCAGAAGGTGAAAACGGATGGCAGGCTGCTGCGGGTCGATCAGGCGCAGCCATGCAGCACGCAGATCCTCGGGTGGGGTTTCTCGGTAGCGCAGGTGTAAATCATCCAGCACCACCAGCATTCCTTGGATGGTTGGATCATGCTTCCATGTGGGCAGGTAAGTGGCCTGATCTTGCAGCCAATGCGATAGTTTTCCTTGGGCCATGTCGGGGCGGCATTGGGACAAAAAACAGCAAAACGCTCGTGCTCCGGGGCGAGTGGCGTAGTGGAAGGCGTGCCATGGCTGGTGGATGCCTATCGTTTCAGGCAGATGCCAAGCCAGGTAGCAGTGCAGCAGGAACAGAGTGGTCAAACGCTGTTGGCCGTCCAGCGGATACAGCGTACCGTCGACTACGTCACCAAACACGAAGTCTAGGTCAATGCCCTCTGGGTTCTGCAACGCACTGCACAGGCTGTCGAGGAACTGCTCACGAATGGCATCCACCGGCATGCCACGGCGCCCTTGGGCATAGTCGCGCTGAATTAGTGGAATTTCAATGGCTTGAATTTTGGCGCTGTTAAACAACTGGGCCAGGCTAGTATGGACGGCGGCACTGTCTGGATTGCCTGCAGAGACGAGCGAAGTGTTTGTCATGGCGGCATATGTCATTTCAGGTAACACTCCAATCGCTTTTTGATTTCCGATAGATATGCAGTTTTGTCGGCTTCGCCCCAGAAGTGTGGTTGCAGATGTTTTGGATCGGTGTAGTATTTCAGAAAGACATTGCGTGTGGCTACCGGGACATACTCCCCAGCCCTATCCATGGCTAGTACCTTTTGCCGCTTGACCTCAAACACGGCATTGCTCAGGGCAGCATTGGCACCGTGTGACAATAAAGCCAGGTTGGCGATGCTGTGATCAGCTCCTGCCGCCTCGCCTGCAGGCTGTAGGGCCATTTGTACGCGGGCTGCCAGGGTGGCGAAGCGTTCGCCAAACCCCGGTGAGTGGGTGTCAGGCAATGCGTTGTCGATTTCCTTACACAAGGTTTCTGTCTCTGCCTTGTTATCCCGCGTTTTGATGGCGTCCAAGGCCTGGCGATGTTCTGTTAGCCAGGCGGCCCATTGATCGGCACGAGTCAGGCTTTGCGCGTTTTGTGCGTGGATGTGTTCCAGCGTCCAATCCTGTCCTATGTGTTTGTCGAACGAAAAGCGCTCACGGCAGATTTGCACATTGAAGAGCAGTAACAATTGCTGCAACTTGAGATACCCGCGCTTGGCATCTTGGTAACTTAGGCCGTTGTCCTCCAGTTCTTCCGCCTGAACATCAAGCGTCCGCTTGATGTGACTGACCAGCAATTCGTCAAATGCACTTTTGTTTTGCCCTTGTGCTAAGGCCTGAATTTCCCCCATGCGTGTGCCGCAGGCGGTCAAAAAACCAATTTTGTTGTATAGGTGTGGGGTTTCGAACCAGCCTAGGATTTGCGCGTGCAGGGCGACCACTTCGTCCCAGAAGGCCAGGCTATCAGTTGCAATCCGCGGGTGAAGCACATCAAAGGTATGGTAACGATGGGCTCCTTTGGCAGGCTTGTGCGCCAGCGTGTCAAGCAGCATCCCGATGCGAGGGCCGTGATGCTGATTCTGGTATGCGTTACTACCTGCCACAAATGCCCAGATTTCATCGCGCTGCAAATCCCGTTCTATTCCATCCCATTGGGCCGCGATTTCGGTTTCTCGCCCGGGCTTTGTGACTTGTACTTGGGTCAGCAATACCGCCTTGATCAGTTCGGCATCGGTAAGGGGAATACGTCCCCGATTCAGGCGAGTGAAGAGTGGAATGGAGGAAACTGTGCTGGAGGCTTCATACCAAATCACACGCACTGAGTCACAAAGATATCCGTGAATCCGATCGACCAGGCGTACTTTCATCTGAGGGTTGCTGGCCTTGGCATCGAACCACTCGCTAATCGTTGCAAATGCTTGATGTAGGTGAAAGTAATCAATGTTTTCCAATGCTTCCTTGGCATCCAGGGATTCAAGATACCCTTCGCTGCCGGGTCGGGTTTCATAGGCTAGGCTGTAGGAGGCACCGGAGGGCTTGTATCCGCCTTTGCGCATGTAATTAAAGATCAACCATAGCGTAGTCAACCGCTGTTGCCCATCAATTAGTTCCCAGTTGTCGTCATCAAGTTTTTTCACGACAACTGGCTGAAGGCTATAGTGATCGTTTTTCTTGTCGATACTCTCGGAAATATCGTCGAGCAATTTATTTACTTCATCTCGTGTCCAACGGTAACCCCGTTGGTAAGCGGGAATGAAGAAGTGCCCCTTGATTCCTTGGGTTTCCTCGCCCGTAGCCGGGTCATATCCGAACCCAATGGTTTTGTATTCCAGTTTACAGTTCATCGTGTTATTTCTCGTTGGTATTCAAGGGCATCTTACGTACCGCACACACACTCTTCCCAAACCCTCGCAGCCACCATTCCAGCATGGCGCTGTCGATGACGGTTGCCGTGATCTCCGTCTGCCTGTCATTGATTTCGACCACTTGCTGATCACTCGACAATGGAGTCTCCAGCATGTGCAGGCCGGCATTGCGTTCAATGCGGAAGGACAGACGAACCTTTTCTCCTTCGCCGAAACCGAAACGCCCATCGTCGTCATACTTTTTGAGGTCAAACTCCTTGGGTCTATCGAATGTCAGTGTCGATATCTCGGCCGACAATATGCGGTGTAGCGCCAGATTTCTCTCGTTGTCATAGCCGCGATAGCGGCAAACAAGATAAAGACGAGGCCCTTGCTGGACGAGGCCCAAGGGCATTACTTCCACCTTGCTCCGTTTTCCACCCGAGTTTCGGTAATCGAGATGAAGCCAACGATTGTTGTACAGGGCCTCACTGACGATCTCGAAGACGCCTGGAACAATCTTGGGCGGCAACAATGGCTGGCTGGTTGCCACGACCCTCACCTTGCCGGGCCACTCACGCTCCAGCCGCGCAGTGCTTTCGGGCCCAAGGTTTCGTTTGGCCTGACTGAAGAACCCTTCCATGGATTTCATCAACCGGGCTGGCAAAAGATTCTTCAGGTGCTCCTCTGCCAGTTGGAGAAGAAGCGATTCCTGAGGTGTGAGATTGGGTACCGCCAGCGCTTTTGCCTGTTCGAGCCAACGATAACCATAGGGTTTGCTTCGGTCGTCACGCTCAATCTCAAAATGCTCGCTGAGCATTTCCAGTTGTCGCTGGATGGTGCGCAGATCCCTGTCGATGCCGGCATCCTTGAGTTGCCGATGCAGTTCACTGGCGGTCACCTTTCGGCCGCGCGGAATACGGCGCAGTAACTCGACGGCAAGCAATACGGTTTCGAGTGTGTCGGAGCGCTTTGCCATCTCAGACCTTCAATGCCGCCCCTGTGAAGACCGACCACAAGCGAACCATGGCATAGGTGTCAAGCGCGCAGTAGGTCGACAATTGTTGCTCGATTTCGCTCTTGCGTGCCTTATTGGTTTGCGGTGCCAGCGCCTCCAGGAAGGCATCCATGGCCATTCCGCCATCCTGAACACCATCGAGATCTCCGTAATCCAAGTCCGGGCAGAGAGCCGGCAGCACGGCCTTGATGCTCCAACTGCCTTGTTGGCCGGGGTGGTAGTAATGGTCTCGAGCCACCGGCAACAGATCCACCACACGCTCGTTCAATGCCAGCAGTGGATAGGCCATACGAGGAAAGCGCTCAGACAACTCGCGGATACGGGCCGTTTCGAAACCGGCGTTGTAGACGAATATGGGACCTCGCTCGCCGCACGCGGCAATCAAGGCTTCGGCAAATGCCTTGGATGGATCGCTGCCTGTGAGATCGAGAAATGCTTGCTGATCGAGCTTGCCTGTACGTGAGAGGCGGTGGACACTGAACTGGAAAGGAATCTGCTGGTAGGGCCGTGTACCTTTCCAGATCGGTACGGCGAATTGGATGGTTTCAAAGTCCAGGAAATAGGCGGGCAGCTTGTAAGCGGCAAGCACTTGTGCGGTCGCCCGCTGGTCGAAATAAGGTTTGCCGGAGAGGGTGACCGCCTTGACGCGTTGCTGCTTGTCGTTAAGCAGTTCATCAGGCAAGTTACGAAGTTCTGTCAGGCCGTGCGCCTCGATGTGTGCCTGAAGCCCGTTGCTCAAGCGACCAGGCAGCCACTTGATCGGCTGCTCTGCCTGCGGTTCCTGGCTTTGGCAATAGGCAAGAAATCCGCACTCATAGGGACTGCCGCAGTGCTTGCCCGTAGCGATGCGAGGCTCACTTTTCTTGGCGACGATCTGTTGCGCCTCGGCAATCCAGCCGCGAACCTCTTCTCCCCGGCCGAAAACTTCATCCGTCAGGTCGTTTTCCAGCAATAGCCCGTCGTAATCCTCGTTGCCGGGGTAGACCCAATCGCTATTGATATGTGCGAGTGCAATTTTTGTGAGCGGAACACCGGACGAGCGGGCGACGAAGGATTGCACCGCCGCATCGTCACGATGGTAGTCCTTGACTGAGGTGGAAGATTTCACCTCGATCATGCGCCAGGCAAGTTTGCCGCCTTTTCTAACCGGCAACATTACGTCTGCAAGAGCCAACGCCCCTTCTGCACGGAAACCCGCTTCGAAGATCGGCTGGGCTGACTGTAGAAGTTCCTGGGTTCGGGCAAAAGCAGCATCAAAGCCGTCCGATTGCGGATCGATCAGAACGCCCTTCCCCTTGGGATCATACAATCGCCGCGCGATGTCGCCGACTTGATGCCCCACGGTAAAACTGGCCTGGGTGGCTGCAGAATCCTCGCGCAACTTGGGGCTATGTACCTCAAGCCATAGTCGCTTGGGGCATTGCCTGTAAGCAAGTAGTTTGGACTTCGAGAGCGTGCGCATTGATCCTCCCCTTTTTGTCAAATTATCCCATGCGGCTGATGGTCAGAGAAACCCAATCGATGCCTTTCCACCCTCTTTCACGGCACATTCCGCTTCCAAGGCCGAAACCAGTGTGGCCGGAGATTCGATGGGGCGGAATCGGTGTTGACGCAGCACGGCGGCAAAATCGCCTGGAGTCAGCCGTTCTAGACGCATCGTCCTTGTCAGCAGATCGGGCTGTGGAGCAGGGAGGTTGAGTTGTTTGCAGTAACAACGCACTAGTTCCCAGGCCTGTTCTGGCCGCAGAAAGTCGAACTTCACCTTGAGGTCGAACCGACGCAGCGCAGCCTGATCCAGACCTGTCATCAAGTTTGTCGAGGCGATGAATACGCCGGAGAACGATTCCATCTGGGTGAGCATCTCATTGACCATGCTCACTTCCCAACCACGCTGCGCCCCACGACGATCCTGGAGAAAACTGTCGACCTCGTCGATCAGTAGCAGCGCCCCATCCTGATCTGCCTGACGGAAGGCCCGCGCAATGTTCTTCTCGTTCTCCCCAACCCACATGGACATCAAATCGGAAGCGCGCTTGATCAGAAGTGGAATACCGAGTTGTTCAGCCAGCCACCGCCCATAGGCGGTCTTGCCGGTCCCGGGCGGGCCGTACAAGCAAAGCCGTCCAGTCCGCACTGCAACCAGGCCAGCAGCAACACTAGCCAGGTCGGCATCGGCATGGATAAAGCCTGGATCGTAGATTTCCGGCAGCCGATTTGGATCGTTCTGGACAAGAGGGCGATGTCCCTGTGCTTCAAGAGTGTTGCTGATTAACCGTTCAAATGCTGCGGCGCAACCCTTTTGGCCAAGATCATCACGTATCGAGCGAACGACGGAGCTTGCCTTGGCCACCACGGCTGGTGCCAGAGATTCGGCCTCGGCAATCCGAGAAACACTGGCGGCATCGATCAGGTCGCCACAACTTTCCTGCAGAATCCGCTCACGCTGCTTTTTCGGCGGCACGGGCAATTCGAACACCATGTCAAAACGGCGAATAAAGGCCGGATCGAGTCCATCAATGGAGTTGGACAACCAAAGCGTCGGTACTGGATTTTCTTCGAGCATTCGGTTGATCCATGCCTTGCGCACCTGGGCAGTACTCTTGCGACCGAAGAAACTGTCCCCGTCATTAAAGACATCTTCCACCTCGTCGAAAGCGATGAGTGCCTGACGTTGTGCGAAAAAGCTCTGCGCGGCGCGAAAGGCGCGCAGACGGCGTTCGCCATTCACTGGGTCACCATCGGCATCCTCGCTAGCCACCTCAAATAGTTCACATCCCAGTTCGTCAGCCAAGGCGCGTGCTAGCTGGCTTTTGCCCGTGCCCGGTGCGCCATGCAAGAAGATGTTGACGCCGCGCCGCCCCGTTGTGGCCGCATGCTGTAGATACGGGCGCAGAATTTCAAGAGAAGGGGCGATGTGACTGTAATCGGCCAGTTTGAGTTGTGACGGGCCTGCGGCGGATACGGTGCCGCGCAGCAGGCTGATCGGATCAGCCTCCGAAGATGCCATCAGATCGGCGAATCCATCGGAGAGCAAATCCAACTTGCCGCGTAGCGTGCTGGTGCCGCTACGGTCGACTGAAACCAAGCCGGAGCGGGCGAGAATGCCCTGTGCGTTCAGCGATGCACGAATTTCTGGCTCGGGCAGACTAAGAATCGCCGAGAGGGCATGAAAGACTTTGACTGATGAAATCTGGCCAAGCCAGTCGGCAGTGTCGTCCAAGAGCCGTTCATTGTGGATCGACACGGCGAACTCCAGGATTCTGCAATCGGTTGTACTGAGACCGACCAGATCGGACAGTTGTCCAACGTTGTTGCGAAGGCAAGCAGGCAGAGGGGCTTTTGCCCATTGTTTTTCCGCCTTCTGATGCAGCATCCGCAGCTCTGATTGAACGGCCTTGAGGTCAAAATCATTGGGAGACGGGTCGATCCAATGCCCCAGGCCAATCACCTCAGCCAACGTATCGTTGTTGAAGCCGTGAGAGCGTACGAATTCACGATGCCCACCCAGCGGCACCAGAATGCGCAGCAACCAGAGAAGAATGATGGGATCGGGATCAACCGCATTTTCGGTGTAACGCGAACGACGTATTGCCATGATGGTTTCTCCTTGTTGATGGAAACCATCATCCGGGTTGCTGCGACGTAATGTGTCACATCGATAGGTGCCGAGAAGCCAGAAAATTGCTTGGCTTCCTGATCGAACAGCGCGTTCATGGTGGCGTCGTCAATCACATCCCAGAGCCCACGATGAACACCAAGCCAACCGCCCTCGATATCTACCTCGCTCGCACCGCCGCCATCCACGCCAAGTTGGAACGGCTACAGCAACTCGCCGACGACCACTTCGGTCATGACCCCGATGCCATCCATTGGGGCCACGTTGGCGACCTCGGGCGGGTGGAGGCGGGGCTGAACGAACTGCTGGCGATCTTCGGCGACGACGAATGACGACGCCCACCGACCACCGGAGATCACCATGACCGCCCAAGCCAAACTCACCGATACCCAGACCGCCATCCTCAAGGCTGCCGCCAGCCGACCGGACGGCAACATCGCACCTCTGCCGGCCACCTTGCGCGGTGGCGCCCGCACGAAGGTCATCGAGGGCCTGCTTGCCCGAGGGTTGGTCGTTGATGCCGACGGCCACCATCTACTCACAGATGCCGGCTATGCCGCTGTCGGCAAACGTCGTCTCGTTCCCAACGGGGTCCAGAAAATGGACGCCCCCGATGCCCTCACGAAAAGCGAGGTCACCCACGCCCTCCAGAAATTGGAGGCCACCGCGCCCACCATTCGCCCCGGTACCAAACTAGCCGCAATCGTCAAGGCAATGCGCCACCCCGGCGGCGCAACCATCACTCAGATGATGGCCAGCACCGGCTGGCAGGCCCACACCGTGCGAGGTGCGATTTCCGGGATGCTGCGCAAGAAGCTCGGCCTGAACGTGGTGCTGGCACACAACGACACCGGCGAGCGGGTGTATCGCGTAGTCTGATCTGCTGCTCGGGGGTGTCTAGTCTCTGGAGGCCCTTACCGCTGCGCCGACGCGTCTGACGCAGCTGACGCAGTGCCACGTAACTCTCTATACGCGTGCGCATGTGCGCGCCTCACGGAAAGTTTCGATAACCTGTGTCCGCTGCGTCAGACGGTGTTGATCGCGTTTGTGGGCCGATTTCTTCAATCCATGTGGCGAATCGGCCGCAAACCCGCGCCAGTATTGAGTTTTCTTCCCTGGCCGTTTTTCGTGTGGGACAGGGTGCAAACCTGCGAACCTGGTACGCACCAAGGTTCGCACCTTCTGAATTCATTGCCAACCCGCACACGCCAGCACTGAAGCGCTACTCGACCCACCGGGTGCGAACCGCAAACCCTGCAAACCTTGTTTTCTGGTCGGTCGGTAGCGCAATGCTGCGCTGGCGCCTCCCGTATTGGGCTATCGCCAGGAAGGACCCCTCTTGCCTGGGGCATGTACGTGTGCGCCGACCAGAACAATAGGCAGTGACCGTCACCACCGTCACAACCATCACGGATCGGTGGCTGCTCGTGACGATGGTGATGGTTGTGATGGTCGTCGCTTATTGTTTACACCGGCGAGCAGACAGATATTGACCGACGGTCCGACCGTCACACTGCGTCGGGCTCCTGCATCCACGCCGGGATATCACGCTGGCCGTGCAGCACGCGCCAGACGTCGATGTGATCGGGGCGCTCGACGTAGAACACGATGTACGGGTAGCGTGTCAGTGACCAGGCGCGCAGGCCAGGCAAGTTGAGTTCGTGCCCGTAGCGAGGTGAGCCCGTTGCCGGATGGCGGGCAATGTAGCCGTAGGCCTTCTCGAGCGCATCGATGAAGCCGAGCGCCACGGCCTCATTAGCTTCAGTCAGATAGTAGGCAACGGCCTCATCGACATCCCGGTTGGCCTGCTCACGCGGGACGACAGGTTTGCGCTTCACGCCTTGGCGTTGGTTTTGGCAGCCTTGCGTACCCGATCCCGCAGCCCCTCGAAGTAGCTGGCATCGGCGGGTGCCGCCGGGTTGGATGCCGCACCGGCCAACAACAAGCCACGCAGTTGCAGGCGATCCTGGTCCTTGCGGATCAACTCGCGCACGTACTCGCTGCTCGTGCCGTAGCCGCGCTGGCTTACCTGCTCATCCACGAAGGACTTCAGCGTGTCAGGAAGGGAGATGTTCATCGTGCTCATCGCGCAAGTGTGGGTTCTTTGGCAAAATTTGGCAAGACCCGTATTCCACCATACCGAAAGAAGGCATCCATGCCCAACCCGAACAACTGCCTGCGCTACTGGGATCTGGCCGATCACATCCGGATCGATGACGCCATTGCCCTGTGGTGCGGGGTAGAGCCCGCCGAGCTCGCCAGCCTGAACTTCGAGACCCAGTGCATGAGCGCCAAGCGCGCGGCACTGGTGGCAGCCCTGCGCACGGAACGCTTGGAATACGAAGATCTGGGCATCGTCACTGCGCGCGGCCAGGTGTTCAAAGGCGCACCCATCGACGAGTTGCTGGAGAAAGATCGGTTGGTGATCAACAAGGCCAGCCTGCGCCGCTGGTTCGAGCAACTGCCCTTCGAGGATCGCCCAGCCTTCCTGTTCGACGAGGCCCGCCAAGCGGTGCTGCCCGATGGCAGTGAGGCGGCGGAGATGAACAGCCTGAAGGCCATCGCGCTGATGGCACATCTGCTGGCAGCCTCAGCAGGCAAATACCGGGCAGGCGAGCGCCCGAATTCAGAAGCCATTGGCCAAGCCGTCAACGATCTGGCCAAGCAGTTCTTTGGCGAGGAGGTACGTGGCTACGCATCTTTCCATAAGAAAGTCGGCGCTGCCCTCAAAACCTTTTCGAAGGAAATCCCGCAGCGTTTGCGCGATTCCTGAACTTCAGGAAACTAAGCTGAAGTTCGGCGGGTTGCCATACCCGTCTGAACCAGACTGGCGACATCCATCAATCACCACGGATGTCCGCCATGAAGCTCTCTCGCCCAACCCTGCCCGAAACCGGCTTTGTACGGTTACCGCAGATTCTGTCCCTGATCCCCATCAGCCGCTCGGCCTGGTGGGCGGGCATCCGGGAAGGCAAATTCCCCCAAGGTATCAAGCTCGGCAGCAAGACCACGGTCTGGCGCGCTGAGGATATTCGCCATCTCATCGAACGCTCGCGCTGATTCGGGCGGTGATGATGAGCGCGTCCATTCCTTCTCCGGACGGAGCAGTAGACAACGACCGTCACCACCATCACGACCATCACACGGTCGAGGTGGCTGGCGAGGCCGTGGTCGTTGATGACGTCAGTGGCGAGCCCAGCCCCACGCCGGATGCTGATCCCATCGCGGTGATCGAGGCGGCGCTGGCCCGTCTGGTGGATGACGTGGGCGTGCTGGCCGAAGACGACGTGGTGCGCGCCTTCTCGATCCTGAAGGCCACGGACCTGCCCAGTTACTTGCGCCTGCGCCACGCTGCCAAGAAAGCCAATCGCGGTTGTTCGGTGACGGTGCTCGACAAACTGGTGCGCGCCGAATTGCCCGCCAGCGATGACGACGCCAGCGCGCTCGATGAACTGGTCGCCCTGGCACGGGCGCAATGCCAGTTACACCACGACGCCGATCGCAACGCGGTGGCTGTAATCCCGATGACCAGTCGGCGCGAAGTCTGGCGTGTGTATTCCTCCGGCTTCGAGGACTGGCTGCGTGCCGCCTACTGGCGTGCCAAGGAAATGGGTGTGCCCGAGACCACGATGAAGTCGGCCCTGGCCACGCTCGCCGCCGCAGGCATCAACGATGGCGAGGAGATCGAAGTCCACGTCCGCGCTGCCCGCTTTGACGATGGCTACCTGATCGATCTGGCCGATGAGCAGTGGCAGGCCATCCACGTCACCCCGCAGGGCTGGCGCGTGGTCAACGAGTCGCCGGTGTACTTCACCCGCACGCCCTCGATGCGTCCGCTGCCGATGCCTGTCGCGCATGGCGATGTCGGCTTGCTTTGGCAACACACCAACATCCCGGCACACAGCCGCGTGATGGTGCTGGCATGGTTGCTGGAATGCTTCCGTCCGGACACGCCTTTCCCGGTACTGGAGCTGGTGGGCGAGCAAGGCTCGGCCAAGTCCACCACGCAGTCCGTGCTGCGCAGCCTGGTCGAACCCAACAAGGTGATGCTGCGTGGCCGCCCCAAGACGGTGGAGGACGTGTTCGTCGCCGCCGCCAACAACTGGCTGGTCAGCTACGAGAACCTCTCCGGCCTCACGCCCGAACAGCAGGACGCCTTTTGCACCCTGGCCACCGGCGGCGGCTTTGCCTCGCGCCAGCTCTACACCAATGGCGAAGAGCACGTGATGGAGACCAAGCGCCCAGTGGTGCTCAACGGCATCGCCGTGGTCGCCACACGCCCCGACCTGATCGACCGGGTGATCCACGTCGATCTGCCGACGATTGCCGCCGAAGCCCGGCGAGACGATGCCGACACGCATTCGGGCTGGGAACGTGATCAAGCCACGGTGTTTGCCGGGCTGCTCGATTTGTTCTCTGCGGCGCTGGCCGTCCTGCCGACGGTCAAGCTCACCCACAAACAGCGCATGGCCGATTACGAACGGCTGGGCGAAGCGGTGGCACGCGCCTTGGGCTTTGCTCCCGGTGAATTCCAGCAGCAGTACGCCGAACTCGTGCGCGCGGGCATTGACCGGGCACTGGAGAGCAATGCCGTTGCGCAGGCCCTCGACAAGTACCTCGCCGAGCGCGTGCTGCCCATCAACTGGCAGGGCACCGCTGGCCAGCTCTATGACCTGCTGAACACCCACAGCATCCCCGACCGCAGCAGTTGGCCGCGGTCACCCAAGGGTTTGTCGGATCAATTGCGCCGCATCGCACCAGCCTACCGCGCCAAAGGCATCGACATCACCCACCTCGGCCACAGCCGCGAGGGGGCGCGCTGGCGCATTGCCCAGACCCGTTCCCAAACCCATCCTGCCACGCCACCCGGCATCGAGGGTGGCACTCGATATGGAGCTCACCGTGAGTAATTCCAACCAGCACGCCTTGCACCCGCTCTGGGCCAAGGCCCTCGGCGTTCCAACGCCGTCATCGTCAGTGTTGCCGTCCAAGCCAGCAAACGCCTCGGTCACGACACCCGAAGCAACAGACGGCTGGCAAGTCATCGCTGCCGTCAATCCACGTCCCGGCGCGCCGGTCGGCATCAAGAAGCAGGTCGGTCCACACCTGTGGATCAGCACGACGGTGCGTCCCGGCGACCCGCGCTACCCATCCGCCCTGCAAGTCTGAAACCTCAACCCACTGGAGCCACTATGAGCCTGCTTTCCCAACTCAAAACCACCGTCAAGAAGTCGCCTGCCAAGCCCGCCGTTCCGGCCATTGAGCCCCCGACGCCCGCAACCTCGGAATTTGTGCCAACCAGTCCTGCCGACGATATCTGCGATCTGGAGACCCTGGCCGTAATGCTGCAGCAATTGCAGACCCGCAATCAGCAGTACCAGCGTGCCATCGATGCCTTGGTCGCCGCACGCCGTGTCGTCAACGGCTGGGACCCGAAGCCCGAACCCGAATTGATCTGGTCGGTGCGCCGCGAAGTGCTGGTGGCGATGGATAACCAGGATGCCCTGGCGCGGTTTGACCGCGACCACTCGCAAGACGTCGCCGCCGAGCAGGCCGCACGCCACGCGGCCACCCAGCAGGCGCTGGAGGCACCGGCACGGGTCAAGGCCCTGGAACAGTACATCACCGACCTGGCCGCTGAGATGGCGCGTGATGTCGATGAGAGCTTCATCTTCGCGGAGATGAAGCGGTTGTTCGAGCCCAGCGCGCAGCGGATGCTGACCGCCGCGCAGGCCTTCGTGCAGGCGTGGCGCGAGATGAGGACGGTCGAGTCCAGCCTCAAGAGCGCGTTTCAGCTGACCCACTACAGCGTCCAGGGTGATCGCCGTAGCGGTTACGAGATGTCCTTGATCGGCAAGGCCAACGATGGCGACCTGCTGCCCAACCTGATCGAAGGCGTTGCTTACGACGACCTGGTGGACCTGAATCGCCAGTTCCGCCGTGGTGACGATGTGCTGTCGCGCCAGATCAATCAGCAACTGACTCAAGCCGGAATTCCTGCGGGGACGCTGCGTGTGTATCACCCCGGCGCTGCCAGTGACGACCGTCCGATCTACGCGCCCGATCCGAACCCGCCGCGCAAGCGGCCACCGGAGTCGCCCTACGGCGGTGCCACCGTGGTCACGATCCAGACCTGAAGCACAACCCCCCAGGCGAAATGGGTCCTTCCTCGCCATAAAGCAATACGGGGGGCGCGAGCGCGCTGCCCCGCTACCGACAGAACCCGAAACAGGGTTACCAGTTACCACACCGGTTACCGCCCGGCACCGCGCCGGGTTACCACGCAAGGAGCCTTTGATGAACCACACAACAGAACCCCAAGCCAGCGATTACGCCCGCCAAGTGCCCGTTGAACGCCTGCAGCACTACCACCCGGAAGTCGAGCAGCGCGTGCAAAGCTGGTTTGCCAGCGGCCAGCCGCTGGTCTGGATTCCCATCCTCAGCCAAGAAAACTTCCCGGACGTGCCCCAGCAACTCTTGGAGTTTGCCGACCATTACCAGGAGGCGATGCGCTGGCCCATCCACCATATGGAAGAACTGCTGCAGTTGCCCAACGGCATCACCGGCTGGTTGATGCCGGCCACGGCCCACGACACCGATGTGGCCTGCGGGGTGTGGGACGGTCAGATCTACATCCTGGGCATCAAGGACCGGCGCACTGGCAAACCGCAGACGCTGTTGGGAGAGCGTGTCGATGTTGCGACAGGGCAAGCCGACGACCCCGAACCGAGCGCGGTTTGACTTGGCTTCTGGTCGCCACAGCGCGTTCATGGACCTGTCTCAACCACAGGAGCATTTGAAATGACAGACACCCACAACGGCAGCATCTCGGCCCAGTTGGCCACACTGCCCTCCCTGCCGATGCCCGAACTCTGGGCGCTGTGGGACCAGCACTTCCCCCGACGGCCCAGCCATCGCAACCGCAACTACGTGGAATCGCGTCTGGCCTACCGCATCCAGGAGCTGGCCCACGGCGCGCTGCCCACCAACATCCGCAAGATGCTGGTGGAGGCCGGGGCCAAGCATTCCAAGATCAAAACCGCCGCCGGACGCAGCACGCAAACCCTGCTGATGCCCGGCACGACCCTGATCCGGGAATGGGATGAGCGCGAGTACCGTGTGACGGTCACGCCCGATGGCCTCTACGCCCTGGATGGCCAGGTGTTCAGGAGCCTGTCGGCGGCGGCGCGCCACATCACGGGCACCCAATGGAACGGCCCGAAGTTCTTTGGTCTGCGCAGCGGCAAGGGGGCTCAACAATGAACGCGCCGTTGCTCGTTCCGCCCAAGCGCTGCGCGGTGTACTGCCGCGTTTCCAGCGACGAACGTTTGGACCAGTCCTTCAATTCCATTGATGCCCAGAAAGAAGCCGGGCACGCCTTCATCAAGAGCCAGAGCCACGAGGGCTGGATTGCCGTGGCCGATGATTACGACGATGGCGGCTTCTCGGGCGGCAACATGGACCGGCCTGCCTTGAAACGCCTGATGGCGGACATCCAGATGGGCAAGATCGACATCGTGGTGGTCTACAAGATCGACCGGCTGTCACGCTCGCTGGCGGATTTCGCGCGAATGGTCGATGTGTTCGACCGCCACCGGGTCAGCTTCAGCGCGGTCACGCAGCAGATCAACTCGGCTACGTCGATGGGTCGGCTGATGCTCAACGTCCTGCTGTCCTTTGCACAGTTTGAGCGCGAGGTCACCAGCGAACGCATCCGCGACAAGATCGCCGCCAGCAAGGCCAAGGGGATGTGGATGGGCGGGCCACTGCCGCTCGGGTACGACGTCGAAAACCGCCTGCTGGTCATCAACGAGGTCGAGGCCCGGCTGGTGCGACGCATCTTCGATGATTTCGTGACGATGCGTTCGGCCACGCTGATGGCCAAGGCCTATGGCGCTGAAGGCGTGGTCACCAAGGGCGGCAAGCCCTTCACCAAGCAGACCATCTACAAGATGCTGCACAACCGGATGTACCTGGGCGAGATCGTCCACAAGGGCCAATCCTTCCCCGGCCAGCATCAGGCCATCGTCACCCAGGCACAGTGGGATGCGGCGCACGCGCTGATCGCCACCGATGGCATCGAGCGGCGGCGTGAGACCAATGACCGCCAGAGTGAACCGGTTCTGCTGCGTGGCCTGCTGTTCACGTCCGATGGCGAACGGCTGGTGCCCAGCTACACGAAGAAGAAAGGTAAGACCTACCGCTATTACAGCCCAATCAAGCACCGACGGTTTGGTGCGTGGGCCAGCAGCCACGGTGCGTTGCCTGCGCTGCCGGTCGAAGAACTGGTGACCGAGCAGATCGTGGCGGCCCTCTCAGCCCCCCATCTGGTGCAGGCGGTGTGGGATCGGATTCGGGAAACCAGACCGGAAATTTCGGAGCCCGAGGTGGTATTGCCGATGCGAAATCTGGCTGGCCTGTGGCACCAGTTGTTCCCCGCCGAACAGTGTCGACTGGCGCAGTTGCTGATCGAGCGCGTGGTGATTGCCGATGGCGGACTGGAGATCATCTGGCGCGACCAGGGCTGGCAGGAACTGGCCGGGGAACTGCTGCCTGGCACCATCGGCGCGGAATTGCAGGAATGGGAGCAGCAGGAGGTGGCGGCATGAAACCAAAGATGCAGACTTTGGGCCGTCCCGTCGCCCGCGAACGCCGGGATGGCGGCCAAGTTAAGCTGTCGACCTTCATACCGCTGAAGATCCGCAAGCGTGGCGGCAGCAAGGTGGTGGTGCGGCCGGATGGGGCGGTTGAGTCACCGGGCAAGGTCACCAGCCAGATCGACCAGCCCTTGCTGGTGGCCTTGACGCGAGCCTTCTACTGGCAGCAATTGCTCGACGACGGCGTGGTCGGCAGTGGCAGCGAGATCGCCCAGCGCGAAGGCCTGCACCACTCGACGGTCAATGAGTTACTGCGCTTGACCCTGCTGGAGCCCGCCATCATCCAGAGCATCCTGGCCGGGCAACAAGCCCGGTGTATGAGCCTGCTGTGGTTCCAGCGCAATCCGCTGCCGACCGACTGGGTGGCACAGCGGGAGGTGGTGGCCGGGTTCGATGCATGATCGGGTTACGAGCCCTCGATGACCCGGGCCACGTCACCTTGGCATTCGGCGCACTTGCCCACCAGCAGCAAGTCGCCGCCCTTGAGGGTTCCGGTGAAGTTGGTGATGGTCGTTTCGTGGCTGCAATGAGCGCACCAGACGTTGGACAGCAGTCGCTGGCGGATGTCGGCGGGAAGCGATTCCCAGCGCTGGCGGGCTGGCTTGGTGAAGGTCGGAAGGTGTTCAACACCCTTCACCAATGCTGCTGGTGATGGATCTCCCAACAGTTGCTCTGCCGCCTGCGCTGCAGTCTGGAGAACGAAGGCCGACACAGGCATCCCTGCCACATCCGCCGCCCGGCGCAACAAATCCTTCTGTGCAGGGGTCAGCCGCAGCGTAATTCGAGTCCCGTCGGTCGCCAGGGATTTCTGATCCGTCACGTCAGGTTCCTTCACCCTTGGCAAAACTCCGCAACCAGGGATCAAGGTGTGCGATGTCAAATGTTCCGGTCTCGAACATCTCGATCATCTCGGCGTGAATCTGCATCGGAGCACGATGCAAGCGCCAGCCATTGATGCGCAGAAACACGTCGGCAGCGGCGAAGGCGATGCGTTTGTTGCCATCCACGAATGGATGGTTGATTGCCAAGCTTTCCAGCAGCGCGGCCGCTTCAGCCACGATGTCGTCGTAGTAGCCGGTCTGCGGGCGGAACAAGGCGGCCTCCAGCGCACCCGGATCACGCACACCCGGTGCGCCGCCGTAACGCTGCATCAGCACGGTGTGCATGCCGAGCACATCGGCCACGGTCAAGTAATCGCGCCGCACGGCTTACTTGGCCAGTTCACGGTAGAGGCTGTCGAACTCATCCAGGCTTGACGCGAACGAGGCCATGACGTGGCGACGGGGACGTTCCTTCTGTTGCCGGTCGATGTAGTCGCGCAGTGCGTCATCCAGCACCGCCTGGAACTGGCGTCCCTGGCTCTCTGCGATCTGGCGCAACGCCGCGAGCACGTCGGGCGCGGCCTGGGAAGAAAATTTCTCGCGGACGGCAGCGGTCATGGTTCTCTCCATCATGATTCATCTTGATGCTTCATGATAGAGCAAGATGGGAACGTTTGCCACTGTGTGAGTGGCGTTCGATGCCTGACCGGTGGCCTTGGTTGACAACGAACCGCCGCGCGTAAGTTGTTGATTTTTATAGAGCCTGATCTGCGCATACCCGCAGGCCAAACAGAGAAAAGAGACGGCTCTGGCAGAGAAAGCGGCCGATTTCGGGCGTTTCGGCTGGTGGCCACCCGCAGCACAGGTAGCCGGAACCCCGCGCCACGCGGTGATTTCAGGCAAGAAAAAGGGCCCGGAGACTATCCGAGCCCTTGTATATGGGCCGGGGGCTATCTAACTTCGGTCTGAAAGCCGCATAAATACTGGGTTTTCTGTTCTTCGATTTTCATTGTGCCCCCAAATATGCCCCCATGTGCCGAGGGTTGCCCGCGGTAGAGGAAAACGAAAACCCGCAAAGCGTCAGGCGACCTGACCATTCAGCGCATGTTGTCCCTGTGGAGCACCACACAGCTAGACCGGCTACGCCTCAAAGAAGCTGCCTGGACGACCGCGTTGTCATAGAATCCATGATTTGATTGGCATCCGCAGACCTGAAGGCGATTTAGGAAACGCGGCCGAGCGGTTTCGGACACTGGTCTTGAAAACGAGAATGGGAACGATCCCTTACGGGTTCGCATCCCGGATCCACCGTCACATACATGAACATGAAGCGAAGGGAACGCAATGGGCACGTATCGAGTCGCACAGGTTTGCCCCAATGGGCACGTTGCAACGAGCGCAGCAGACCAATACGCGGAGTTGCGGGAAGCCTTCTGCTCCCGCTGCGGTGAAGCAACCATCATGCAGTGCCCGAAATGCAGCGCTTCCATCCGCGGCGATTACTATGTTGAGGGCGTATTCGGATTCGGCGGACACTACGAGCCCCCAGCCTTCTGCCACAACTGCGGTAGCCGATTTCCTTGGACTGAGCGCAAGATTGCGAGCGCTATTGAGTTGGTCGAGGTCGGTGCCGATCTTCCAGTTGAAGAACTTGAACAGTTCCGCGCGGATCTGACAGAGCTGACCAAGGACAGTCCCAAGACACAGGTGGCCTCCCTTCGTTTCAAGAAGGTAATGGCAAAAGTTGGAACCTCTATTGCGTCTGGAGTGCGCGACATTGTTGTCGATGTGCTTAGCGAAGCCGCCAAGAAGGCGATTTGGGGAGCCTAGAAGGAATGCCGATGACACTTGACGAAATTAGGGCTTGCCTCCAAGCAGGGGGCTTCAAGATTGCAAGCGAAGCCGTGCTGCCAAACGGAACTGGCAGTCAGTTTCGATTGCAGAATGAGGCGATCGTCAATAGTTACCACACCGGCAGATTCAACGTTCAGGGCAAGAACCAAGATGCTGTGAAGGCATGCCTTGGCGTGCAGCCCGCGCAGGCTGCGGCAGCAACTGCACTACAAAATGGCGCGGCTGCTAAGCCAATGCTCAGCAAGGTGTTCGTCGTCTATGGGCATGACACAGCAGCGCGCACGGAGCTTGAAGCGATGCTGCGCCGCTGGAGGCTTGAGCCGTTGATCTTGGACCAGCTTCCATCCGAGGGCCAGACCATCATCGAAAAGCTGGAGAAGTACACGGCAGATGTGAAGTTTGCTGTCGTGTTGGCCACACCTGATGATGAGGGCCACCGTGCCGGACACGAGGATGAGAGGGCATTCCGTGCACGACAAAACGTTGTAATGGAATTGGGCATGATGCTTACGCTGCTCGGTCGCAAGAACGTTGCCATCCTTATGAAGCAACAGGACAACATGGAGCGCCCATCCGACATTCAAGGATTGCTCTATATCCCGTTCAAGGACAACTTGCAGAAAGACGCCGGTCCGCTTCTGGCAAAGGAAATGGCAGCACAGGGCTACCCGATTTCGTTGGCGAACCTGTAGCCCTCTGCGGCAGATACACTCCAAGATGCTCTAGCCCATGCCCTAGACAGGGGAGGCTACACAGCGATCTACCTGCAGGCGCTCTTCAGCCTCGCCGGATCTGACACGAACGGATTTCCTTCCCCCTGCCATCGGACGATCCGGGCGTCTCGCTCCCGCTCCCAGGCATCCACTGGGTAGGCCTTGGCCCAGGCACACATCAGCTTCTTGTCCTGTGCGCTCATCCGCAGGCTATAGGTCTCGTACATGTAGAGCGTGATCCGGGCTGCCCGTCCCCGGACTTCCTCGCGGGGCTGCACGCGCTTTCCCTTGAAGTCGACGATGGTCTGGCACTCGCCGTACATGCTGGAGCGCTCTCGCGTCCAGGCGCTGTAGGCGAAGTTGTTCCGGTCGCCATTGACCTCGCCGACAGCCGGCACCAGGTTGTTCAGATCGCCTTCCGCCCTCTGGAAGGCGGGATCGGTATCCGTGCAGTTCTTTCGTCCGCCGTCCTGCCAGCACTGGCGCTGGTGGCCCAGCACCCAGGCAGGAACAACGTGCTCCCACTCGATCCGGCCGGCGCGCAAGGCGTTCTTTCTGGGCGCGTAACCGCAGCTCCCGAAATTCACGACTGTGCGGACGTAGCGGCAACCGCAGTAGAAATCCTCCTCGAGCCCATCGAAGACTTTGGGGAGCACCTTCTTGGCGTTGGCAAAGTCTCGGTGCCCTACGGTACGAACGCTGTTGACCAGATCCGGCGACGGAGCGGCGGGCGCCGGTGCTGCGGCAGGTGATGAACTACGGGCCGGGGAGGAGTGGGGGCGTGGCGTGGTGTTGGCTGCATGGCAGCCGGCCAGAACACTGGCGATTAGCAAGGCAAGGTAACGCATCCCCTGAAGTGTAACCGCAGTGACGCGGGAGCCTGTCGTGTTGCCTGCTATCAAGCCCCGCGGCGGTCCCACGCGATTGAACTGCATCACATCGACGCTGGTGATTTGCCGTATCGCATATACCCGTTATGGGTGAAATATATGGGCTTCTTCCGTCAAAGCCGAGGCGACGAAATGCGCTCATCTGCACTTGCAGCCCTGGTTCTGTTTGTCGCGGGTATCGCCCATGCCGGCGAGAGTCCGTCTGCACAGCGTCGTTCCATCTTCACCCCCGCCCCGAAGGAGGTCGGGAAACTCATCAAGGTCTGTAAGGGCTGCGGGTGTCGTGGTGGGGGAGGCTTCCGGTTGGCGAACGGCAAGTGTGCGCCGAAGCCGAGGTAGCCCCGATGAGCACTGCAGAGCCGAATGTTTTGCGCCAGGTCGCCGCGGAGGATCGAAGGCTGAGAATCCTCCAGGCGCTGGAGTGGAGTAACGGCTACATGTCCAACTCTGCGCTGCTAAAGGAGCTCTTGAAGACGGTGGGGCATGTAACGTCGGCCCACGTTCTGGCGGCCGAGCTCGCGTGGCTTGAGGACGTCGAGCTGATTAGGTTGACGAGGCAAGAAGCGTTTTCGGTGGTCAGGCTGACCACGGCTGGCTTGGATGTCGTTGAGGATGCACGGCAACTCCCCGGGGTGGCGCGCCCCGATCCAGAGGGCTCTCCATTCAGGCGATAGGCTTGCAATCTCAAACTCAACACCATAAGAGAAGCGTGCTCGATGAAGAGAAATATTTTCCTAATGTCTTGGCTTGCGGTGACGGTAGTTGTGGCAGGGATTGCGTATTGTTTTGGTGCACGTTCTTTTTTGGCGAGCTCTCCGGATTTGGTCGAGAAGAGCGTTAATGTCTGGAATGCTGTCGGATCATGGGTTTCTGGATTGGGATCAATCGCTGCAGCGATTGCGGCGTTACATATTGCCTACAGGCAAGAGGCTCGCAGAGATAGAGAGAGGTTCGAGGCCGATATAGATGAGAGGCAGAGGTATGTTGGATTGGCTCTTTCGCTTGTCAATCAAATAAGAGGTCGTGTCTTCTTTCTGTCTCAGGATCAATATGAGCATTCAAATACCCTGGCATCGCTAAGTGTTCACGGCCGAAAGATTGGTGAGGATTTTTCCAAGTTGTTTGGGAGGGAGGTCTACTCAGCATTGCCGCGCTCTGTTTTGAATGAAATCGAGTCTTTTTCTGTCGCTATTTTCAAGCTTGAGGAGCGTGCAGAAAACGCTAAAAATATGGTTCGGGAGGGAAAGGATATATATATTTCATCATGCCATTTTGGGGGTGTTGATTTACAGGTTCTTCTTTCCGATTTAGATCAATTGCATAATAAAATTGAATGTTTGGTTGTCGATCAAACGTCATCTGAGGTAGGCAGCTCAAACATCGTGTCGAGAAATCCCCTGTAGATATTGCTGCTGCAGATGGTGATCTAGGAGCCGTGGGCTCCTGGACACGATCTTAAAGGGAGGTTATCTACTTCCCGTTCCCAGGTGATCCCCGCAGCGCTTCCAGCGTGGCACGCGCGTTCTGCTCCGTCCCAAATACCAGGTGCAGCAGGATCGGCAATGCAGGCGGAAGATCCCGCCCCGATTCGTACCGGCTACCGCCCGATTGAGTGAAGCCCACAAGGCCCCAGAACTTGGTCTGGTTCAGGCGCAGCGCATCCCGCAGGGCTGCAGCCCCAAATCCGGTCTTGGCAGCCTGCAGCAATGCCACTTTCGGTCTTGGAACACTCAGGCCGGGTTCTCTCAGCTTCATCAGTAGCGCTTGAGCCTCGTCGACCGGTCCATACGCCAGGTGGAGCAACGCCAGAACGTGCTCTGGTACATCGCGCCCGGATTCATAACGACTGCCCCCGCTCTGGGTGACGGAGAGCCGCCCCCAGAACTGCTTCTGGATAAGCCCGCTGCGCTGCCGGAGTCTCACGATCTCGGGGCCCGACATCGCCAGCTTTCCGAATACCGGTGACTGAGCGAACTTGTTCGGCTTTCCCGGGGTGGCCTCCGCATTCAGTTCTGTGGCGGGGACCCTGGGCGCCTCCTCGAGGATTTCGGTGTCGGCCTGTGAGTGGGCTGGAGCGCTGCAGGACAGGATGCGTAACGACCGGCGGCCGGTCGCCTCGATGCAATGAGGGGTGCCGGGTGGAATGTGAAGGGTGTCGCCGGCCTTCACAGGGATGATTTCCCTACCCAGGGTCATGACTCCCTTGCCATGGGTGACGTGGCAAAGCTTCATGCTGACGCGGTGTCGGTGCAGCATGGTCCGAGCGCCGGCCGGGATGATCGTCTCCATCAGGCTCTGCGCTGTGTTGCCGCTGACGTTCGACGGCATCAGTTCCCGCGTGATCGACTTGTCCGCCGCGATCTGGGCCGTTACGGCGGCGTAGGGCTGGATCGAGGATCCTGCAGCTCTCGGCTTGGTGCGGGGTGAATGCATGGGCTCCCTCTGCGTCTGGGGATGCGTTTGAGATACGACATAAAGGTATCCCACGCAGAGGCGGGGCTCAAGTCTGTTGCGGTTCGATGGTGGGGAGGGTGCCGATTCTCCCGTCCTCAAGGATGTGCGGTGGTGCACTGAGCATTATGGGCAGCGATCATAGGAGGGCCGTCCGTCGTGTGAGAGCCTTGCCCGCTTCATTGGAACGATCAGACGGGGCGCAGGAGCTCCGCATGCAGCCATGGGGACATTTCAGAAGGGCATTCGCAGGTGGGCCGCTCTCGCAGCCGTGTTCGTTCCCGCATCATCGGTGTGGGCACACGGTGGCGGGCTCAATGCGGAGGGGTGCCACTTCAACCGGCGCACCGGCGATTATCACTGCCACCGCTCCGGATACTCGCCGCCGCGTTATGTGGCTCCCACTCCGACGGTTCAGCCCCTGTATTCGCCCCAGGCGCGTGGCGTTACGCGATCTACTGAGGCCGGTGCAAGCTGCGTCCAGGAGGCCGCCGCGGAGCGTGCCTCCTGCCTTGATCGACGGCGCGCTGATCGGGAGCGCATCGCGGAGCTTGAGCAGACCATAAGGGACCTGAAAGGCCAGACGGAAAGCCTCCAGGCGGAGGTAAATCGCCTGTGGAAGGAGAGGCAGGGATACTTCCCTTAGTGCCCGGCCTCGATCAGCAAGACTTAGGATTAGGCTCGGGATGCAGCTTCCCCAGCAACGGGCGAGCGGGGCTGTCGGAAGCTGGTCGGCTCACACCTTGCGGCTTCCAGTGAGTTCGTAGCGCAGCTGCTCTCTGAAGGCATCAGCCAGCATTTGCTGGACATTCACGCTGGGGCCGAACAAGTCCCCCTGTTCGCCGAGGACGTGTTTCTTGAACCGCCGAAATACTTGGTATACAGCCGGCCCGTAGAGCTGTTTGAACTCGCCCTTTTTCCAGTTGAAACGGGAGCCGCCGCGGGTGGTCGGCGTCACGCTGCCAATCTTCCCCACGCCACCCAGATCGCTCCCGCGAACGAAAACGCCCAAGCCATTGCCGCCGCTTGTCTTGCCGGCCCGAAGGGGGAGCAGGAATGCGCTCTTGATCGTCTTGCGGGGAGCGCCCTTGCCGACCCTGACCGAAACCCCCGCTTGCTTCCTGCCGCCTGGAATTCCGCGCAGGGAATCCCCTTTGGCGCGCACGGCCGGTGCGGTCACCTGCCTGGCGTCGTAGTTCGTGAGCCGAATGTCATCACGCTCAGCGATGATGTCGACCTGCAAACGCCCCGGCCCAGCTTTGAGCATCCAGATCTTGTCGCGTACATACGCAGTCTTGAGGTTGAGCTCGCTCGTAACCTCCTTGATCGCCAAGGTGCGGACCTTGGCACCTGTCTGATTCAACGCGCGGTACATCGCCCGCTCGCCAACCGCTGGCACGCTGCGAACCTTGGCGGCGAGCTTCGCGAGTTTTTCAATGCCTGTGATCTTCATGGGGACGTTCTCAATAGTGTGGGGAGGTGCGCACCTCACAGCCACTCCCGATGGCGTCCCTGGTGCGCGTGCGCCGACCTTCACCCGTTAGTCGGCGCGGGTGGGGCCGAAGCCCCTTTCGGAGAATCAGGCCCCGGCGTTGCTCACGACGCCGCGGTAATCCACGGCGGACACGCCGAAGTCGTGGCGAACCTTGAAGCGGGTGCCATCGACGGAGAAACCGGTTTCCCGCTCAAGCACGGGCTCTTCGTTGCCATCGAGGAATGCGACCTCGAGGACGGGGGCTTCCACAGGATTGGCAAAGCTGTAGCGGCGCGTTCCAGTGAGGCGCGGGGAATCAACGATGTCGGCGTACAGGCCGCGAACGGAGTTGGGACGGCGGTCACCCGCGGGCTTGCTCGCGAGTTCATTGAACTCCGCCCCGTTCACCTCGATGGCTTTGGCGCGCAGGCCGGCCGGAACGAGCAGGACGGACGGCTGGAGCGCGAGGTAGTCCCCGCTGCCGGGTTCCTTCTGCTGGGTCATCAGCACGCGGTCCGCGTCGACGGAATCCTGGGACAGCGCAGCACTGGTGCCGATGTTGCCGTGGTTGGCATGGAACAGCGTGTAGCCGTCGTCCAGGACCGGGCCGAGGCCAGAATTCAGCAGCAGGATCGAATAAACGTCGGTCTCGATGGTGCGCGCAGCGGAGCGGCCGAGCTGGGCTGACAGCCCCATGAAGGCGCCCGCATCATCGTTGATGATGGCCTGGCGGGACAGCGTGATGATCAGCCCCTTGGTGCCGATCCGGACCCGGGCCCGTTCGCTATCCGGAATCGTGCCATTCACGAACTCGCCCAGCTCGTTGACCGGCTGCAGGTTCTGCAACGCAGCCAGGCGGTAGCGCGGATGGTCGCGGAAGTCGGACACGGCCCCGACGGCGCAAAAGCGGCGCCAGGTGTCGGCTGCAATCGCGTAGGCCGCCTGCAGCGTCTTGTGCATGGCGTTTTCCAGCAGGATCGGGAAGTCGCTGGTAGCTTGCGTGAAGGCGGCGCCGACGATCTCCATCTTGTCGCGGCCGCGATGGTCCCAGCCGGCGCGGTCCAGCGACGCCCGGGCGAGATCCATCAGGCTGTCACCGCGATACGGGTTGCTGGCCATGGAGGCGCGGACCTCGGCCGAGGCGACACCCGTGCGCACCATCAGGGCTGCGGCAACGGCATCGCGGCGCTTGTCGGTCTCGTCTTCGATGGTCTGGATCTGGTTTGCAGTAGGCATGTCGATGATTCCTTCAGGACAGAATGGCGGTCTTGCCGGCAGCCATTGCCGCGGCGGCTTCTTCACTGGTGATGTCCGGGAAGCAGTCCGAGACCATCCCTTCCCAATCCACGCAGAACGGAGTCATGTTGCTATTGGCGGTAAGGCCGAAGATCTCGACGAGAGCGGCGCGGATCTTCTTGTCACCGGCAATGCGCGCCCTGATCGGTGCGATCAGCTCTTCGGAACGGGCTCGAAGGGCCGCGTTGTGGGCGTGGGTCGCTGCGTAAACCTCCTGATCGATCTTCGGTTGAACGTCGCGGGCGGCCTCGCTGACCTGCTGCTTTTCTTTCAGGCGCTCTCGGCTGGACTCCATCGCCGTTCGGGCGGCCATCACGTCCTTCTCGTTGGCGAGCCCACGGATATACGCGGCCTGCACCTCATGCATGCGGGCGGTTGCCTCGACGATCTCCGTTTGGAGGGCCGTAATTTCGGACGCCGACTGCTCGACGATGGTTTGGGCCCGGGCACGTTGTGCCTCGAGATCCTTCAGGGCTTTGAGGGTGTCGATGGGTTTCATGGTTGGGTTCCTGGTAGGGAATGAGGGGTTACGACCGCGGGGGGCAGACTTCGGGCGACGCCGACGGCCACAGGAGGCGGCCGTTCGGGCGACGAATGGGGACGGCGCCAAAGTACGAACCCCGCACGCTAAGAGCCCGCAGGACGGAGTTCGGGGCAACTCCGTTTTGACGGGCGAATTCAGCGGTGGTCAGCGTGTGGCTGGGACTGGGGAAGGAAGGTGTGGGCATGTGGCCGACTCCGTACGTTTCCGTTGATTTCGATAGAAAACGCATGGTGCCGGCGGGCCAGTCTCATTTTCAGGGGGTGGCGTGAGACAAAAACAAGAAGCCCGGCGAGTGGCCGGGCTTCAATCTGGGCGTTGGGAGTTCTACCGTTCGACAGGCGAACGGCCTCAGGATGGCTCTCGGAGAATCCGGTAGAACGTCGCCCGGCTGATGTTCCACCGCAGCTGCAGGCGCTCCCGGCTGGCCCGGCTACCGTCGTAGTCTCGGCGGATGGCTGTATCGCGCTCGGCGTGCGCTTCCGGGTCCTGCTTGGCGATGTAGAGCGCCTCCCCGCACATGCGATGCCGGACCTTCCCGACGATCTTCGCCGCCAGGGCCCGGGCGGCACGTTCCTCTAGGCCGGCGTCGGACTGGATTGTTTCGGTCAGCACCTGGAGCAGAGAGAGGCGTTCGGACGCGGCGACGGGCGGTAGGGTTGGGGCGTTCATAGACGGCTGCTCCAGGCGGAGAAGGCGAGAGGGCGGCAAGACCGAGAAAAGACCGTTTGCATCGACATAAACAACAACCCTAGGACCCCGGAAAACTGTCGAAGCTCGGGGCTCTCCGTCCCCGTGTGCTGAGAGGCCCGGGAGGACCCGCGAAAGTCCGGCGCCCGCCGAGGTCGTGAATGCCCCTGCGGCTTGCGAGAATGCACCGCCATTGAACGATCAGGGGGCGGCTGCGGGGTGAGTGGCACCTAGCCATCAAAACCGCTCCTACGGCCTTTTCTTTCGGATTGCGCTGCCACGGGGTAGGGGCCCTCATGGTCGGTGAAGCGCATTCGCGGTCCGTCGAGGGCGAGCAGGCATTCGCCGGTCGGACCGTTGCGGTTCTTCCGGATCAGCAGATGGGCGAGGCCTTCCCACTCCGGGGCGTCCCTGTGCATGGACTCACGGTGGAGCATGACCACGATGTCCGCGTCCTGCTCGATCTCGCCGGAGTCGCGCAGGTCGGCCAGCGTGGGCTTCTTGTCCAGCCGTCCCTCGCTGGCTCGGTTGAGCTGGGCCAGGGCGATCACTGGCACCTGCAGTTCCTTGGCCAGGGCCTTCAGCCCGCGGGAGATGGAGCCGACTTCCTGCGCCCGGTTGTCGCCGGTGCCACGCATCAGGCCGAGGTAATCGATCACCACCAGGCCCAGGCCGTGGGCGCGCTGGATGCGGCGGGCCTTGGCGCGGACATAGGCCACGGTGACGGCCGGCGTGTCGTCGATGAACATCTGCCAGGCGGCCGATGCGGCGGTCGCATCGCTCATCTGCTGCCAGTCGTGGGGATCGGCTGTTCCCGCGCGCTGGGCCTGCACCGTGACACCGGAGCGGGCGGCCAGGATGCGGGAGGCGATTTCCTGCCGTCCCATCTCGAGCGTGAAGAACACCACCGGTACGCCGGACTGGGCGGCATGGGTAGCGATGTTGCAGCCGGCGACGGTCTTGCCGACGCTGGGGCGGGCCGCAATGATCACCAGTTGCCCAGGCTCCAGTCCGCCGGTCATGCCGTCGAAGCGCCGGAATCCCGTCGCCAGGCCGGCCAGGTCGCCGCCACGTTCCCGGCGGAGATCGATGTCCGCCAGCACGTCGCACAGGGCATCCTGCAGGCGAACGGGATCGCTGTCCGTCCGGTCCAGCAGGGCCAGCATCCCGGCCTCGGCGTCGGCCGCAATCTCGGCGGGCGTCCGTCCGGCAGGGGTGGCGCAGGCCGCCAGCACGTCGGCGCCGATCTGCTGCAGCCCGCGCAGGGTTGCCCGCTGGCGGATGGTCTCTGCGTACTGACGGACGTTGCTGGCGACAAAGCCGCTGTCAGCCAGCTCGGCGAGGTACGCGAAGCCGCCGGCCTGTTCGCCTTCGTTGCGTGCCTCCAGCGTGCTCCAGACCGTCAGCAGATCCACGGCGCGGCCGGCATCGTGCAGGGCCTTGGCTGCCGAGAAGACCAGGCGGTGGTCGGCACGGTAGAGGTCGCCGGCACGGACGACACCCTCGATGTGGTCGAGCACCCGGGCGCCGTCGCAGAGGATCGCGCCGAGCAGGCCCTGTTCCGCTTCGAGGGAGTGGGGGGGTAGGTTGCGCAGGTCGGGGGCGTTCATGCTGCTGCTCTTCGTGCCTGTTCGCCGGCGGTCGTCCATCGGGCGTTTTCACCCTCCTTCAGGTACCAGAGGTTGAACCAGTTGCGTTTGACGGCGTTGCGATAGTGCGCTCGCCAATCCTTCTGGGTCGAATCCCTTCCCAGGAACTGGGCTTTGAACTCAGCCCAAGCTGCGACAAGCATCTCCTCGCTGATCCCGACCTTCTCCGCGTAGTCGAAGATAGGATCGTCACCGTCGATCGGTTTGATGTTCTGCTGTCTGCAGTCCTCGAGGAAGCTGCGGAGCGTTTGTGCGTTTCTCCGTCGTCGCTGCTTGGGGGCTAAGGGGGTATTGGTTTGTTCACTGGTTTCTTCTTTGCGTGTAGCCGAATCGGCTACCGTTGAAGTAGCCGATTCGGCAACCGTTGCCGATGGGGCTACCGTTGCCGAATCGGCTAGGGGCATGCGTGTAGCCTGATCGGCAACCGTTGCCTGTTGGGCTACCGTCGCCGATTCGGCAACCGTTGCCCGATAGGCGACGGTTTGGGGCACATGGATGGTGTAGCGGGTTGCCTTTGAATGGCCGCCCTTGCCATCTTTTGTGATCCACCCCAGCGCCTCAAGGCAGGTTGTCGCGCTCGATACATTTGCAATATGCACACCCGACCGCTCGGCGAGTTGCTGCCGGCGAGGCCAGCAGGTCAGATTGCCGGGGGTGCAGAAACTGAGCAGGGCACCGAGAACGCGCAGCTGTTCAAGCGTGAGCCTGCGATCCGCCCAGACCTCATTCGGAACGACCGTGAAAGGAGTCGTCATGGGAACCTCAGTCTCCCTCCGCAAGATGGGGGGCCATGAGGGTGTAGGTGGCCGATTCACAACGCCCTCCATTGCCTTCCTTGCGGAGCCAACCCAACTGCTCGAGTCCGGTTGTTGCTGTTGAAACGTGGCACACGCTCATTCCGCAGCGTTCGGCGATCTGCGCCCGGGACGGACAAACCACGCGAGAGCCGTCGTTTTGGAATGAGAACAGCACGCCAAGGACGCGGATCTGCTTGAGTGTCAGGCGTTTGTCGGCCCAGACCTCGAGCGGGACCATGCTGAAAATCTCGCCCACGGCGCTACGCTCCCCACGGCTGCCGACGGTCATGCGTCGCACCTCGGCAGTCGTCCATCACCCTGGCTAGAGCCTCAGGCGTCAGGTCGTGCAGGAACGCGAAGCAGCGGCCGTTCCGCCCCCAGTAGATGGCGGGCGCCTCAAGCTGGAAGGTGAAGCCGTAGAGGCCGCGGATAGCGGGGTAGTGGACGGGCGCATGGAATTGGATCGTCAGCGCCGGCAAGGCCGGACCGGCAGTGCGCGGCCAGCCGGCCGGTCTCCAGGTCTGATGCGAGGACGGGAAGGGGGCGCGGTGGTTGGTGTGTCCCATGCTCATGCTCCCAGCCAATCGAGATCACCCGCGCCGGGCAGGTCGTCGAACGAATGCCCGTCTGCAGGGCTGTCCGGCCTGCTCTTGCGCTTGCGGGGGCGCGGCGTGGTGCTGGCCACCTCGTCGGCCTGCAGATCCAGGCCGGGGCGGGTGGTGCCGTCCTTCGCCTGCCAGGTGGAGACCTTGAGCGCGCCGGCCAGGCTCACCGAGGCGCCGGCCTTGAGCTGCAGCAGTCGGGCCACGGCATCGTCCTGGAAGGCGATCACCGAGCAGAACACCCGGCCTTCATCGCCTTGGGGGACGGACAGGCGGGCCAGGGCATAAGGGCGGCCGTTCCTGCTGGTGCGCTCGATTGGTGCGGCTACCAGTTCGCCGGAAATGAGGGCGCGGATCATTGCTTCACCCCGCCTTCCTGCATCTTCTCCAGGGTGGAGCCGGCGAAGTTCTCCATGTCGCAGGCGACGGACCAGCCCAGGGCGGCCAGCTTGGCGGCATCGGAGAATTCCGGCGCCTTTTCCTTGATGGCCTGCAGCAGGGCGGCGAGCTGGGCGAACGCATCGGCGCAGCTGTTCAGGCAGCCTTCCACGTCGTTCATGGGGATGGGCTTGAAGCCGGTGGTGGTGCTCATGCCTCGGCCCTCCCGGCAAACGCCAGGCGGTAGGCCAGGGCAGCACCCGTGAAGCGGCGCAAGGTGCGGTAGAGGGTGAGGCGGGTTCGGGCGGTGACGCGACGAGGCGCGGCTGCGCCTGCATGGGAGTTGTGCATGGTTACTGCTCCAGTGTTTGCGGTATAAACCCCGCTCCCAGCTGCCAAGCTGGGGGGCGGGCGCATGTGGGGTTGGCAGACCGGAACACTGGAACCGGCAGGTCTTTCGACCTCCCCACACGGCCCACCATTGAACTGGCGCAGCAATGCGAAGTGGACGTAAAAAATCCGCTCTGATGGCGGATACGTCCGCCAGTGTTATTCAGGCTGCCAAGCCCGCGCCTCTCTGTTTCGAGGCAGACTTTATGTTGCACGAATGCACTGGTACCCGTCAAGCACTCGCCATCGGACGTGTCCTGAAAAATGAGAACACCCGGAACGCCTGTAGCGTGTTCGAACTGCATGGCGAACACCCCTCAAGCGGCCTTGCGGCTCTTCTCGACCTGGGCAGTCAGCCAGGCGTCAATCTCGGATTCGATCCAGCCGACGGCCTTCCCGCCGAGGGAGATGGGGGCCGGGAAAGTGCCGGCTCTGACATGGTCGTAGATGGTGGACCGTGCGAGTCCGGTGCGGGCTTCAACCTGCTTGCGACGCAGGATGGTGAGGGGGGATTGCTGTTGTGCGGCCATGCTCAAAACTCCGTAGCAGTCGCCGGAACGTACCGGCATGGCTCGCTATTTTTTACATCTGGCGGCCGGCGAATAGCCGGGCAGGTTCAGAAAACCCACCCCCTGGAAATGGGGGGTGGGGTGGGTAGGTTTCCCCGGGCGGGGTGGGTGGGTTATCCGGCGCTCTATGCCTATAAGCCAGTATTGGCGCGGTTTTTGGGGGTGGGTGGGCTACTCGCCAGGAGTAGCCGTTGCGCCACCCGTAACCTTCCAGTTCGCCACCTTGATAACGTCGTCCATGCCCTGTTTGTTCATGTCTCCGTTCCAGATTAGGCCCAGGTCACGGTATCTCGATTCAAGCCATTCACGCATTGCGACCGTTGGGGCTTTGCCTCGGAGTAGGTTGTCATCATCCATCGCCTGCCACAGCTTCACTGCCGCAGCGAGTTTTGATGAATACCTGGAATGGCTCGGGTCAAGATAGTCAGGTGTGTCTGTGGTCTCAGGAAAGAAGAACGCAGGACGGAAGCCGCGCACAGAGAACCATGAACGAAGAGAATCAACGTCGACTTTGGCGGAATCGACATCAACGGAGTCCGGGACCTCCCCGACTATGTTCCCGTTGATGTCGTAATCATAGATTGGCACGAAGGTGCCTTTGATTCTCCCGCGCATGAGCGCAACGCATATACCCGCCTTTACCGCCTCGTAACCACTCGGGCGCTCGTGCGGCTTCCATCCCTCGCAACACGTACCGTCTTCGCTCGCAGGATCAACGCCAACAGCCAGAAGCGCAGCCTGCTTAACGCTCATCTCGTCCAGCAGTCGCCAGTAGTCCAGTGGTTCCATTTGCGCCCCCTTCGGCACCGCCCTTTGTGATAAGTGCCGCGCCGGCCGGGCAAGGGACCCCGGTTTTCCTCCCGTCGGAGTAGGCGCGGCAAACTCGGTTGATCAGGCTGCCCGTGTCGGCATGTTCACCACGTCGGCGCCGGCCTTCAGCTTCTCCAGGTAGTCGGCCCACCGCTGCATCATCACCCGGCGTTCCTTGATGAACTTCGTCCGGTTGTAGGCTGTGCCGAGCGCATCAGGGACGGCGTGCGCAAGCTGGTGCTCGATGGCTTCGCGGTCGACGCCCAATTCTTCGTGCAGGATCGTCCGGGCCATCGCACGGAAGCCGTGCCCGGTCATCTCGGTTTTGGTGTCGTAGCCCATGCGGCGCAGCGCGGCATTCACAGCAGCGTTGCTCATGCACTTCTTCGGATCGCGGCCGGAGAACACGAACCGTCCGCGTCCGGTCAGTGGCTGCAGGTCGCGCAGGATCGCCACGGCCTGGGGCGCCAGCGGGACCAGGTGCGGCGTCGTGATGCCTTTGCGGGCCCACCCCTTCATCCGGCTGGCCGGAATGTTCCATTCGCCTTTGTCCAGATCGATTTCAGCCCACTCAGCCTGCCGCAGTTCGCCAGGCCGGACGAACACCAGTGCCGACAGCTTGAGGGCCGATTGAACGATCAGGGTGCCCCGGAAGGCGTCGATGGCGCGGAGTAGGGCGCCCACTTCGGCCGGGGCGGTGATCGCGGCCATGTGCTTTTCACGGGTCGGGGGCAGGGCGCCGCGTAGGTCACCGGTCGGGTCGCGTTCGGCGCGTCCGGTCGCGACTGCGTAGCGGAAGACCTGCCCGCAGTTCTGCAGGGCACGGTGGGCCGTCTCCAGCCGTCCGCGGGCTTCAATGCGGCGGATCGTGGTCAGCACCTCGGGGGCATTCAGGTCGGCAATGGGCTTTCCGCCGATCCACGGGAACACGTCGCGCTCCAGGCGCTTGATGATCTTGTCGGCGTGGTCGGGGCTCCAGGTGGGGAGCATCTTGGTGAACCACTCGCGGGCCACTGTCTCGAAGCTGTTGGCCATGGCATCGGCGCGGGCGTTCTTGTGGACCTTCTTGTGCTCGCCCGGGTCGATACCTTCAGCCAGGAGGCGGCGGGCTTCGTCGCGGCGGTCGCGTGCCGCCTTGAGAGAAACATCGGGGTACACGCCAAACGCTAGGCCCTTCTCCCGACCTTCGAATCGGTACTTCATCCGCCAGTACTTCGAACCATTGGGGTGAAGCAGCAGGAACAGCCCTTTCTCGTCGGCCAGTTTTTGAGCCTTGTCCGTGGGCTTGGCGCTCTTGATTGCAGTGTCAGTCAGCGGCATGGCTTCAGCCCTCCATCGTTACTGCTCGCGTTGCGTCAAGGAAGTCGCGTAGCTCCGCCGTTTCGGATGGGGTCAGGTAGGCATGGCGCTTTCCCAAGTGGATGTATAGAGCCCCGTCGTTCGAAAGGCTGAAGCGGGCGGCCTGCTGTTGTTCCTGTTCGGCAAGCTCACGAGCGCGAATCGCCTTGGTGTGTTCGCTGGGGTTGATCCCCTCGGCCAAGAGACGGCGGGCCTCGTCTCGCTTTTGCCGGGCCGCATCTATCCCCGTTTCAGGATACGCGCCAAACGAGAGCGTTCCCTCCTTGCCGCTGAAACGGTATTTGAGCCTCCAAAGCTTGGCGCCGCTGGGGGAAACAGCCAGGTACAGCCCTAAGCCATCTGCGATCTTGTAGGGCTTGGTTGCCGGCATCAGTGATGCGATTTGAGAGTCATCCAAAGGCATGTGGGGGGACAAGGATTGCCAGTTGCTCCATGTTCCCCTGGATGTTCCCCCAAAGAGTACCGGCTTGCAATGGTCTGCACCGGACTACTATGGACGTAAAAAAGGCCAAGAACCCTGATTTTACTAGGTTTCTTGGCCTTCTCCGGAACATCCCGGACTCGATTCTGGTGGAGCCGGGGGGAATCGAACCCCCGTCCGCAAGCCCTCTACAGTCAGTTCTACATACTTAGCCGACTAATTTGAATTTAACCCGGAGTTTAGCCAGTCGGCGGGCCGACTACGGGCGAGTCACCTAGAGTTTCGCGCGAGACCAAGTAACCCGATCTGTTGCTAGTTCCTGTAAATGACACTGCATTGGGTTTGACCCCACCTGACCCAGGAACGAATCAGTGCAGTGGCTTAGGCCTTAAGCGGCCAGAGCGAAACGCTCGTCGTTGGCGTTTGTAGTTTTCCAGTGGATTTACGAGGTAACTGGTCCTCGGTATGCACTGATCTGCTTTGTAACCCACGTCGAAGCCAGGTCGGCCCCAGTTTTGTTACATGCGTTAGTCACAGCCTAGCCTGAGAAGTTCCACATCCTATCACAAACTCAAGATGAGCCGAGTAGTTCCAGGATTTCCAATGGGTGCTGAATGATTACATCAGCATTCCAAGCGCTGATTTCAACACCATTGCCGAGATAGCCGTAGGCCGCCGCAATGGTCTTCATGCCAGCGGCGCGGCCTGCGGTGATATCCCGGATGTCGTCACCGACATAGAGGCAATTCAGTGGGTTCGTACCGGAAACCTGGCAGGCGTGCAGCAGGGGATCCGGGTGGGGCTTGGCGCGGGCAGCGGTGTCTCCGCCAACGACGCAGCTGCAGCGCGCGGTGAGGCCAAGGGTGTCAACGATGGGGCGTGCGAAACGCTCGGCCTTGTTGGTGACGACCCCCCAGGAGAGCCCATGGGCGTCCAGTGCATCGAGAAGTTCAGCCATACCGGCAAAGAGGCGGGTCTCGATGCACAGGGCGTCGGCATAGAGGTCCAGGAAGCGCTTGGCCATCTGCGGATATTCGGGCATATCTGGCGTCAGTCCGAAGCCTAAGCCGAGCAGGCCGCGCACGCCATTGGAGACCATCGGGCGCAACTTCCCAAATGGTGTTTCCGGTAGCCCGTTTTCGACCTGGAGGCGATGCAGCGTACCTATAAGATCAGGTGCCGTGTCGGCGAGGGTGCCATCTAGGTCGAAAAAAACGGCTTCAGCCACGCTTGGAGGTCCGCATTAGGTAGTTCACGTCTGTATTGGGGCCGAGGGAATAGACTTGGCTGAGGGGGTTGTAATGCATCCCGGTCAAGTCTTCCACATCCAGTCCGGCTTCGCGCACGTAGCGAGCAAGTTCGGACGGTTTGATGAACTTGGCGTATTCGTGGGTGCCCTTGGGGAGCAGCTTGAGGATGTACTCCGCGCCGACGACCGCCATCAGGTAGGACTTGAGGTTACGGTTGAGAGTGGAGAAGAACACATGACCACCGGGTTTGACTAGTGCTGCACAAGCGCGGATGGTGCTCGCGGGATCGGGAACATGCTCAAGCATTTCCATGCAGGTTACGACGTCGAAACCTTCAGGATTTTCGCGGGCCATTTCTTCGGCGGAAATGAGTCGGTAATCGACGGTCTGGCCGCTCTCGTAAAGATGAAGGCGGGCGACGCCAAGCGCTTTCTCGGAGAGGTCCACTCCGGTGACCTGAGCGCCGCGGGCCGCCATGGACTCGGCCAGGATGCCGCCGCCGCAACCAATGTCCACGACGCGCTTCCCCGTCAGGCCGGTGGCTGCATCGATCCAGTCGAGGCGGAGGGGGTTGATCTGGTGGAGGGGCTTGAATTCGGACTCCGGGTCCCACCAGCGGTGGGCAAGGTCACTGAATTTTTGCAGTTCGGCGGGATCGGCGTTCATGGAGTCGGACATCAGCAGTAGTCGAATCAGATTGGAATTGTATGCGAGAGGCTGAGCGAGGCTCAAAAAAAGCCCTGCTCGGCGCAATTCGTGCGCGGGGCAGGGGACTTTTAACGAGAGCCCGGCGGTATCTGTGCCAGGCTCTGGCCGCTCATCAGCCTAGTGCGTCCATCGGCACGCAGGAACAGAACAGGTTGCGGTCGCCATAAACGTCGTCAATGCGGTTCACACTCGGCCAGAACTTGTTGTCGCCGACCCACGGCAGCGGGAAGGCAGCTTCCTGACGGGAGTAGGGACGATCCCAGTCGCCGAGGAAATCGGCCTGAGTGTGGGGGGCGTTCTTCAGCGGATTATTGTCCGCCGGCACGCGGCCTTCCTCGATTGCGCAGATCTCGGCGCGGATGCTCACCATGGCGGCGATGAAGCGGTCCAGCTCACCCTTGTCCTCGGACTCGGTGGGCTCGACCATGATCGTGCCAGCCACCGGGAAGGACATTGTCGGGGCGTGGAAACCGTAGTCCATCAGGCGCTTGGCGATGTCCACTTCGCTGATGCCGGTGACGGCCTTGATCGGGCGGATGTCGAGGATGCACTCGTGGGCGACGCGGCCTTGGCTACCGGTGTACAGCACAGGGTAATGGGCGCTCAGTTGGCTGGCCACGTAGTTGGCGTTGAGGATAGCCACTTCGGTGGCGCGCTTGAGGCCGCGGCCGCCCATCATCGTGATGTACATCCAGGAGATTGGCAGGATGCTCGCGGAGCCAAACTGGGTGGCCGACACGGCGCCCTGGCCGGCGTTGGGGCGGTCCTCGGTGCCGGTCGGGGCGACTGCATGGTCGGCCATGAACGGCGCCAGGTGGGCCTTCAGGCCGATCGGACCCATGCCCGGGCCGCCGCCGCCATGGGGGATGCAGAAGGTCTTGTGCAGGTTCATGTGGCTCACGTCCGCGCCGATGGTGGCGGGGGAGGTGAGACCGACCTGGGCGTTGAGGTTGGCGCCGTCCATGTAAACCTGGCCGCCATGCTGGTGCACGCTGGCGCAGATCTCGCGGATGGCTTCCTCGAAAACACCGTGGGTAGACGGGTAGGTGATCATCAGCGCGGCCAGCTTGTCAGCGTGCTGGGCGGCCTTGGCCTCCAGGTCGGCCAGGTCCACGTTGCCGTTGTCGTCGCAATTGACGACCACCACGTCCATGCCGCACATCTGTGCGGTGGCCGGGTTGGTGCCGTGGGCCGATTTGGGAATCAGGCATACGTTGCGGTGCTGTTCGCCACGGGACGCGTGGTAGCGGCGGATCGCCACCAGGCCGGCGTATTCGCCTTGCGCGCCGGAGTTGGGCTGCATGCAGATGGCGTCGAAGCCGGTGATCTCACGCAGTTGCGCGGCGAGGCCGTCGATCATCTCCAGGTAGCCGGCGGTCTGGTCGGCCGGCGCGAAGGGATGGATGTCGGCAAACTCGGGCCAGGTGACCGGAATCATCTCGCTGGTGGCGTTGAGCTTCATCGTGCACGAGCCCAGGGAGATCATCGAATGGTCGAGGGCCAGGTCACGGTTCTGCAGGCGCTTGAGGTAGCGCAGCATCTCGTGCTCAGTGTGGTGGGTGTTGAACACCGGATGGGACAGGATGGCGTCGCTGCGCAGCAGGGCTTCCGGCAGGTTGCCGCCACGGCTGGCGACTTGGGCGTCCAGTGCTGCAACGTCGGCCTTGGCGCCAAAGGCTTCGAGCAGCGCAGCGATGTCGGCGAGGGTGGTCTTCTCGTCAATGGAGATACCGAGTCCCTTGCCGTCCACGTGGCGCAGGTTGTAGCCGGCAGCCTGGGCGGCGGTGTAGATGGCGCCGCTGCGTTCGCCGGTCGTTACTTGCAGGGTGTCGAAGAAGCTGTCGGAGGCGAGTTCGAAGCCGGCCTGCTGGAGGCCTTCAGCCAGCAGTGCAGCCAGGCGATGGACGCGGGCGGCGATGGTGCGAAGGCCCTCGGGGCCGTGGTAGACAGCGTACATGCCGGCCATGTTGGCCAGCAGCACCTGAGACGTGCAGATGTTGGAGTTGGCCTTCTCGCGGCGGATGTGCTGTTCGCGGGTCTGCAGCGTCATGCGCAGGGCGGTCTTGCCGCGGACATCCTTCGATACGCCGATGATGCGGCCCGGCATGGAGCGCACGTGAGCCTGGCGGGTGGCGAAGAACGCGGCGTGGGGGCCACCGAACCCGAGTGGTACGCCGAAGCGTTGAGCCGAGCCGAGGGCGATGTCAGCGCCCAATTCGCCGGGCGACTTGAGGAGTACCAGCGCCAGCAGGTCGGAGGCGACGGCCACGACGGCACCCTTGGCCTTGAGGCCAGCGATGGAGCCAGAGATGTCGGCAACTTCACCGCGCTCATTGGGGTATTGCAGCAGGGCGCCGAAGACTTCGTGGCGGGCGGCGTCGGCCACCGGGCCGACGATCAGCTCGAAGCCGAAGTAGGCGGCGCGAGTGCGCACCACGTCGAGAGTCTGCGGGAAGACGCCTTCATCCACGAAGAAGGCCTGGCTCTTCACCTTGGAGATACGGCGTGCCATCGCCATGGCTTCGGCTGCCGCGGTGGCTTCGTCGAGCAGGGAAGCGTTGGCAAGCTCCAGGCCGGTGAGGTCGATGACCATCTGCTGGAAATTCAGGAGCGCCTCCAGTCGGCCCTGGGCGATCTCCGCCTGGTAAGGCGTGTAGGCGGTGTACCAGCCCGGGTTTTCCATCACGTTGCGGAGGATGACCTTCGGCGTGATGGTGTCGTAGTAGCCCATGCCGATGAGGGACTTCTTCAGTACGTTCTTGCCGGCGATGCTCTTGAGCTTGGCGAGGGCGACGTGTTCCGGCATCGGCTCGCCGAGCGCCAGCGGGGCCGGCAGGCGGATGCCTGCGGGCACCGTCTGGGCGACCAGGGTGTCCAGAGAGTCGACGCCGACGGCGGCGAGCATGGCCGGCAGCTCGTTGGCACAGGGGCCCAGATGACGGCGAATGAAGTCGTCGCCCTGTTCGAGCGTGGCGAGCGGGGCGGAAAGAAGGGTCTTCGACATGGGAGAAACTCGGGTTGGGATACAGCAACAGCAGGGTGGGGCGCGCCGACCGGGCGCGCCCGCGAAGGGGTGATCAGCCGATGGCGGCTTCGTAGCCGGCGGCGTCCAGCAGACCGTCCACGTCGGCGGGGTTGGCCGGCTTGATCTTGAACAGCCAGGCGGCGTAGGCATCGGCATTGACGGACTCGGGGGCGTCCACGGCGGCCTGGTTGGCTTCGAGGATCTCGCCGGCGACAGGGGCGTAGATGTCGGAGGCAGCCTTGACGGACTCGATCACGGCAATGGCCTCTTCCTTGGCCACGAGGCGGCCGGCTTCCGGCAGCTCGAGGAAGACCACGTCGCCGAGGGCTTCCTGGGCGTGGTCGGTGACGCCGACAGTGAGGCTGCCGTCCGCTTCGACGCGGACCCATTCATGGGAGGCGGTGTAGCGCAGGTTCGCGGGAGTGTTCATGGTATGTCCTTGTTCAAGTCGATGAAGAGAATTGGGGAATGAAGTTCGGAGCCGGGCGTCAGGCCAGCGCTTTGCCGTTGCGGGCAAAGGGGGCTTTTACCACACGCGCCTTGAGGCGCTTGCCGCGGATCTCGACCTCGACCGCGTCGCCTGCCGCTACTCCAAGGGGCAGGCGGGCCAGCGCGATGGATTTTTCCAGCGTCGGTGAGAAGGTGCCGCTGGTGGTTTCGCCTTCGCCCTGGGCGGTGATCACCTTCTGGTGCGAGCGCAGCACGCCCTTGTCTTCGAGGATCAGGCCGAGGGTCTGCTTGCCGGCGCCGTCGGCGACGAGGGCTGCCTTGCCGACAAAGTTGCGGTTTTCATCCTTGAAGTCCACCGTCCAGGCCAGTCCGGCATCCAGCGGGGAAACGGAGTCGTCCATGTCGTTGCCGTAGAGGGCCATGCCGGCTTCCAGGCGCAGGGTGTCGCGGGCGCCGAGGCCGCAGGGCTTGACGCCAGCCGCGACGAGGGCGTCCCAGGCGGCGACGGCCTTGGTGGCCGGCAGGGTCAGCTCGAAACCATCCTCGCCGGTGTAGCCCGTGCGGGCGATGAAGATGTCGCCGAACGCGGCGGCCTGGAACACTTTGAGGCCGGCGGATGCAGCCTCGGCGCCGGGGAGGGCCGCCCAGGTCTTGGCGCGTGCGTTGGGGCCTTGCACGGCGATCATCGCCAGGTCACGGCGCACGGCGAGCGTAGCCTGCGTGCCGGTGGCGGCCAGACGCTGCTGCATCCATGCCACGTCCTTGTCGGCGGTACCAGCATTGACGACGATGCGGTAGCTCGTGTCGGACAGGAAATAGACGATCAGGTCGTCGATGACGCCACCCTGTTCGTTGAGCATGCAGGAGTACAGCGCCTTGCCGGGTTCGGTGAGCTTGGCCACATCGTTGGCGATCAGGCCGCGCAGGAAAGCCTTGGCGTCGGCTCCCTCCAGGTCGAGGGCAAGCATGTGGGAGACGTCGAACATGCCGGCGTCGCGGCGCACCGCGTGGTGTTCCTCGATCTGCGAGCCGTAATTAACGGGCATGTCCCAGCCGGCAAAATCGACCATGCGGGCGCCGGCGGCAATATGGGAGGCGTGAAGCGGGGTTTGTTGGGCCATGGGGCTCTCCGTGACAATCGTTCCAGTGTAGAAAAGCAAAGGGGCCGATGCGACGTGAATTCGCCTCGGCCCCATCTGTCCTTTGTACCTGAGAGATTGCAGCGGTCTTGACCCTCTGCGTGCCCCTTCGGTGGATGCGGCCTGCGCATTGGGCAGGCCGCATCGCTCTCCAGATTCTTGATTCGTCGGCGGTCCTTTTGCCTGAGCGGTTCCGGGGGTTGCGCCTTCGGCGGTTCGCGGCAATAGGCCAGCGAACGCTCTCCCACACGACGGCGCGCACCTTACCATCGAGGGCGAGGCGCGACAAGGGTCTGATACACTATTAAAGATGATCCCTTCCAGAAGCCGTTTCGTCGGCATTCGCGGCCTGCGCTACCACCTGCGCGAATGGGGGCGCGAGGGCGCTCCCAAGCTCGTCATTCTGCATGGCTGGATGGATGTGTCCGCCTCCTTCCAGTTCATCGTCGATGCGTTGCAGGCCGAGTGGCATGTGATCGCCCCGGACTGGCGCGGTTTCGGGGAGACGGAATGGTCGGGGGGCGATGCCTATTGGTATCCGGACTATCTGGCCGACTTAGACGCGATCTTGCGCATCGTTTCTCCTGATCAGCCGGTCAATCTCATTGGCCATAGTCTTGGTGGCAATGTCGCCTGCCAGTATGCGGGCGTTCGGCCTGGCCGGGTCGCCTTGCTCATCGCTCTCGATGCCTTCGGCCTGGCAGACAGCCGGGCGGACGATGCGCCGGGGCGGATGGAAAAATGGTTGTCGCAGCTTGAGCACCTCTCTACCTTTCGCGGCTATCCTAACCGGGAGGCGCTGGCTGCTAGGCTGCAGGCGGACAACCCACGACTCACGCCGGAAAGGGCTGAGTTCCTGGCCCGACACCTTGGCGAGCCTGATGGCGCGGGTGGTATCCGAATGGCGGGAGACCCTGCCCATCGCCGGGTCAATCCGATTCCTTATCGCAGGACAGAAGTTCTTGCATGCTGGCGTCGCGTGACCGCTGCGACCCTGTGGGTCGAGCCGGCCGACCCCGTTCTTCGCCATCGGCTCGGCGTCAGCGATGTGGCTCATGCGGAAGGCAAGGCCTGCTTCCGGTCCTTTCAGGAGGTCGAGATTTCCGACTCCGGCCACAACCTGCACCATGATCAGCCGGAACTCGTCGCGCGGATCATCGAGACCTTTTTGTTGTCGAACAAGCCATGAATGCTCTTAACGCCGATCTGCATTGTCACTCCACTGCGTCCGACGGCACGCTGGCGCCGGCGGACGTTATTCGCCGCGCCAAGGCCAATGGTGTGGACCTCCTTGCGCTGACTGACCACGACGAATTGCTGGGGCTTGACGAAGCTGAGACCGAGGCTCGTGAAATCGGCCTGCGTTTCGTGCCTGGCGTGGAGATATCGGTGTCCTGGCTGGACCAGACGTTGCATATTGTGGGGCTTGGCATCGACCCCGCCAACTCGGCACTCATCGCGGGGCTGGCCCAGGTGCGCGGCGGGCGGGACGGCCGTGCTGCGCGCATCGCTGCCGAACTGGAGCGGATCGGTATTCCTGGGGCACTTGAAGGTGCGCTCGCCTACGCCGGCAATCCAGCGCTGTTAAGTCGAGCCCATTTTGCCCGCTTCCTTGTCGAGAAAGGTTGTGCCAAGAACGTCCATGACGTATTCCTGCACTATCTGGCCCGCGGCAAACCGGGCTATGTGGAGCACGTGTGGGCTACGCTGGAAGATGCCCTCGGCTGGATCAAGGGCGCTGGCGGATTGGCGGTGATCGCGCACCCGGGGCGCTATCGCCTGAGCCATGCGGAGATGGATATCTTGCTCGAGACCTTCCGCGACCAGGGGGGAGATGCCGTGGAGGTGTCGTGCGGTGCTCACGATGGTGGGCAGGTGTTGGCCTTCGCGCGCCTCGCCCGGAAGTTCGGTCTGCTGGCATCGCGGGCTTCCGACTTTCATGGGCCGGAAGACAGCCCTATTGATCTGGGGCGTGCCCCCCCTCTGCCTCCTGACCTCACTCCGGTGTGGACGCGCCTGCAGTAAATCTCATTGTCCTAGTCTGAATCATGGCTCAGTTCTTTTCTGTTCACCCTGAACAACCCCAGCAGCGGCTGATCAAGCAGGCCGCGCAGATCATGCGGGATGGCGGTCTCATCGCCTTTCCCACCGATTCCGCCTACGCCCTCGGTGGGCGCACTGGCGACAGCCCGCTGCTGGCTCGTATCCGACGCATTCGCGACGTGGACGAGCGTCACCAGTTCACGCTGCTGTGCCGTGACCTGTCGGAAATCGCCACCTATGCCCGCGTAGATAACACCCAGTACCGTCTGCTCAAGGCCACTACGCCAGGGCCCTATACCTTCATTCTTGAAGGTACGAAGGAATTGCCGCGCCGGGTTCTTCACCCTAAGCGGAAGACGATCGGCATCCGCATTCCGGATCATCCCGTGGTGTCGGCGCTGCTGGCTGAGTTGGGAGAACCGATGCTGAGTTCGACCTTGCTGCTGCCCGACGAGGAGCATCCGCTGACCGATGCCGAGGAGATCCGCGACCGACTCGAGAAGGATGTCGATTTGGTGATCGAGGCGGGCGCCTGTCGTGGGGAGGCGACGACGGTCATCGACCTGACCAGCGGGGCGCCGGAACTGGTGCGCGAAGGGCGGGGCAGTCTTGAGCCCTTCGGTCTGTGAGTCGTGGGCGGGAGCCGGGTTCCGACCTTGCCGTGTGTGCGGGGCCGGTGACGGCGTCCGGCTCTGATAGAATCGCCGGCCGTTGGCGTTCTGAACCATGCAAGAACTGATTTCCACCCTGACCATCTGGGCCTTGCCCGTTCTGTTCGCCATTACGCTGCATGAAGCTGCGCACGGCTACGCGGCACGTCACTTTGGTGATGCGACGGCGGAGTTGGCCGGGCGGATCAGCTTGAATCCCCTGCGGCACATTGATCCGGTTGGGACGGTTCTGGTGCCGGGATTGATCGTTGCGGTGAGTGCGTTGGCGGGTGGTTCGCCGATGCTCTTCGGCTGGGCCAAGCCGGTGCCGGTCAACTTCGGGCGACTGCGCAATCCGAAGGCAGACATGCTGTGGGTCGCGGCGGCTGGGCCGCTGGCGAATCTGGCGATGGTGCTGGGCTGGGCGCTGCTCTTCAGGTTGGCGGTGACTGCGCCTGAAAACGTCTATGCGTTGCCAATGGCAAAAATGGCCGATGCGGGCATTCAGATCAACGCGGTGCTGATGTTCCTGAACCTGCTTCCGCTGCCGCCGCTGGATGGCGGCCGGATCATGGTCAGCCTGCTGCCGGCGCGATCAGCGTACAAGTTTGCGCAGATCGAACCCTATGGTTTCCCGATCCTGCTGTTGTTGCTATTCACCGGTATCCTTGGCGACATTCTCGGGCCGCTTGTGGCCCTGTTCCGTTTTGCTATCGCAATCGTTTTTGGACTCTGATATCCCATGTTCGCTGAACGCGTCCTTTCCGGCATGCGCCCAACCGGGCGACTCCACCTCGGCCACTACCACGGTGTGCTGAAAAACTGGGTCAAGCTGCAGGCCGAGTATCCCTGCCTGTTCTTCGCGGCCGACTGGCATGCGCTGACCACTGATTACGACAATCCCCGTGGCATCGAAAACAGCGTGTGGGACATGATCGTCGACTGGCTGGCGGCAGGTGTCGATCCGTCCCAAGCGACGATCTTCATCCAGTCCCGTGTGCCCGAGCATGCCGAGCTGCATTTGCTGATGTCGATGATGACACCGCTGGGCTGGCTGGAGCGGGTGCCGACTTACAAGGACCAGCAGGAGAAGCTGGTGCACAAGGATCTGTCCACCTACGGCTTCCTCGGCTATCCGCTGCTGATGAGCGCCGATATCCTGATCTACCGCGCCGACAAGGTGCCGGTTGGCGAGGACCAGCTGCCCCACGTGGAATTCACGCGCGAGCTGGCCCGTCGTTTCAATCATATGTATGGCCGTGAGCCCGGCTTCGAGGAAAAGGCCAAGGAGGCGGTCAAGAAGCTGGGTTCCAAGCGTGCCAAGCTGTACGAAGAATTCCGTACCCGCTTCCAGCAGAATGGTGACGAGGAAGGTCTGGCCCTCGGCAAGGCCTTGCTGGAGGAGACCCAGAACCTGTCGCTGGGTGACCGGGAGCGGCTGTACGGTTATCTGGAAGGTAGCGGCAAGGTGATCCTTGTTGAGCCCGATGCGCTCCTCACCGAGGCTTCGCGGATGCCCGGCCTGGATGGACAGAAGATGTCCAAGTCCTATGGGAACACGATTTTCCTGCGTGAGGAAACCGATTCGGTGTCCAAGAAGATCCGCACCATGCAGACTGATCCGGCGCGCGTGCGGCGCACCGACCCCGGTAATCCGGAGAAGTGCCCGGTGTGGCAGTTCCATGTGATCTACTCCGACGATGTGACCCGCAATTGGGTGACCGAGGGATGCACCAGCGCCGGCATCGGCTGCATCGAGTGCAAGCAACCGGTCATCGACGCGGTGCTGAAGGAGCAGGAGGTGATGCGCGAGCGTGCCCAGCCCTATCTGGACGATCCTTCGCTGGTGCGTGCCATTGTTGCCGACGGTTGCGACAAGGCTCGCAAGCTGGCCCAGGAGACTATGCGCGAAGTACGCGATTCAATGGGCTTGAGCTACAGCTGATGGTGGTGCCGAAGCGGGGCTGCGGCTGGCTTGGGGGGCGTATCCCCGGCGTGCTAAGGTGCACAGCATGGGCGGGGAGCTGAGCGCGCCGCTCGATCTGGCGCTTGTCGCGGACCCCCTGGAAGGGGTGATTGGCCGGATGTATGGCCAGCCGATCTTCGCCCTCCCCAAGGATCTGTACATTCCACCCGATGCCCTCGAGGTTATCCTCGAGGCCTTCGAGGGGCCGCTGGATCTGCTGCTGTACCTGATCCGCAAGGCCAACATCAACGTCCTCGACATTCCGATGGTGCCGTTGACGGCTCAGTATCTGGAATATGTGGAGGCGATGCGCCAGCACAACCTGGAGCTCGCGGCCGACTACTTGTTGATGGCGGCGACGCTGCTGGAGATCAAGTCGCGGATGCTGCTGCCCCGGCCTCCGCGGGAGGATGAGGCGGAAGAGATTGATCCGCGGGCGGAGTTGGTGCGCCGGCTGCTTGAGTACGAGCAGGTCAAGGTGGCGGCCGTGAGGCTGGACGCCATGCCGCGGGTGGAGCGCGATTTCGAGTGGGTGGGTGTGTTCGTGGCCGAGAAAGTCATTGAGCGCCTGCCCGAAGTGAGTTTGCATGACCTGCAGCTGGCTTGGCTAAAGATCGCCCGGCAGAGTCGCTTGCGTCGGAATCACACGATCCAGCGGGAAGAGCTGTCGGTGCGCGAGCACATGAGCTTGATCCTGCGCAAGTTGCAGGACGACGCATTTGTTGTATTTGAATCCCTGTTCGATCCTGGGCTGGGTGTCGCGGGACTGGTGGTCAGTTTTCTGGCGACACTTGAATTGGTAAAGGAGCGCCTGGTGGTGGTGACCCAGAACGAGGCCTTTGCGCCGATTTACGTGAAGCGTGCCTATAGTGAGCGTGAAGACGCCTGAGGACTTCAAGCTGGTGCTTGAAACGGCTTTGCTGGCAGCAACGTCGCCTTTGCGGATAAGCGAGCTGAGGCAACTGTTTGAGCCGGATCCGGGGGCGGACATGATCCGCCGCTTGTTGGCTGAACTGGTGGAAGCTTGGCAGGGACGTGGCGTGGAGCTGGTGCAGACCGCCGGTGGCTGGCGGTTTCAGACCCGGCTGGAATTCCAGGTGTACCTCGATCGGCTTAAGCAGGAACGGCCGCCCAAGTACTCCCGGGCGGTGCTGGAAACACTGGCAATCATCGCCTACCGGCAACCGGTGACACGCGGCGACATTGAGGATATTCGCGGTGTCATGGTGTCGAGCAGTGTATTGAAGACCCTCGAATCCCGAGGGTGGGTGGACGTGGTGGGGTACCGGGATACGCCAGGGCGGCCCGGCTTGTACGCCACGACCAGAAAATTCCTGGAGGATCTCGGTTTGAGAAGTCTCACCGAGCTGCCTCCGCTGACTGAAATCGAAAGGATCATGGATCTTGTCGACCTCCCAAAAACCGAAGAACCGGCCGTTTAGGCCCAAGACCGGCAAGCCGGGGGCTGCTGGCCGTCCGGCGGGAGCGCCGGACGGCTCGCCTGCAGGTGGGCGTCGAGGGCGCGGGCCTTCCACGGAGGCGCCACGGCGCGCCCGGAGTGAGTCCGAGCAAGATGGCGGGCGCCAACCGAAGAGCAATGCCTCGGCTATTGGCTTGAGCGACCTCGGCGGTGCGCGCGGGAGCTGGCGCGGTCGGCGTTCCGCTCCAGGCGCTGCTGATACCTATCCGCTGGCGAGTAGCGAACTGCTGCCGCAACAGGAGGGGGAGCGGCGCCGCAAACCCCAGGACACGACCTATACCGAACCGCAGCGCCTGCACAAGGTGCTGGCGGCTGCTGGAGTGGGGTCCCGCCGCGAGATCGAGGAGTGGATCGTTGCTGGCCGCATCTCCGTCAATGGCGAGCCTGCCGATGTGGGGCAGAAGGTCGGGCCGGGAGATCGGGTGCGCGTCAATGGCAAGCTGATGCCCTTGCGCTTTGCGCCGCGGATTCCGCGCGTGGTGCTTTACCACAAGCCGGAAGGGGAAATCGTTTCCCGGGATGATCCGGAAGGTCGGCCGACGGTGTTCGACCATCTGCCGGTGCTGCGCAAGGGGCGCTGGATCGCGGTCGGCCGGCTGGACTTCAACACCTCCGGGCTTCTGCTGTTCGTCAATGACGGTGACCTCGCGAACAAGTTGATGCACCCACGCTACGAGCTTGATCGTGAGTACGCAGTGCGTATTCTCGGCGAACTCGACGAAGCGCAGCGGAGTGCGCTGCTGGATGGGATCGAACTGGAGGATGGTCCGGCCAAGTTCAACACCCTGCTCGACGCAGGTGGTGAGGGTGCCAACCACTGGTATCGGGTGACCTTGTCGGAAGGTCGCAACAGGGAAGTGCGGCGGATGTTCGAGGCTCTTGGCCTGACGGTCAGTCGCCTGATGCGGGTTCGTTACGGTCCGGTTGTGCTGCCGTCGCGACTCAAACGTGGCATGTGGGAAGACATGCCGGTGGCGGATGTTTGTGCACTGGCCGGCCTGCCGAAGCCCGTTGATGCGGGGGGCAAGGGGCGCAAGCCGGTTCGCCAGCCCCGCCGCCAGGCGCCTTCGTCCCGTTGACGTAGAGTTGAAATTGCGCCCGCTTCGGCGGGCTGGTATACTCCTTTCGTTTTACCGGTTCGAAAGAACCGACATCCGGTCGAATTTAAACAGGGATGGGCGTTTCGCCCATTTTTCATTTGTGGGCTAGGAAATGGAGTTGCTGAAACTTATCGAACAGACCGCGGAAGGCCTTGGCTATGAGCTGGTCGACTTCGAAACCTCGCCCCGTGGGCGCCTGATGCGGGTGTTCATTGATTCGCCGAATGGAATCACGGTGGATGACTGTGCCACTGTGAGCAATCAGCTGACCCGGATTTTTGAGGTCGAGAATATCGATTACGACCGTCTCGAGGTGTCCTCGCCCGGATTGGATCGCGCTCTCAAGAAGCCTGCCGACTTTGAACGTTTTGCCGGGCAGGATGTGCAGTTGCGGCTGAGCATGCCGATCGCCAATCAGCGCAATTTTGCCGGCGTGTTGCAAGGTCTGAAGGATGGCGCCGTCGTCATCGAGACGGAAAAGGGGTTGATGGAGATCCCGTTTGAAGAAATTGAAAAGGCCCGCCTGGTACCCAGGTTTTAAGGGATTTGGAGGTTTGCAGGTATGAGCCGCGAAATTTTGCTGTTGGTTGACGCGCTGGCCCGCGAGAAGAACGTTTCGAAGGAAATCGTTTTCTCTGCGCTGGAATCCGCGCTCGCTCAGGCAACCAAGAAGCGTATTCACGACGAAGCCGACGTGCGTGTGTCCATCGACCGGGAAACCGGCGATTACGAGTCCTTCCGTCGCTGGCAGGTGCTGCCCGATGAGGATGTGGACAATGACGAGGCCCAGATGGGTCTGATCGACGCCCGTGAAGAGTACCCGGAAATCCAGGTGGGTGACTATGTCGAGGAGGCTCTGGAGCCCATCGACTTTGGCCGCATCGGTGCACAGGCTGCCAAGCAGGTCATCCTGCAGAAGGTGCGCGATGCCGAGCGCGAGCAGATCCTCAGCGACTTCCTGGAACGTAAGGAGTTCATCATCTCCGGCGCCATCAAGCGCATGGAGCGTGGTAACGCTATCATCGAAGTGGGTCGTCTGGAGGCAGTGCTGCCCCGTGACCAGATGATTCCCAAGGAAAATCTGCGTGTTGGCGACCGGGTCAAGGCTTATCTGCTTCGTATCGACCGCGGTGCTCGTGGTCCGCAGCTGATCCTGTCGCGTACTGCGCCCGAATTCGTGATCCGGCTGTTCGAGCTCGAAGTGCCGGAGATCGACGACGGCTTGCTCGAGATCAAGGCTTGCGCTCGTGATCCCGGCCTGCGCGCCAAGATCGGCGTAAAGTCCAACGATCCCCGCATCGATCCAATCGGCACCTGCGTTGGCCTGCGCGGTTCGCGCGTGACGGCGGTCCGCAACGAGATCGGCGGTGAAAACATCGACATCGTGCTGTGGTCGCCCGAACCGGCCCAGTTTGTTATCGGCGCGCTGCAACCCGCGGAGGTGTCATCGATCGTCGTTGACGAGGAAGCCCACGCGATGGATGTGGTCGTCGATGAGAACAATCTGGCTATCGCCATCGGGCGCAACGGCCAAAATGTGAAGCTGGCTTCCGAGTTGACTGGCTGGACCATCAACCTGATGACCGAAGCTGAATCGGAGCGGAAGTCCGAGGCTGAGCACAGCACGGTTCGCCAGTTGTTCATTTCCAAGCTGGACGTGGACGAGGAAGTGGCCGACATCCTGATCGACGAAGGTTTTTCGTCCCTCGAGGAGATCGCCTACGTGCCGCTGGCTGAAATGCTGGAAATCGAGTCGTTCGACGAAGACACGGTCAATGAGCTGCGCAATCGCGCTCGTAATGTGCTCCTGACCGAAGCCATCGTGACCGAAGAGCAGTTGGAGTCCGTCGCTGAGGACATGCTGGGGTTGGAGGGGATGGACAAGCCCCTGGCAGCCAAGCTGGCCCAGGGCGGTGTGCATACCCGTGATGAGTTGGCCGATCTGGCAGTGGATGAACTGATGGAAATGTCGGGGCTGGACGAAGAGCGGGCGAAGAATCTGATTACCAAGGCGCGCGCGCACTGGTTCGAGTAATACCCGGAGGTTCATCAAGATGGGACAGACAACCGTTACACAATTTGCCGGCGAACTTAAGATGCCGGCCTCCGTGTTGCTCGAGCAGTTGCAGAAGGCTGGCGTAGACAAGGCGAAGGAAACCGATCTGCTCTCCGAGCAAGACAAGAATCGTCTTCTCGATTTTCTCCGTCGCGCCCACGGTGATTCGGCGTCGAAGGCGAAGATCACCCTGACTCGCAAGCAGACCAGCGAGATCAAGGCGACCGACTCTACCGGGCGTGCGCGTACCGTGCAGGTCGAAGTGCGCAAGAAGCGCGTCTTCGTGAAGCGTGACGAGACGCTGGTGCCCGAGACCGCAACGGCAGCGGCGGCGGCCGAATCGGCTGATGCTGCAGAGCAGGTTGTCGTTCCCGAACTCGAAGTGCTCGCCGAACAGGCGGTGGCGGAAGTGGAGTCGACTCCTGAGCCCGTGCCGGAACCGGTCGTGGAAGTTGCTCCCGAGCCGGAACCCGAGCCTGAGCCTGAGCCGGAACCCGAGCCGACTCCCGCACCCGAGCCCGTCGTCGAGGCCGTGGCGCCTGCGCCCGTCGCCGAAGCTGCCGCTCCAGAAGTGCGCGAAGCGGCGCCGGCGGCGCCCGCTAAGGATCCGGCTCCGCAGCGTCCGGTGCGCCGAGTGGTCGTTGGCTCGATCCTCTCGCCCGAAGAAAAGGCTGCCCGCGAGCGTGAAGCTCAGCGGAGTGCCGAACTGGCTGCCCGCCAGGCTGCCGACCTGAAGGAAAAGCAGGAGCGTGAAGCCCGTGCCCGTGCCGCGATGCTGCAGCGCGCCGAAGACGAAAAGCAGCGCCAGGCCGCAGCCGAAAAGGCCAAGGTCGAAGGCGATGCAGCGTCCAAGTCGGGTACGTTGCACAAGCCGGCCAAGGCGGAGGACAAGAGCGGCCGCGGCAAGGATGGCAAGAAGGTCGCTGTCAAGGAAGCCGCTACCGACTCCAAGCGCCGTGGTGCGGGCATCAAGACCCGTGGTGATACCACTGGCGGTGCTGGCGGCTGGCGTGGTGGTGGCCGCGGTGGTGGCCGCAATGGCGGGCGTCAGCAAGATACCCAGAGCTTTGTCGCACCGACTGAGCCGATCGTGCGTGAAGTGCACGTGCCCGAGACCATTTCGGTTGCCGATCTCGCCCACAAGATGGCGGTGAAGGCTACCGAGGTCATCAAGGCCTTGATGAAGATGGGCACGATGGTCACCATCAATCAGGTGCTCGACCAGGATACGGCGATGATCATCGTCGAGGAAATGGGTCATAAGGCGCTGGCGGCCAAGCTGGACGATCCTGATGCCTTCCTCGAGGAAAACGCGGAGCACAAGGATGTCGCGCTGGAGCCTCGCGCCCCGGTTGTGACCGTGATGGGTCACGTCGACCACGGCAAAACCTCGTTGCTCGACTACATTCGGCGCGCCAAGGTGGCTGCGGGTGAGGCGGGGGGTATTACCCAGCACATCGGCGCCTACCACGTGGAAACCGAGCGTGGCATGGTGACCTTCCTGGACACCCCGGGTCACGAGGCCTTTACGGCCATGCGTGCCCGTGGTGCCAAGGCTACCGACTTGGTGGTGCTGGTTGTCGCCGCTGATGACGGTGTGATGCCTCAGACCAAGGAGGCAATCCACCACGCCAAGGCAGCGGAAGTGCCGCTGATCGTGGCGGTCAACAAGATCGACAAGCCGGGCGCAAATCCCGAGCGCGTGCGTCAGGAACTGATCGCTGAGGGCGTGGTGCCGGAAGCCTATGGTGGCGACACCATGTTCGTTGAGGTTTCGGCCAAGACGGGCCATGGCATCGACGACCTGCTCGAAGCCATCCTGCTGCAGGCCGAAGTGCTTGAGCTGAAGGCTCCGAAGGAGTCCATGGCCAAGGGCCTGATCATCGAAGCGCGACTCGACAAGGGCCGCGGCCCGGTGGCCACGCTGCTGGTTCAGTCCGGTACCCTGCGTCGCGGTGATGTGCTGCTGGCTGGTGCGACCTTTGGTCGCGTCCGTGCCATGCTCGACGAGAACGGCAAGCCCATTGAAGAAGCCGGCCCGTCCATTCCGGTCGAGATTCTCGGTTTGTCCGAAGTCCCGGGTGCCGGTGATGAGGTCGTGGCGCTGGCTGACGAGCGCAAGGCGCGTGAAATCGCCCTGTTCCGTCAAGGCAAGTTCCGCGACGTGAAGCTGGCGAAGCAGCAGGCCGCCAAGCTGGAGAGCATGTTCGAGCAGATGGGCGAGGGCGAGGTCAAGACCCTGCCGCTGATCATCAAGGCAGACGTGCAGGGCTCCCAGGAGGCGCTGGCCCACTCGTTGATCAAGCTGTCCACCGACGAAGTCCGCGTTCAGGTCATCCACGGCGGTGTCGGTGCGATCAGCGAATCCGACGTCAACCTGGCTCAGGCTTCTGGCGCTGTCATCATCGGCTTCAACATCCGTGCCGATGCCAATGCCCGCAAGCTGGCCGAGACCTTCGGCGTCGATCTGCGCTACTACAACATCATCTACGATGCCGTTGATGAGGTGAAGAGCGCGCTGTCCGGCATGCTGGCCCCCGAGAAGCGCGAGCAGGTCCTGGGTATGGTCGAGGTCCGTCAGGTCTTCACGATCTCCAAGGTCGGCACCATTGCGGGTTGTTACGTGCTGGAGGGCCTGGTCAAGCGCAATTCGCTGGTCCGCGTACTGCGCAACCACGTGGTTATCCACAGCGGCGAACTCGAATCGCTCAAGCGTTTCAAGGACGACGTCAAGGAAGTCAAGTTCGGCTACGAGTGCGGCCTGCAGGTCCGTAATTTCAACGATCTTCAGGAAGGCGACCAGCTCGAGATCTTCGAGATCCAGGAAATCGCCCGGACGCTGTAAGCCATGCCGAAGGAGTTTTCCCGTGGGCAGCGCGTGGCAGAGCAGATCCGCCGTGAGCTGGCCGAGCTGATCCGCCTGGAAGTGAAGGATCCCCGCGTCGGTTTCATTACGCTCACCGACGTGGAGATCACCCCCGACTATGCCCATGCGAAGGTGTTCTTCACCTCGATGAAGGGACAGGAAGGGCTCGAAGAAATTCTGAAGGGGCTGCGTCGTGCCAGCAGCTTCCTTCGTCGCGAGCTGGGGCGCCGGGTGCGTATCCATACCCTGCCTGAGCTGCACTTCCACTACGATCCTTCCGTCGAAACCGGCAACCGGATTTCGGCCTTGATCGACAAGGCCATCGAGACAGATCGCCAGTTTGCTTCCGAGACCGATGAGGTGCCGGAGGGTGACGACAAGTCCGATCCGGCCGCCTGACACTGTCGGCAGCGCGTTCTGCGCTGCCGCTTTTTTTGGGATTTCCTGCTTGGCTACAACTCCCCAGCGTCGCATCCAGCGGCGTGTCGTTGACGGCGTGCTGTTTCTCGACAAGCCCGTCGGCCTGACGTCCAACCATGCGCTGCAGAAGGCACGACGCCTGCTGAACGCCGCGAAGGCTGGTCATACAGGTACGCTTGACCCCATGGCGAGCGGCCTGCTGCCACTGACCTTCGGGGAGGCGACGAAGTTTTCCCAGACCCTGCTCGACGCCGACAAGGGGTACGATGCGACGGTGCTGCTTGGCGTCACCACCACGACGGCTGATGCGGAAGGTGAGGTGCTTGCCCGCTCGGAGGTCCACGTGTCTGATGCCGAAATCGAAGCGGCCATGGCGCGTCTGCGTGGTGGCATTGAGCAGGTACCGCCGATGTATTCGGCCCTCAAGCACCACGGCAAGGCTTTGTACGAGTATGCGCGGGCCGGGGTTGAGATTCCCCGCGAGCCACGCAAGGTAACGATCCATCGCTTCGAGTGTCTGGGGCGAGACGGCGACAGCGTGTACGTTCGGGTGAGGTGCAGCAAGGGAACCTACGTGCGCACCTTGGCTTCCGACTTGGGTGCCATGCTTGGGTGTGGCGCCCATCTGACGGCGTTGCGCCGCACGCATATCGGTCCTTTCGCGCTGGATGTGGCGACGCCGCTGGCTGACTTCGAGGCGCTCTCGCTGGAAGAGCGGGATGCTCGCCTGGCGCCGGTCGATACCCTGCTGGAGCATATGGCCGTGCAGATGCTGGACGAGACCCGCATGCGCAGTTTTACTCATGGCCAGTCGGTCAAGGTGGAAGAGGGCGCCGAGGGTGCCCTGTTCCGTGTTTATCATGACGAGCGTTTTCTCGGTGTGGGAACGCTCACCGAAGGCGGTGTGTTGGTGCCAACCCGTCTGATGTCAACAGGCACCCAATGAAATTTCTTGAGTAATCCCGCTTGCGTTCGATATAATCGCGCGCTTCGCAAGGCTAAATCTAACCGAGTTAAACAATGGCAATCTCCACTGAACAAAAAGCGCAAATCGTTGGCGACTACCAGCGCGCCAAGGGCGATACCGGTTCTCCGGAAGTGCAAGTCGCTCTGCTTACCGCCCGCATCAACGATCTGACCGGCCACTTCAAGGTTAACGTCAAGGACCACCATTCCCGTCGCGGCCTGCTGATGATGGTGAGCCAGCGTCGCAAGCTCCTCGACTACCTGAAGCGCAAGAACGTCGACAGCTATCGTGAGCTGATCGGCCGCCTTGGTCTGCGCAAGTAAGCGGATAGACGTAGCTTCGTTACTGAACGTGACATTCCTTGCGCATCTTGCGCGGGTTTGATCATGGGCACAGCCGGTGCAAGTCCGAGTGGCTTCGCCGGCTTTGTCACATCTGTGCGCCATAGAGAACGGCGCGTTACCTCGGCTACGCGTGCGGTTGTGGTTTGCCGCCAGCCGATTGAATGAAAGGACATCCTTTGCCTAACGCAATCAAGAAAAGTTTCACCTACGGCTCCCATACCGTGACCCTGGAGACCGGCGAGATCGCCCGTCAGGCCCACGGTGCTGTGCTCGTCAATATGGACGACACCGTCGTGCTGGCGACCGTAGTGGCGGCCAAGAACGCCAAGCCGGGCCAGGATTTCTTCCCCCTTACCGTCGATTACGTCGAGAAGTTCTATTCCGCAGGCCGTATCCCCGGTGGCTTCTTCAAGCGTGAAGGCCGTCCCACCGAGAAGGAAACGCTGACCTCCCGCCTGATCGACCGTCCGATCCGTCCGCTCTTCCCGGATGGCTTCTACAACGAAGTGCAGGTCATTGCTCAGGTCGTATCCCTGAATCCCGAAGTGGATGCGGACATCCCGGCCATGATCGCCGCCTCTGCTGCGCTGGCGATCGCCGGCATTCCGTTCGCAGGCCCGATCGGCGCCTGTCGCGTCGGCTACCTGAACGGCGAGTACATCCTTAATCCGACCGCTTCTCAGCTGGAAACCAGCCAGATGAACCTGGTGGTGGCCGGTACCGAAAGCGCCGTGCTGATGGTTGAATCCGAAGCGCTGGAACTGCCGGAAGACGTGATGCTGGGTGGTGTGGTGTTTGGTCATACCCAGATGCAGGCCGCGATCAACGCGATCAACGAGCTGGTCGATGTGGCTGGCAAGCCCGAGTGGGACTGGCAGGCTCCCGCCAAGAACGAGGCGCTGATTGCCCGCGTGACCGAGATCGCCGGCGCCAAGATCGAGGAAGCCTTCCGCATTACCGCGAAGCAGGCCCGTTCCGCGCAGCTGTCCGCCATTGGTACCGAAGTGCACGCCGCGCTGACCGCCGAAGGCGTGGAGTTCGACGCGAACACCGTCAACAACATCATCTTCGACCTTGAAGCCAAGGTTGTTCGCGGCCGTATCCTCAGCGGCGAGCCGCGTATCGATGGTCGCGACACTCGCACCGTACGCCCGATCGATATCCGCGTGGGCGTGCTGCCGCGCACCCACGGTTCCGCGCTGTTCACCCGTGGCGAAACCCAGGCGCTGGTGGTCACCACCCTCGGCACCGGCCGCGACGAGCAGATCATTGATGCGGTGGCTGGCGAATACCGCGAGCGCTTCATGCTGCACTACAACTTCCCGCCGTTCTCCACCGGTGAGTGCGGTCGTTTCGGCTCCCCGAAGCGTCGCGAGATCGGCCATGGCCGTCTGGCCAAGCGTGCGCTGGCTGCGGTGCTGCCGGGCAAGGACGATTTCAGCTACACCGTCCGTGTGGTGTCCGAAATCACCGAATCCAACGGCTCCAGCTCCATGGCCTCCGTCTGTGGTGGCTCCCTGGCCATGATGGACGCGGGTGTGCCGCTGACGGCGCCGGTGGCGGGCATTGCTATGGGCCTCATCAAGGACGGCGGCCGTTTCGCCGTTCTGACCGACATCCTGGGTGACGAAGACCACCTCGGCGACATGGACTTCAAGGTCGCCGGTACCGAGAAGGGTGTGACTGCGCTGCAGATGGACATCAAGATCCTCGGCATCACCAAGGAGATCATGCAGGTCGCGCTGGCCCAGGCCAAGGAAGGCCGCATGCACATCCTCGGTCTGATGAAGAGCGCGCTGGGCGAAGCGCGTGGCGAGGTGTCCACCTTCGCACCGCGCATGATCACGCTGAAGATCAACCCCGAGAAGATCCGCGACGTGATCGGCAAGGGCGGCGCTGTGATTCGTGGTCTGCAGGAAGAAACCGGCACCGTCATCGAGATCACCGACGACGGCAACGTGACGATCTCCTCCGTCAGCGCCGAAGGCGCCCAGGAGGCCAAGAAGCGTATCGAAGAGATCACCGCGGAAGTCGAAGTGGGCAAGGTCTACGAAGGTCCGGTGGTCCGCATCCTCGATTTCGGTGCGATCATCAACATTCTGCCGGGTCGTGATGGCCTGCTGCACGTTTCCCAGATCGCCAACGAGCGCGTCAATGCCGTGTCCGACTACCTCAAGGAAGGTCAGGTCGTCCGCGTGAAGGTGCTCGAGACCGATGAAAAGGGCCGTGTGCGTCTGTCCATGAAGGCTCTGCTGAACGAGCAAGCTCAGCAGTAATTAAGGCTGACTCGTAGTGTGAAAAAGGGCGCGCATGCGCCCTTTTTCATTTTGGGGAGTGCGAACCTTGGAGGCCGCTTGTGGGTCGGAGCTGTCGTCGGCTTAGAATCGGGCGTACGGAGTTGTGGTTGGCGGGCACGAACCGCCGCCTTGAGTGATGAGAATTCAGTGAATGCCGACCGCGGAGGCGCGTCGGCACGGAGTCTTGAAAATGATGCGTCAGATGTCCGCCTTGACGCCGTCGCCGTGGGTGACGCGTTTTGCCCCCCTGATTGCGGCTGGCGGGGAGGTTCTTGACCTTGCATGTGGCAGTGGGCGTCATGCCCGCTGGCTGGCTGGCCGTGGATTCCGGGTTGAGGCTGTGGATCGCGACGCGGTGGCGCTAGAGTTGCTCGCCGCAGTGCCTCATATCACCCTCCGGGAGGCGGATCTGGAGGGGGGGGCTTGGCCTTACGAAGGGCGTCAGTTCGATGCGATCGTGGTCACCAACTATCTGTTTCGGCAGCGGTTTCCGCTGTTGCTGACAGCACTCGCCCATGGCGGGGTGCTGATCTACGAAACCTTCATGATCGGTAACGAGCGCTTTGGAAAGCCAAGCAACCCGGATTTCCTGTTGCGCTCTCATGAGCTCTTTGAGCGGGTTGCTGGCTCATGTACGGTCCTGGCGTATGAGCAGGGGGAGGTGAGCGCACCGAAGCCGGCAGTCATTCAGCGGATTTGTGCCGTGAAGGGGCATGCGCCTTCATTGCGGCTGCCGCCGGGAGGGGCGTAAAGGGGCCTGCTCAGCGGAGTAGTGGGCGGAGTTCCTGCCAGACGGTATCGGCGATAAGCGGCTGGGCGGCGGCGATAGGATGGATGCCGTCCTGCTGGAAGTGGTCTGGGCGGTCGGCAAAGCCCTGCATCAGGAAGGGGACGAGGCGAGTCTGGTTGGCCTTGGCCAGTTCCCGGTAGGTGCCTTCGAAGGCGGCCGTATAAGCTGGACCGTAATTCGGCGGCATGCGCATGCCGATCAGCAGGATTTTGGCGCCGGCCTGGCGGCTGGCGTCGATCATTCCCTGGAGGTTGGCGCTCATCGCCTTGACTGGCAGCCCGCGCAACCCGTCATTGGCGCCAAGTTCGATGATCACGATGGCGGGTTTGTGGGCCTGCAGCGCCGCAGGCAGGCGGCTGAGGCCGCCTGCCGTGGTCTCGCCGCTGATGCTGCCATTCACCACTTCGTAGGGCAGCTTGGCTGTGCCGATCTTTTGCCCGAGCAGCACGGGCCAGGCTTCTTGCGGACGCAGGCCGTAACCTGCGGAAAGGCTGTCGCCCCACACCAGGATCTTGCTTGCCGCCCATGCGGGGCCACAAGCCAGCAGTGCGCTCAGGCACAGGATGCGGAAAAAGGGCGTCAGCCTCATTGCTGTGCTCAGGCGCTGAGCTTGTCGCCGCAGTGCCCCTGGATGATCTGCAGCAGGGCCGGGAAGATCTTGGGCGTGCCGGCGACGACATTGCCGGTGTTGAGATAGTCGGCTTCGCCGGAGAGATCACTGATCAGGCCGCCCGCTTCGCTGATCAGCAGGCTGCCGGCAGCGGTGTCCCACGGGGACAGGCCGAATTCCCAGAAGCCGTCCAGGCGGCCAGCGGCGACATAGGCCAGGTCGAGGGCCGCGGCACCGGGGCGGCGCAGGCCGGCGGTCTTCTGGGTCAGTTCCTTGAAGATCGCCATGTAAGTGTCGGCGTTGGTGAACTGGCGGTAGGGGAAGCCGGTGCCGAGCAGGGCGTCCTGCAACTTGATGCGCTTGGAGACGCGGATGCGGCGGTCGTTGAGGAAGGCGCCGGCACCCTTCGAGGCGGTGAACAGCTCGTTGCGGTTAGGATCGAAGACGACCGCCTGTTCGACGACGCCACGGCGGGCCAGGGCGATGGAGATCGCGTACTGGGGGAAGCCGTGGATGAAGTTGGTGGTGCCATCGAGCGGGTCAATGATCCACTGGTATTCGGTTTCGGCCTCCGGGCCGGTCTCGCCGGACTCTTCTGCTAGAATGCTGTGGCTCGGATAGGCCTCGCGGAGAACCTGGATGATGGCCTCTTCTGCGGCCCGATCTACTTCCGTCACCAAATCGTTGGGGCTCTTGACCTCGACACGGAGCAGGTCCACATCGAGGGACGCCCGGTTGATGACGGTGGCTGCGCGGCGCGCGGCCTTGATGGCAATGTTCAGTGTGGGATGCATGGTGTCTGGCGAGCTCTGCCGGTACGGGCATCGGATGCCCACCGGTCGACTCTAATTCGGAAAACCGCTTATTTTAATATGAACAACGATGGCGCGCTTGAGCGCGTGCGTGTCGTCCTCACCCGCACCAGTCACCCTGGCAATATCGGCGCAGCAGCTCGGGCCATGAAGACCATGGGTCTGTCGCAGCTGGTGCTGGTCAGTCCGCAGTCCTTTCCTGATCCCGTTGCCACCGCCCGTGCGGCGGGTGCCGACGACATCCTCGAGTCGGCGCGAGTTGTCGACACGCTGACCGAGGCGCTTGAGGGGACGGTGTTCGCTGCCGCGTTGACGGCTCGCCGGCGAGAATTGGCGGTGCCGATGAAATGGGCTCGGGAGGCGGCGGTCGACGTCGTTCAGCTTGCTGCCCACGGTGATGTGGCGCTGGTCTTTGGTAACGAGACCAAGGGCTTGTCCAACGAGGATGTGGCCCTGTGCCACATGCCGGTCAAGATTCCGGTCAGCGAGAACTATTCCTCCCTCAACCTGGGGGCGGCCGTGCAATTGCTGTGCTACGAGTTGCGGATGGCCGCTATCGATCCCGGGCGGGCGCCGGCAACGGAGTTTGAGCCGGCGACCCACGAGCAGATCGAGGGCTTTTACGTTCATCTTGATCGGGCAATCACGGCGAGTGGCTTCTTCAATCCAGAGAATTCAAAGCGTCTGTGGCCGAGACTGCGTCGCTTGTTCGGGCGGATTCGTCTCGAAAAGGATGAAATCAATATTCTGCGCGGAATGTTGAGCGCCTTCGAAAAGAAGTAGACTAAAATAGTCGGAAATAAACAGGGCCTGCCGCGGGTTTGCAGCCTGCAGGTGGGCCGGCTTCAGTGCACTTCAGTTCAGGGGGTTTTCTTTCATGTTCAGTCGTCTGCGTGAAGACCTGGCCAATGTTCTCGAACACGACCCGGCCGCACGCTCCAAGTGGGAAGTGCTTACCTGCTATCCCGGGATGCACGCCTTGTGGTTGCACCGCTTTGCCCACGCAGCGTGGCTGCGCGGCTTTCACTGGGTTGGGCGGTTTACCAGTCATGTGGCGAGGATGCTGACCGGTGTGGAGATTCACCCGGGCGCCACCATTGGGCACCGGGTCTTCATCGATCACGGCATGGGGGTTGTCATTGGTGAAACGGCCGTGGTGGGCGACGACTGTACGATCTACCAGGGGGTCACCCTGGGTGGAACCTCGCTTTACCGTGGTACCAAGCGGCATCCCACGCTTGGGCGAGGTGTCGTCATCGGAGCAGGTGCCAAGGTGCTGGGTGGCTTCGAGGTTGGTGATGGCGCTAAGGTTGGCTCCAATGCGGTGGTGGTTAAGCCGGTGCCGGCTGGCGCAACGGCGGTCGGTAATCCTGCCCGGATTGTCGCGGCGGATGACAAGGCGAATCGGGAACGTGAGGCTAAGGCGGAACAGATCGGCTTTACGGCTTACGGAGTGACGCGGGATCTGGATGACCCGGTTTCGAAAGCGCTGCACGGTCTGCTCGATCATGCGGTCGAGACCGACCGGCGTATTCGGGTTCTGGTCGAGAAGCTCGTCGCAGCTGGGATCTGTGTCGAAGGTACGGCCAAAGCTGAAGACGCCTTTGACCCCCAGGGTCTTGGGAAAATGGTGGACTGAAGGCCCTGGCTGGAAATAGTTGATTGAATTTGTCGGGTTTGGTATTGTTGACCGAAATATTCAACTATTTTTTTACCAGCCCCCCGGGAGCCGATATGAGACTCACAACCAAAGGTCGTTTTGCTGTTACGGCAATGATCGATCTCGCGCTGCGTTGCGCGGATGGCCCGGTGACGCTGGCCGGGATCGCCGATCGGCAGAAGATTTCCCTTTCCTATCTCGAGCAACTGTTCGGCAAGCTGCGCCGTTTCGAACTGGTCAGTAGTGTGCGCGGGCCCGGTGGCGGCTATGCGCTGGCGCGGGACATGGCTTCGATTACCGTGGCGGACATCATCGCCGCGGTGGACGAGCCGCTGGATGCGACCTCCTGTGGCGGCAAGGAGAATTGTCAGGACGAGCAGCGCTGCATGACCCATGAGCTGTGGACCAACCTCAACCGGCGGATGTATGAGTACCTCCACTCGGTGACACTGGCCAGCCTGGTCGAGCAGCAGCGTCAGAAGTGCGCCCAAGTTGCGGTGCTCCACGACGAGCGTGCTCCGTCGGCGGGCAAGGCGGCCGACAAGCTGCAATTGACGGCCTGAGAGGCAAGGACGACCCGTGTTTGCCCCCGTATACCTGGATCACAACGCAACGACGCCCCTCGACCCCGCGGTCAGGGAGGCGATGTTGCCGTGGTTCGGTGAGCGCTTCGGTAACGGGTCGAGCCGGCACGAATATGGTCGTGCGGCGCGCAAGGCCATCGATGAGGCTCGCGCCCAGGTGGCGGCGGCCGTCAATGCCCATCCGACCGAGGTTCTTTTCACGAGCGGCGGTTCGGAGGCCAACAACCTCTTCATCAAGGGCGCGGCGTCCAACCTCAAACCGGGTCTGGTGGCGATCAGTGCCATCGAGCATCCCTGTGTCAGGGAGCCGGCGCGGCAACTGCAGCGCGCGGGCTGGCGTTGCGAAGAGATCGCCGTGGATGAGGCAGGGCGCCTCGACATGTCGCATTTTCAACGTCTGCTTGCCGACAAGCCGAAACTGGTGTCGGTGATGCTGGCCAACAACGAGACCGGTGTGATCCAGGATGTGCCGGTGCTGGCGGCGCAAGTCCGCGCCCACGGCGGCTGGATGCACTGTGATGCGGTGCAGGCATTGGGCAAGATCGATGTGGATTTCAGGGCACTCGGCGTGCATGGGCTTACGCTGTCTGCTCACAAAATCTACGGGCCGATCGGTGCGGGTGCGCTGATCGTCGACAAGCGAGTGGAACTCGCCCCGCTGATCGCCGGCGGTGGGCAGGAACGGAATCTGCGTTCCGGCACCGAGAACGTGATGGCCATTGTTGGATTCGGTGCTGCCTGTGAGCGCGCCGTCGCCTTGCGCCGTGATCGCACGGAACGGCTGGGCAGGTTGCAGCAACGCCTTGAGCGTGGTCTGGTTGCCTTGGGGGCGACGATTTTTTCGGCGGAAGCCGAACGCCTCGCGAACACTAGCTTTTTCGCCATGGCCGGGGTGGATGGCGAGACCCTGGTCGGTAAGCTCGATCGGGCGGGGTATGCGGTGGCCAGCGGCTCCGCTTGCTCCAGCGCCAATCCCGAGCCTTCGCACACGCTGATGGCGATGGGTATCGAATCCGGGCTGGCCCGCTCGGCAGTACGCGTGAGCCTCGGTGATGGCAGCACGGAACAGGATGTGGATGGTTTTCTGGGGGCGCTTCGCGAGAACCTCCAGAGCCTCCGAACGCTTGCCGCCATGGCGGTCTAAGTAACTGGAACGATTAAATTTTTGCAGTACGGAGAAGATGAAGATGCTCAAGTTCCCGATCTACCTCGATTACTCGGCAACGACGCCGGTGGATCCCCGCGTGGCGGAGAAGATGATTCCCTACCTCACGGAGCTGTTCGGTAACCCGGCATCCCGTAGCCACGCTTTCGGCTGGACGGCTGAAAAGGCCGTCGAGGAAGCCCGCGAGGAAGTTGCTGCGCTGGTGAACGCCGATCCGAAGGAGATCATCTGGACCTCCGGCGCCACCGAGTCCAACAACCTGGCGATCAAGGGTGCGGCGCACTTCTACTCTGGCAAGGGCAAGCACATCATTACCGTCAAGACGGAGCACAAGGCGGTTCTCGATACGGTGCGCGAACTGGAGCGTCAGGGCTTCGAGGCGACCTATCTCGACGTGCAGGAGAATGGCCTGATCGACCTGGACGTCCTGAAGGCGGCCATCCGCCCGGATACCGTTGTCGTGTCGGTGATGTTTGTGAACAACGAAATCGGCGTGGTTCAACCGATCGCCGAGATCGGCGAGATCTGCCGCGACAAGGGCATCGTCTTCCACGTGGATGCGGCCCAGGCTACCGGCAAGGTGGACATCGACCTGTCCAAGCTGAAAGTGGACCTGATGTCCTTCAGCGCCCACAAAACCTACGGCCCGAAGGGCATCGGTGCCCTCTACGTGCGCCGCAAGCCGCGCGTGCGCTTGGAGGCCCAGATGCACGGCGGTGGTCACGAGCGCGGCCTGCGCTCCGGCACGCTGGCGACGCACCAGATCGTCGGCATGGGCGAAGCGTTCCGCCTGGCCCGCCTGGAAATGGCCGAGGAGAACAAGCGCATCGGTGCGCTGCGCGACCGTCTGCTGGAAGGCCTGTCCGCCATCGAGGAAACCTTCGTGAACGGCGACATGGCGCACCGCGTTCCGCACAACCTGAACATCAGCTTCGCCTATGTTGAAGGTGAGTCACTGATCATGGCGATCAAGGACATCGCCGTGTCCAGCGGTTCGGCCTGCACGTCGGCCAGCCTGGAGCCGTCGTACGTGTTGCGTGCCCTTGGCCGCAACGACGAACTGGCTCACAGTTCCATCCGTTTCACCATCGGCCGCTTCACGACGGTCGAGGAAATCGACTACACAATTGATCTGCTGCAGCGCAAGATCGGCAAGCTCCGCGAACTGTCGCCCCTGTGGGACATGTTCAAGGAAGGTATCGATCTGGACACCGTGCAGTGGGCAGCGCACTGACAGGAGAGCGAAAATGGCATACAGCGAAAAAGTTCTGGATCACTACGAGAACCCCCGTAACGTCGGTGCGTTCGGCAAGGAAGATGAAGGCGTCGGTACCGGTATGGTCGGCGCGCCGGCCTGCGGTGACGTGATGAAGCTGCAGATCAAGGTCGGCAAGGACGGCGTGATCGAAGACGCCAAGTTCAAGACCTATGGTTGTGGCTCGGCTATTGCTTCCAGCTCCCTCGTCACCGAATGGGTGAAGGGCAAGACCCTCGATCAGGCGCTGGAGATCAAGAACACCGCCATCGCCGAGGAACTGGCCCTGCCGCCGGTGAAGATCCACTGCTCGATCCTGGCCGAGGACGCCATCAAGGCGGCGGTCGAGGATTACAAGAAAAAGCACAACGGCTGAAAGGAAACGCGATCATGGCAGTAACCCTCTCCGACAAGGCTGCAAAGCACATCGGCAACTTCATCGCCAAGCGCGGCAAGGGCGTCGGCATTCGCCTGGGCGTGCGTACGTCGGGGTGTTCCGGGATGGCCTACAAGCTGGAATTCGCCGATGAGGTGCTGCCGGAGGACGTCGTCTTCGAGAGTCATGGCCTGAAGGTGCTGATCGATCCGAAGAGCCTGCCCTACATGGATGGCACCGAACTCGACTTTGTGCGAGAGGGGTTGAACGAAGGTTTCAAGTTCAACAACCCGAACGTCAAGGGCGAGTGCGGCTGCGGCGAGAGCTTCTCGGTCTAGGATGACGCCGTTTCGCGAACCGTTTTGCCCGCCGGGCGCGGGGGAGGGCTGACATGCTCGACATGAAGCAGGATTTCTTCGAGCTGTTCGGCCTTGAGCCGCGCTTTGCCGTGGACCTGGATCGTCTCGAACAGGCCTACCTCGAGATGCAGGGTAAGGTGCATCCGGATCGTTTCGCCCATCTGTCAGACGCTGAAAAGCGTCTGTCGATGCAATGGGCGACGCGGGCCAACGAGGCCTTCCGGACCCTCAAGAGCCCGCTCGCCCGTGGCCAGTATCTGCTTGAGTTGAAGGGCGTCGATCCGGCCTTCGAGACCAATACTGCCATGTCCGCCGAGTTCCTGATGGAGCAGATGGAATGGCGCGAGGCGCTGGAAGAAGCCCGCGAGGCGGCCGACGAGGATGTGCTGGACGATCTCGCCCGGCGTATCCGGCGCGACACGAAAGGGCTTGTCGAACAACTGCAAGCGGAGTTCGATACCGCCGGCGATCTGGAGGCTGCGGCCGATACGGTGCGCCGCCTCAAGTTCCTCGAGAAGCTGCAACACGAAATCAATGACGCCTTGACGGCGCTGGAATCCTGATGGCTCTGCTGCAAATTTCCGAACCGGGCATGTCCACGGCCCCTCATCAGCATCGGCTGGCGGTGGGTATCGACCTGGGCACGACCAATTCGCTGGTGGCCACCGTGCGCAATGGCGTGCCCCAATGCCTGCAGGACGAGAACGGCAAGATGCTGCTGCCGTCTGTCGTGCGTTACCTGCCAGACGGCCAGGTGGACATCGGCCGCTCGGCCCAGGCCGCCCAGGCGATCGACCCGCGCAACACCATCGTGTCCGTGAAGCGTTTCATGGGCCGTGGCCTGAAGGACGTCGCCCATGTGGAGACGATGCCCTATGACTTCGTGGACGCCGAGGGCATGGTGCGGCTGCGCACTGTCCAGGGCGTGAAGAGCCCGGTCGAGGTCTCCGCCGAAATCCTGAAGAACCTGCGCGAGCGCGCCGAGCGCAGTCTCGCTGGTGATTTGACCGGTGCGGTGATTACCGTGCCAGCGTATTTCGACGACGCCCAGCGCCAGGCGACCAAGGATGCGGCGCGGTTGGCCGGCTTGAACGTGCTGCGCCTGCTCAACGAGCCGACAGCAGCAGCGATCGCCTACGGCCTCGAGAACGCGTCCGAAGGCATCTACGCGGTCTACGACCTCGGTGGTGGCACTTTCGATATTTCCATCCTGCGCCTGTCGCGTGGCGTCTTCGAAGTGGTGGCGACCAGCGGCGACGCAGCCCTGGGCGGTGACGACTTCGACCACCGCCTGTTCTGCTGGATCCTCGACAACGCCGGCATCTCGCTGCCGTCCGACCGGGATTCCCGCCGCCTGTTGATGAAGGCACGGGAGGTGAAGGAACGCCTGACCCTCGACGAGTCGGTGCCGATCCGCACAGCGCTGGAAAACGGTGACGAAGTCGACCTGGTCATCGAACGCCAGGTCTTCGCCGAAATCACTGCCAATTTGGTCAGCAAGACCCTCAAGCCGGTCAAGAAGGCCCTGCGTGACGCCAACCTGTCGCCGGAGGATGTGAAGGGCGTGGTGATGGTGGGCGGCGCAACGCGCATGCCCCACGTACAGCAGGCGGTCGGCGAACTCTTCGGCCAGACCCCGCTCACCAACCTCGATCCGGATACCGTCGTCGCCGTCGGTGCCGCCATGCAGGCCAATGTGCTGGCTGGAAACCGGGCGACCGAAGATGAATGGCTGCTGCTCGACGTGATCCCTCTGTCCCTCGGTATCGAGACGATGGGCGGTCTGGTCGAGAAGATCATCCCGCGCAATTCGACGATTCCCACGGCCCGTGCGCAGGACTTCACCACCTTCAAGGATGGCCAGAGCGCGATGGCCTTCCATGTGGTGCAGGGCGAGCGCGAGCTGGTGTCCGACTGCCGCTCGCTGGCGCGCTTCGAGCTGCGCGGCATCCCGCCGATGGTGGCCGGCGCCGCACGTATCCGCGTGACCTTCCAGGTAGACGCCGACGGCCTGCTGTCTGTTTCCGCGCGGGAGCAGACCACCGGCGTCGAAGCGCGCGTCGAGGTGAAGCCGTCCTACGGCCTCGCCGACGAGGAGATCGCCGAGATGCTGAAGGCCGGTTTCGAACACGCCCAGAACGACATGGAAGTGCGTGCGCTGAAGGAGCAGCAGGTCGAGGCCGAGCGCGTGATCGAGGCCACTGAGAAGGCGCTGCAGGCTGACGGCGAATTGCTCAACGAGGCTGAGCGCACGGAGCTTGATGCTGCCATTGCAGCCCTGCGCAGCGCGGCGGAGGGCCAGGACGCGCGCGCCATCAAGATTCAGCTTGAGGTCTTCAACCGCGCTTCCAACGAGTTCGCTTCGCGCCGCATGGACAAGAGCATCCGTGGCGCGCTGGCGGGCCATAAGATCGACGAGATCCGGATCTGACCGAATCCGGACGGACAAGAATTATGACGACATTGATTGTGCTGCCCCATGTGGAACTCTGCCCGGAAGGGGCAGTCATCGAGGCCGAGCCCGGCCAGAGCATCTGTGACAGCTTGCTCGCCAACGGTATCGAGATCGAGCATGCCTGCGAGAAATCCTGCGCCTGTACGACCTGTCATGTGGTCGTACGCGACGGTTTCAACAGCCTGGAGCCGGCTGAAGAACTGGAAGAAGACTTGCTGGACAAGGCCTGGGGCCTGGAGCCCACGTCCCGCCTGTCCTGCCAAGCCATCGTCGGCGAAACTCCGCTGACGGTTGAAATTCCCAAGTACTCCATCAACATGGCGCGGGAGGGCAAGCACTGATGAAGTGGACCGACGTACAGGAAATCGCGATCCAGCTTTCAGACACGCATCCCGACACCGATCCGACCCGGATCAATTTCGTCGACCTGATGCGCTGGGTCATCGCCTTGCCCGAGTTCAATGACGACCCGAAGCACTGCGGCGAGCGCGTGCTTGAGGCGATTCAGCAGGCGTGGATCGAGGAGTGCGAGTGACTGCCGCCTCGGCGCCGGCCACCATTCACGGCTTCGAGTTCCGGAGTCTTGGAACGGCGGCGCCGGTTTCCCTTGCAGACTATGCCGGCAAGGTGATGCTGGTGGTCAATACAGCCAGCCGCTGCGGCTTCACGCCCCAGTACGCGGGCCTGCAGCAACTGCACGAAATTCATGCCGGACGGGGGCTGGTGGTGATCGGTTTTCCGTGCAACCAGTTTGGTGGACAGGAGCCTGGCAACGCTGAGGACATCGCACAATTCTGCGAGCGCAACTACGGCGTGAGCTTTCTCTTGAGCGAGAAAGTGGATGTCAATGGCGCCAATGCCCATCCCCTGTTCCGTTTCCTGACCACTGCGTTGCCCGGCGTGCTCGGCACCGAGCCAATCAAGTGGAATTTCACCAAGTTTCTGATAGACCGCCAAGGCATACCCTTCAGGCGCTACGCGCCGACGACTGCGCCGGCGGCGCTTGAAAAGGACATCGAAGCGCTGCTCGGCTAGCGCCTCCGGTCCCTAGTGGGTTGTCGGCTCCGACGGCTCGTTCAGCGAAAGCCAGTACAAACCCAGCTGCCCGACTGCTTGCAGGAAGCGCTCGAAGTCCACGGGCTTGCGGATGTAGCTGTTGGCGCCGAGCCGGTAGGCTTCGGAAATATCCTGGTGCTCCTTCGAAGTGGTCAGCACGACCACCGGCAACAGGGCTGTGCGTTCGTCTGCCCGGATACGGCGCAGTACTTCCAGGCCGTCGATGCGCGGCAGCTTGAGATCCAGCAGTACGAAGGCCGGCATCAGCAGCGGGTCACGCCCGGCGTGCTGTCCTGTGCAGAAGAGGTAATCCAGCGCTTCGACCCCGTCTCTGGCGACCACCACCTGGTTGCTGATCTTGTTCTTGCTGAATGCCCTCAGCGTCAGGGCTTCGTCGTCGGGATTGTCCTCGACGAGAAGAATCGGGCGATCGGTCGCCATACGAACTCCTTGATCCTGCCTTTATGTTTCTTGTGCTTGTTTTCAGTCGGTAGGGGCTGAACTCAAAAGAGCTCAACCCCGCACATGATCATAAGTACGGCAGGACCAGGAAGAGCTTGACCGATTTCTCGCTGCAAATCACTTTTTGGCTAATTGGTCGGCATCGAGGATGAAAATCTTGTCGTCACCGCTCGGGGCCGACACCCAGGTCGGGGCGAGCTCTGGGAAGGCCTCGTCGACGATGTGGCGGTTGTGGCCGACTTCGATCGCCAGCAGTCCATCCGCCTTAAGGAAGCGGGGGGCGTCGGCAAGCAGCTTGCGCACCAGGTCGAGGCCATCCTCGCCGGAGCCGAGGGCCAGGCCGGGCTCGTGCAGGTATTCCGCCGGCAGTGCGTCCATGGCTTCCTGGGTGACGTAGGGCGGGTTGCTGAGGATGAAGTCGAACTTCTGCTCGGGAACTGCGGCGAAGCCATCGGAGAGCACCAGCTTGATGCGGTCTTCCAGGCCATAGGCGGCGATGTTCTCGGCGGCGACATCGAGAGCGTCCTGGGAAATGTCCACGGCGACGATCTCGGCGTTGGGGAAAGCATGAGCCATCAGGATGGCCAGGCAGCCAGAGCCGGTGCACATGTCGATTGCCGAGGTGACAGCTTCCGGGTTGGTGATCCACGGGCTGAAGCCGTCGTGCAGCAATTCGGCGAAATAGGAGCGCGGGATGATGACCCGCGGATCCACCTTGAAGCGGTAATCGCCGAGCCAGGCTTCCCCGGTGATGTAGGCGGCGGGCAGGCGCTCGGCCGCGCGCTTCTCGATGACGTCAAAGATCTCCACCCGCTCGTCGCTCGGGATGCAGGCGTCGAGGAAAGGGTCGAGGCGGTCGAGAGGCAGCGCGAGGGTGTGCAGGATCAGGTAGACGGCTTCGTCATAGGCGTCCTGCAGGCCGTGGCCATAGAAGCAGCCGGCGCGGTTGAAGCGGGTGACGCCGTAACGAATCCAGTCGCGCACGGTGACGAGCTCGGCCAGCGGGCCATGCTCGTGTTCATGCTCGTCCTCGTGATCGTGATCGTGATCATGCGCTTGGTCGTGTTCGTCGTGGTGGGTCATGCCGGTTCCGATGCTGTCAGCAGGTTTTCGAGGGTACGGCGGTAAATCGCGGAGAGGGGCTCGATGGCGTCCACCGCGATGCACTCGTTGAGTTTGTGGATGGTGGCGTTCACCGGGCCGAATTCGACGACCTGCGGGCAGATGTCGGCGATGAAGCGGCCGTCCGAGGTGCCGCCGGTGGTGGACAGTTCGGTTTCCAGTCCCACGGTGTCGCGGATCGCGCCGGACAGGGCTGTTACCAAGCTGCCGCGTGGCGTCAGGAAGGGCTTGCCGCCGAGGGTCCAGGTGAGGTCGTAGTCGAGACCATGACGGTCGAGGATGGCATGGACCTTGGACTTCAGGTCGTCGGCGGTATGCACGGTGGCGAAGCGGAAGTTGAACAGGACTTCCAGCGTGCCGGGAATCACGTTGGTGGCACCGGTGCCGGCCTTGATGTTGGACATCTGCCAGGACGTGGGCGGGAAGTACTCGTTGCCTTCGTCCCAGGTGACGGAGGCCAGCTCGGCCAGCGCCGGGGCGGCCAGGTGGATGGGGTTCTTCGCCAGGTGCGGGTAGGCGATGTGGCCCTGCACGCCCTTGACGGTCAGCTTGCCTGACAGGCTGCCGCGGCGGCCGTTCTTGATGGTGTCACCAATGGTGTCGACGGAAGTCGGTTCACCAACGATGCAGAAATCGAGTTTCTCGCCACGGGCCCGGAGGGTCTCAACGACCAGCGTGGTGCCATGGGTGGCATCGCCTTCCTCGTCGGAGGTCAGCAGCAGGGCGATCGAGCCGGCGTGCTCGGGATGAGCGGCAACGAAGGCTTCGATGGCGGTCACGAAGGCGGCCAGGGACGACTTCATGTCGGCGGCGCCGCGTCCGTACAGGAAGCCGTCGCGTTCGGTCGGCACGAAAGGGTCGGAGTGCCAGTCGGCCAGCGGACCGGTGGGAACGACGTCGGTGTGGCCGGCAAAGACCACCAGCGGGCTCTGCGTGCCGCGCCGGGCCCACAGGTTGCTGACGCCACCGCCGTCTATGCGTTCGCAGACGAAGCCGAGCGGGGCGAGGCGGGCCGCGATGAGTTCGAGGCAGCCAGAATCCTGCGGGGTGACGGAGGGGCGGGCGATGAGTTCGCGGGTCAGGGCCAGGGTCGGCTGGTCCGTGGTCTGGGGGGCGTTCATGTCTTGTTCTTAGTCGTCGTTGTTGAGCTCGAGGGTGAACTCACGGAAGGAGGAGCCATCAGGCTCGGTCCGCTCGAAATCGATGGATGAGGGGGGCTTGCTCTTGTTCTTGTCGCTGGTGCCGGTAGGGCCGATCTGCGCATTGTTGATCAGCCACGACAGGTTGGTGGGCGAGTCGGAGTTGGCCAGGGCCTCTTCGAGGGTGATGTACTTTTCCTTGTAGAGGCGGAAGAGGTCCTGCTCGAAGGTGCGGGAACCCTGGGCCAGGCTCTGCTCCATGGCTTCGCGGATCGCCGAGATCTCGCCGCGCTCGATGAGTTCGGCTACCTGGCGGGAGTGCAGCAGGATCTCCACCGCCGGAATGCGCCCGCCGTCGGGGCGTTTGACGAGGCGCTGGGAGACGATGCAGCGCAGCGTCGCGGCAAGATCGAGGGACAGCAGCGTGCGGGCATCCAGCGGGAAGAAGCTGAAGATGCGGTTCAGCGCGTGGTAGGCGTTGTTGGCATGCAGCGTAGCCAGGCACAGGTGGCCGGTCTGGGCATAGGCGAGGGCAGCCTGCATGGTTTCCCTGTCGCGGATCTCGCCGATCAGGATGCAGTCGGGGGCCTGGCGCATCGCGCTGCGCAGCGCGTTCTGCCAGTCCAGCGTATCGCTGCCGATCTCGCGCTGGTTGACCAGCGACATCTTGTGCTTGAACAGGTATTCGATCGGGTCTTCGATGGTCAGGATGTGACCTGAGCGGTTCTCGTTGCGGTAGTCGATCATCGACGCGATGGTCGTGGACTTGCCAGAGCCGGTGGCGCCCACCACCAGCACGAGGCCGCGCTTTTCCATGATGACTTCGGACAGCACCGGCGGCAGGCCCAGGCTGTCGAGGCGCGGAATGTCGCCGAGGATGTAGCGGACGACGATCGCGATGCTGTTGCGCTGCCAGAAGATGTTGATCCGGAAGTTACCCATGTCCCGCCGGCCGAAGGAGAGGTTCATCTCCTTGTACTTCTCGAAGCGCTCGATCTGCTCGGGCGACATCATTTCGTAGGCCATGCGGTGGATCATCGTCGGATCCATCGACTGCTGGTTGATCGGCAGCGTGTTGCCGTCGATCTTGATATGGATCGGGGTGCCGACTGTGATGAAGATGTCCGAGGCCTTCTTCTCGGCCATCAGGGCGAAGAGCTTGTCGATGATCATCGGGCGGCCCGGAAATGAACAGGGCCGCCCAGCGAGGGCGGCCCGTGAAGGGGGGAGGAGGTCAGTCGCGCAGCAGTTCGTTGATGCTGGTCTTGGCGCGGGTCTGGGCGTCCACCTTCTTGACGATCACCGCGCAGTACAGGCTGTACTTGCCGTCGGCGGAGGGCAGGTTGCCGCTGACCACCACGGAGCCCGCGGGGATGCGGCCGTAGTGGACTTCACCGGTGGCGCGGTCGTAGATCTTGGTGCTCTGGCCGATGTACACGCCCATGGAGATGACGCAGTTGTCTTCCACGATGACGCCCTCGACGACTTCGGAGCGCGCGCCGATGAAGCAGTTGTCGCCGATGATGGTCGGGTTGGCCTGCAGGGGCTCGAGCACGCCACCAATGCCGACGCCGCCGGACAGGTGCACGTTCTTGCCGATCTGGGCACAGGAGCCGACGGTGGCCCAGGTGTCGACCATGGTGCCTTCGCCGACGTAGGCGCCGATGTTCACGTAGGAGGGCATCAGCACGACGCCCTTGCCGATGAAGCTGCCCTTGCGCGCAACGGCATTCGGCACGACGCGGAAGCCACCAGCGGCGAAGTCGTGGGCGTCGTAGTTGTCGAACTTGGTCGGCACCTTGTCGAAGTAGCGGGTGTCGCCGCCCTGCATGACCTTGTTGTCATGGGTGCGGAAGTACAGCAGCACGGCCTTCTTGATCCACTGGTGGGTGACCCACTCGCCGTTGATCTTTTCGGCGACGCGCAGCTTGCCCTGGTCCAGCTCTTCGATCACATGCTCGATGACCTCGATCTGCTCCTTGGTGGCGCTGGCAGCGGACAGGTCGGCGCGGCGCTCCCACAGCTCTTCGATGAGGGTGGCGAAGGGGTTTTCGTGATTGGGCATGATGTGAATGGATGCAGTCATGAATTGTTCGAAAGTCGTTGGGCGAAAGTGGCGACTCGGGTGGCCGCCTCGATACACTCTGCCAGTTCGGCCACCAGCGCGATACGGACAAACCCTGCGCCGGGATTGACGCCGTGGGCTTCGCGCGCCAGATAGCTGCCGGGCAGAACCGTTACATTATATTCGGCCTGCAGGCGGCGGGCGAATTCGGTATCGCTGAGGCCCAGCTTGTCCACCCGCGACCACAGGTAGAAGCCGGCGTCGGGGCGTTCGACGTCCAGGTGGGCGGCGATCAGCGGGGTGATGTGGTCGAACTTCTCGCGGTACTGGCGGCGGTTTTCTGCCACGTGGGCCTCATCGTTCCAAGCCGCTGCGGAGGCCGCCTGCACGGACGGGCTCATCGCACAGCCGTGGTAGGTGCGGTAGAGCAGGAAGCGCTTGAGGATGGCCGCATCGCCGGCCACGAAACCGGAGCGCATGCCCGGCACATTGGAGCGCTTGGACAGGCTGGAGAACATCACCACGTTGCGGAAGTCGCTGCGGCCGAGGCGGTGCGCGGCCTCCAGGCCGCCGATCGGCAGATTGTCGTCGTCGAAATAGATCTCCGAGTAGCACTCGTCGGCGGCGATCACGAAGTTGTAGCGGTCGGACAGCTCGAACAGGCGCTTCCATTCTTCCAGCGACAGCACGCGGCCGGTCGGGTTGCCGGGCGAGCACACGTAGACGAGCTGGACCCGCTGCCAGTCCGCTTCGGGGATGGCGTCGAAGTTCGACCCGAAGTTGTCGTCGGGCAGGTTGTTGATGAAGTAGGGCTGGGCACCGGCGAGGTAGGCCGCGCCTTCGTAGATCTGGTAGAACGGATTCGGGCAGACCACCAGCGCACCGGGCTTGGAGCCGTCCACGACGCACTGCGCGAAGGCGAACAGCGCCTCGCGGGAGCCGTTGACCGGCAGCACCTGGGTGCCGGCATTCACGGAAGGCAGGCCATAGCGGCGCTCCAGCCAGCCGGCGATGGACTGGCGCAGCTGTTCGGAACCCTGGGTGGTGGGGTAGTTGGCAAGGCCGCCGAGATTGTCGATCAGTGTTTCGCGGATGAAAGCCGGTGTGGCGTGCTGGGGTTCGCCGATGGACAGGCGGATCGGCGCGTACTCCGCTGGCGGCACGATGCCTTCGAACAGGGTGCGCAGCTTTTCGAAGGGATAGGGGTGGAGTTCCTGGAGATGCGGATTCACTTTCGGCGGATGTCCTGTGTTTTGGCCCTCGACGGGCATTCTATGGCGCCGGCGCGGGGCCCGGCTTGGCCGCTGTCGCAGCGGCTCGGGGCAGGGTGGTCAGCCCTGTGGCCTCGTTTTGGGCCGGTGGTATTATAGCGGCGGCCGTTAATGCGGCACTGCAGCATCAACGGCGCTCCCGCCTCCTGTCCCTTGTTTTCTGGAATCCCGTGCGCCTCGCCAAACTCAAGCTTGCCGGCTTCAAGACCTTCGTCGACCCGACGACCGTGCTCACCCCGGGCAACCTGGTGGGCGTCGTCGGGCCGAACGGTTGCGGCAAGTCGAACATCATCGACGCGGTGCGCTGGGTGCTCGGCGAGTCGCGCGCCTCGGCGCTGCGCGGCGGGTCGATGCAGGACGTCATCTTCAACGGCTCAACGACCCGCAAGCCGGTGTCGCGGGCCAGCGTGGAGCTGGTCTTCGATAACGCCGAGGGGCGCGCCGCCGGCCAGTGGAAGCCCTATGCCGAAGTGGCGGTGAAGCGGGTCCTCGACCGCAGCGGCGAGTCCACCTATTTCATCAACGGTGTGCAGGTTCGCCGCAAGGATGTGATCGACCTGTTCCTGGGCACCGGCCTGGGGCCGCGGGCCTACGCGATCATCGAGCAGGGGATGATCTCGCGCATCATCGAGGCCCGCCCGGAAGAGGTGCGCGGCTTTCTCGAGGAAGCCGCCGGCGTTACCAAGTACCGGGAGCGTCGAAAGGAGACCGAAGGCCGTCTGGCCGACGCACGGGACAATCTGGCGCGCCTGGACGACATCCGCAACGAGCTCGGGCAGCAGCTCGGCCGCCTGGAGGCCCAGGCCGCGGTGGCCGAGAAATACCACCGGCTGAACACCAGCCTGTCTGAGCGCCAGAACCTGTTGTGGTTACTCAAGCGTAACGAGGCGCGCGCCGAACGGGCGCGCCTGGCCGAGGAGCTGGCCGACGCCACCCGCCGCATCGAGGCCGATTCGACCCGCCTGCAGGAGCTGGAAGCCCAGCTCGAAGCTGCACGGGACAGCCAGATGTCGGCCAATGAAGGCGTGCAATTGGCGCAAAGCGCGTTGTTCGCGGTGAGCTCCGAGCTGACCCGCCTCGAAGGCGAATTGGCGCGCTTGCGTGACAGCCGGCGCCTGTTGGAAAGCCGTCTGGCCCAGCTGGAGCGGGACGACGCCCAATGGCGGAGCCAGCAGGAAAACCTGGGCGCTGACGCCGAGCGCTGGCAGAGCCTGCTCGAGAACGCCAGCCTGCGGGCCGAACAGGCCGAGGCGCGGCATGCGGAAGTTGAGGAGCGCCTGCCAGAGGCTGAAGAGGCCCAGCGCACCGCCGACACCACAGCATCCGCGGTACGGCGCGAACTCAACCAGGCGGAACAGCAGATCCGCGTCGAAGAAGCGCATCGGGTCAGCAGCGAACGGACCCTTGAAACGCTGACCCAGCGTCGGGCGCGCCTGCAGCAGGAGCAGGCCTCCGTGCAGGCGCCGGATCTGCGTGCCGTGGCCGAAAGAGAGGCGGCGCTGGAGGAGGCCGAGGACACCCTGGCCCGCCACCAGGGTGAGATCGCCGATCTGCAGGCCAGCCTGCCGGCTACCCAGCAGGCCCTCAAGCAGGCATTGGAGGCGGAGCGCCAGGCCCAGCGTCGGGCGACCGAGTTGCGGGCGCGGCGCGAAGCCCTGGTCCAGTTGCAGAACAAGGTCCAGGCCCAGGGGCAACTGGGTGACTGGCTGAAGCGCAATGGTCTGGAGGCGCTGAAGCCCTTGTGGCAGCGCATCCGCGTCGAAGCCGGCTGGGAGTTGGCGTTGGAGGCAGTATTGCGTGAGCGCCTGGCTGCCCTTCCGGCGTCCGATGGCCGTGCCGCGCTGGCGGCGTTGGCCGATCGCGTGCCAGGCGCCGTCGCCTTTCTGCTGGCTGATTCGGCCCCGCAGACCGCCACGTCGCTCGAGATGCTGGACGGGACTCGCCCGCTGCTGTCCCTCGTGCAGGCTGACGACGATTTGTCGCCCCTGCTCGCCAGCTGGCTCGCGCAGGTCTTTGTCGTGGACGATCTCGGGCCGTGGCTGGACCGTCGCGCGGAACTGCAAGGCCGGCGGCTGCTGACCCGGGAAGGGCACCAGTTGGATGCCTGCGTCCTCAGTCACTACGCACCCGATTCTCGCACCCATGGCGTGATCGAACGCCAGCGGGAAATCGACCAGTTGGCGGCGGAAGTCGATGCGGCCCAGGAGGAGGCGTCCCTGGCCCACGCCGGCGTGGCGGAGGCGGAGGAGCAGGCCACCCGCTTGCAGGACACCCTGACCCAGCTGCGGCGCGAGGCGCAGGCGCTGCAGGCTCGCGTCCATGCCGAGCAGGTGGAGGTGCTCAAGCTCAACCAGGCGCGCCTGCGCTATGAGGAACGCTGCGGCCAGATCGACCGCGATCTCGGTGAGATCGCCCACGGCGAGCAGGCCGAGCGGGACCGCCTGATGCGCGCCGAGACCGAGCTGGAGCGCAGCCGGGAAATGGCCGAGCTGCAGCGGGGCCGTCTGGATGCGGCGGAAGCCGTGCGGCAGGAGCGGGAAAGAGCTTTGCGCGAAACCCGCGCCCTGGAGCAGGCGCTGTCGCGGGAGCTGCAGGAAGCGCGCCATTCCGAGCGCGAATGCGCCAGCAAGCTCGAGGACATCGCCCGCAACCGGGCGCTGGCCGCCGAGCAGCTCGAACGCATCGCCGACGAACTGGCGGAGCGGCGCGAGACGCTGATGGAGATCGACGAGGTTTCGGTGGCTGCGGCCCTGCAGGAAGCCGTGGCCCTACGTTCGGCGCGGGAATCCGCGCTGGCAGAGAGTCGGAACATCCTCGAGGACGCAAATGGACGCCTGCGTGCGCTGGAGGAGGAGCGCCAGCGCACCGAGCATGGGGCGGCACCCCAGCGCGAACGCGTCGCCGACCTGCGTCTGCGGGTGCAGGCGGCGGAGATGGCCGAAGCCCAGCACGGCGCGCGCCTTGAGGAGGCGCAGGCCGATGAAGCGGCCTTGCTACCGTTGTTGGTGCCAGATCTGAAAGAAGGTGCGCTGCAACGGGAAGTGGCCCGTCTCGGCCGCGAAATCACCGAGCTGGGGCCGGTCAACCTGGCGGCCCTGGACGAGCTGAAAGCCGCGGCGGAGCGCAAGAATTATCTCGACGTGCAGACCGAAGACCTGCTCGGCGCCATCGAAACCCTGGAAGATGCGATCCGCCGTATCGACCGGGAAACACGGGAGCAGCTTCAGGAGACGTACAATACGGTCAATCGCCATTTCGGCAGCCTGTTCCCCATGCTCTTTGGTGGGGGGGAGGCCCGCCTGGTGCTGACCGGTGACGAGATCCTAGATGCGGGGATCACGATCGTCGCCCAGCCGCCGGGCAAGAAGAACAGTTCCATCCAGCTGCTTTCGGGCGGCGAAAAGGCCTTGACGGCGATTGCGCTGGTGTTTTCCATGTTCCAGCTCAATCCGGCGCCGTTCTGTATGCTGGATGAGGTCGACGCGCCACTCGACGATTCGAATACCGAGCGTTACTGCCAGATGGTCAAGCGCATGTCGTCGCAGACCCAGTTCGTGTTCATCAGCCACAGCAAGATCACGATGGAAATCGCGCAACAGCTGGTGGGTGTCACGATGCAGGAGCAAGGTGTGTCGCGGGTGGTGGAAGTGGATATCGAGGAAGCGCTGCGCCTGGCCGAAACGGCTGCGGCGTAATCCGAAATACAAGGGAAATCGATGGCAATCAGTGAATTGCAGATGGGTCTGGTAGGCGCCGGTGGCGCCGTGGTGATCGGTATCTTCGCGTTCAACAAGTGGCAGGAACGCAAGCACCGCAAGCAGATCGAGCAGGCCAACCCCACCGTACAGGAGCCCGTGCTCAGCGAGTTGCCGACAGGCGCGGGCGCCGAGCGGGTCGAGCCGGTGATCAGCGCCGAGCAGGCGCGTACCGCCGTACCAAGCGCCCAGTCCGTCAAGGATGCCAGCGCCCGCCGGGTGCCGCCGCTGCTGCCGCCCGAGGTGGATGAGCGGGCCGACTGGGTGATCCGCATCGAGTCCATCGAGCCGCTGGTGGCGGCCCGCCTGTGGCAGGCGGCGACGCAGCAGTGCGGTGACATCGCCAAGCCGGTGCGCTGGTTCGGGTTTTCCGACGCAGCCAACCGCTGGGAGCCGGTGAATGCCCATAGCGCCGGGACCTACCACTGGGTCTGCGCGGCATTGCAGTTGGTAGACCGCCGCGGCCCGGCCGGCGAGGGCGATCTGGCGCACCTGTCCGACAGCCTGCAACACATGTGCGACCTCTTCATGGCCATCCCGTCCTTGCCAGCCCGCAACGAGGCGGTGGCGCGAGCGGTCGAGCTGGACCGCTTCTGTGCTGGGGTAGACATCCAGATCGGCGTCAATGTGGTCGCCCGCTCCCAGCCTTTTGCCGGAACCAAGCTGCGTGGCCTGGCGGAAGCTGCCGGCCTCGAATTGCTCGGCGACGGTTGTTTCCATGCCCGTGACGAGCTTGGCAACAGTCAGTTCGTGCTCGGCAACCTGGAGCCGGTGCTGTTTGCGGCCGAGGAAATGCGTGGCCTGAGCACCCAGGGCGTGACGTTGACCCTGGACGTGCCGCGGGTTGCCGATGGCGTGCGGGTCTTCGAGCGCATGATGGGCTTTGCCCAGCAGCTGGCCGAGGCGCTCAACGGGGCGGTCGTGGACGACAACCGCAACCCCTTCGGTGAGAAGGCCGTCGGCCTGATCCGGGCTCAGATCGAACAGTTCCAGGGGCAGATGGCCGAGTGCGACATTGCACCGGGCTCGCCGCTGGCGCAGCGCCTCTTTTCCTGAGCGGGGCAGGGATGACCGTCAGTCAGGAAACCCGTGCCCGGGCGGCAGCGCTGCGCGCCGAGCTGGAGCGCCATGAATACGCCTATTACGTGCTCGATGCGCCGACCGTGCCGGACGCCGAGTACGACCGCCTGTTCCGCGAGCTGCAGGACCTCGAAACGGCCCACCCGGAGCTGCTGACGCCGGACTCGCCGACCCAGCGCGTCGGCGGCCAGCCGTCATCCGAGCTGGCATCGGTGGCCCACGTGGTGCCGATGCTGTCGATCCGCACCGAGACGGACACCACCGATCAGGGCGCCGTCAATTTCGACCATCGCGTGCGCCGGGCGCTGGGCCTGGACGAACTGGCGCCACCGGTCGTCTATGCGGCGGAGCTCAAGTTCGATGGGCTGGCGATCAGCCTGCGCTATGAGGACGGTGTGCTGGTCCAGGCAGCGACGCGCGGTGATGGCAGCACCGGTGAGGACGTGACGCGCAACGTGCGCACCGTCCGCCAGATTCCGCTGCGTCTCAAAGGTGAAGCTCCGCCAGTGCTGGAGGTCCGCGGCGAGATCTACATGCGCCGAGACGATTTCGACCGCCTCAATGCCCGCCAGGAGGCCGCCGGGCAGAAGGTTTTCGTCAATCCGCGCAACGCGGCGGCAGGCAGCCTGCGTCAGCTCGACCCGAGTATCACGGCCCAGCGGCCGCTGTCCTTTTTTGCGTATGGCCTCGGCGATGTGCAGGGCTGGACCCAGCCGGATACCCATAGCGGCGTGCTCGATGCGCTGGCGGCCCTCGGCCTGCCGGTCTGCGAACATCGCACCCGCGCCGAAGGGCCGGAAGCGCTGGCCCGTTTTCACACCGAGATGGCGGCGCAGCGCGAGCGCCTGCCCTTCGACATCGACGGCGTGGTCTACAAGGTGGACAGCATCGCCCGCCAGCTGGAGCTGGGCTTCGTGTCCCGCGAGCCGCGCTGGGCCGTGGCCCACAAGTACCCGGCCCAGGAAGTGGCGACGCGCCTCATCGGCATCGATGTACAGGTGGGGCGGACCGGCGCGCTGACGCCGGTGGCGCGGCTGGAGCCGGTGTTCGTCGGCGGGGTGACGGTCACCAACGCCACGCTGCACAACCAGGGTGAGATCGACCGCAAGGATGTGCGCCTCGGCGACTGGGTCATCGTGCGCCGCGCCGGCGACGTGATCCCGGAAGTCGTCGGCCCGATCATCGAGAGGCGCGAGGGCGAGCTAGAGCGCTTCGACCTGCTGAAGTCCTATCCGACCTGCCCGGAGTGTGGCTCCCACGTGGTGCGCGGCGAGGACGAGGCGGTGGCGCGGTGTACCGGCGGCCTGTTCTGCCCCGCCCAGTGCAAGCAGGCGCTGCTGCATTTCGCGGGCCGCCGGGCGGTGGATATCGATGGGCTCGGCGAGCAGATCGTCAATCAGCTGGTCGAGGCCGGCATCGTCAAGACGCCGGCTGATCTCTACGACGCCAGCCGGGTGAACGCCGAGGTGCTGGCCGGGCTGGAACGGATGGGTGAGAAGTCCGCCGCCAACCTGGTGCAGGCCATCGATGCCAGCCGGGAGACCACGCTGGCGCGCTTCATCTTCGCGCTGGGCATCCGCAATGTTGGCGAGACCACCGCCAAGGATCTGGCCCGCCATTTCGGCGGGATCGAGGCCCTGCTGGCCGCCGACGAGGCAGCGCTGCTGGCGGTGCCGGACGTTGGGCCGGTGGTGGCGCGCTGCATCGCCGAGTTCTTTGCCGAAGCGCACAACCGCGACGTCATTGCGGCGCTGCGCCGGGAGATGCGCTGGCCGGAGAGCGCGCCAGCGCCCAGTCGTCCGACCGAAGGTGGCCTGGCCGGCAAGACTTTCGTACTGACCGGCACGCTGCCGAGCCTGCGGCGCGACGAGGCTGCGGCGATGATCGAGGCGGTCGGTGGCAAGGTCAGCAGTTCCGTATCCAAGAAGACCAGCTATGTGGTGGCCGGGGCCGACGCGGGCAGCAAGCTCGAAAAGGCGCAACAACTCAGTGTCATAATCCTGGACGAGGACGCGCTGCGTGCCTTGCTTGCATCGGTCGAACCGGAACAGCCGGGCGGCCAGGGCCAATTATTCGGGGAATAAGGGACGATGAAGAAAGTGACGAAGGCGGTATTTCCTGTCGCCGGTCTGGGGAGCCGCTTCCTGCCGGCCACCAAGGCCAGCCCAAAGGAAATGATGCCGATCGTGGACAAGCCGTTGATCCAGTACGCGGTCGAGGAGGCCGTGGCGGCCGGCGTGACCGACCTGGTGTTCATCACCGGTCGCTCCAAGCGCGCTATCGAGGATCATTTCGACAAAGCCTACGAGCTGGAGACCGAGCTCGAAGCACGCGGCAAGACCGAGTTGCTGAAGATCGTGCGGGATACCGTGCCGTCTCACGTCAATTGCATCTACATCCGCCAGGCCGAGGCGCTGGGCCTCGGGCACGCGGTGCTGTGCGCCGCGCCGGTGGTGGGGGAGGATCCCTTCGCGGTGCTGCTCGCCGACGACCTGCTCGACTCCCTGGGCCAGACCCCGGTGCTCAAGCAGATGACCGACGTCTACAATTACCACCGCTGCTCCGTGCTGGGGGTGATGAACGTGCCCCAGGAGCAGACCCGCCAATACGGCATCGTCAGTACCGAGAGGGATAGCGGCGAGCTGCAGCGGGTCACCGGCATCGTCGAGAAGCCGAAGCCCGAGGAGGCGCCGTCCACTCAGGCGGTGATCGGCCGCTACATCCTGACCGGCCGTATCTTCGAGCACCTGCGCCAGCTCAAGCCGGGCGCCGGCGGCGAACTGCAGCTGACCGATGCGATCGCCTCCCTGTTGCAGGAAGAGGCGGTGCTGGCCTACCAGTTCAAGGGCGTCCGCTACGATTGCGGTTCCAAGCTGGGCTATCTGCAGGCAACCGTCGAACTCGGTCTGCGCCACCCGGAAGTGGGCGCCGAGTTCGCCGCCTTCCTGGCATCACGACACGCCTGATCCAGCTGATCCGGGCGGGGGAGCGTTTTCCGTCTCCCGCCTGTCCAAGGGTAAGGCGCCCGGTCGCCCACGGTAAGTCCGGCGACGTGCCGAGGGTGACTGTGCCGGGTGGCCGACTATGCTTGATACTCGGGCCGTGGCGATGGCGCGCCAGCTATGTACGGGCCCTCAAGGAGACACGGATATGGATATCAGTGCGTCAGTGGGTGCCTGGGAGCGGGGTGCCCACAACCTCAAGGCCGATGTGATCACCGTCCAGACCCTGCTGGCCGGGGCTGCCCGGCGGCTCGGCAAGTCGGCGCTGGACCCGCAGGGCATCGACGGCGGGATCGCGCGGCCCCCGAAGGATTCCGCAACTGTCGCGGCGATCAAGGCTTTCCAGCTTCTTTCCGGCCTCGCACCCACTGGCCTGATCGCCGTGCAGAGCCAGGACTGGCAGCACTTGCTGATGGCGGCCGGCGGAGTCGACGGCGCAGGCGTGGCGAGTGAAGAGTCCTTCCCACTGGCGACCCTGCCCAAGATGGACTGGACCCAGGCGCCGCGCGCCTATGGGTCGAACCGCAGCAGTGGGGCCCGTGCCCATGCCGGCTGCGACCTCTATGCCCCCATTGGCACCTCGATCCATGCGGTTCGCGCCGGGGTGGTGGTCCGTGATCCCTATGCGTTCTACGCGGAAACCGACGCGCTGGAGATCGATCATGGCGATTTCCTGATCCGCTACGGCGAGATCCAGCCCGGCTCCCCACTGCGCAAGGGCGACCGGGTGATCGCCGGGCAGTTCATCGCCAAGGTCGGGCGCCTGGTCGGCGTCAGCGTGCCGAGCGCCATGCTGCACCTGGAAATGTACTCGGGCAAAGCGGATGGCCGACTGACGGTGGCCGAGGATGTGTCCGCACGGCGTGCGGATGGTGTCCCCTTCCTGCGCCGGGCCGACCTGATCGACCCGACCCCTTATCTTGACAAGTGGAAGCAGAACCTGCCCAAGGCATGACTCTTCGAACCCTGCTTTACGGCGGCCTGGCCGCCTGGCTGACGATCACTGTCCCGGCCCACGCCGCCACCCCCTGCCAAGTGGGCCCTCCAGCCGGTACGCACGTCCTGACGGGGGATTTCGACGGCGATGGCGTCGCCGATCGCCTGTGGGTGCGCCGCCAGTCCCGCGCCGCGCTCCCCGCGCTGGCCTGGGATCCCTGGAATTCGCGTCTGCGCCGCAATGCCGGCGTCGCCTTCATGCTGGTGATAGACCGCCGCGATGTCTGCACGCTGATCCAGAACCGGCGCTTCTTCTCCACGCCCATCTGGCAGGACAGCCCCGCGCCGCTGCAGGTCCTGCCCCACGATGCACCGCAGGGTGAGTCCTGGAAAGCCGTCGCGCCGCGCTGGCGGGGCGACGGCATCCTGCTCGGCAGCGAAGCCGGCATCGACATGCTGCTTTACTGGGACGGGCGCCGCTTCCGCGTGGTGCATTCGGACGACACGCCTTAGCGCGGCCTGGGCGAATGAATTCGCCCCCACAAAAGCTGAGCGGGGGTGAGTGAATTCGCGCCCACAACGTGGGGCGGGATGGATGACCCTGCCCCGGCAGTGCGGCCCTATCCCTTGGGGGCGAATTCATTCGCCCGGCCACCCCCCGCCATCGCCACACGATGTGCAGATTTCTTGGCACTTCGATGCCCTTCGTCTACGTTGGGATGACACCGGCCTGAAGCGCCGGCTCCAACGGGACGGGGGACGAGGCGAGATGGCGACACGATTCAAGTACGAGAACGATTTCCTGGTGGGCGGCCCGGCAACGGGCAGCGTGACGCCGAGTTTCCAGCTGCGCGAGTACGCCCGGCCGGACGGCCGTGTGCATATCCATCGGGAGCTGGTCGGCTCCGTGCAGGTCCTGCGCGACGCCATTGGCATGCCGCTGAAAATCGCCTCGGTGCTGCCGGTAGACGGCATGGGGCAGGGGCTGGATGGACGTTTCGTGTGGGTGAGCTGCGCCAAGCCCGAAGTGCTGTTCAAGTCCGCCTCCCGCCTCGCGCAGGAAGGGCATTTCCAGCGCGTCGAGCAGGCCGGTACGCTGATCTACCTGGAAATGCCCGATCCCGCCGCGCTGCCGGCGGTGCGCCCCGAACTCGCCATCGCCAACGCGCTGCGCGTCACCGCCGCCTTCGAGACCAGCGGCGATCCCTTCCAGCAAGTCACCGGCAATTTCGACGGCGCCGGCCTGTCCTTCGGGCCGCTGCAGGTCAATCTCAAGACCGGCACGCTGCAGGAACTCTTCAAGCGCTTCGCGGTGCGCGACGAGGCGGCGCTCAAGGCCTCTTTCGGTGCGCTGTGGCCCGAGTGGCAGGCCATGCTCAAGCTGCCCAGCCTGGCCAAGCAGGTGGCCTGGGCCGATGCCCTGTCCCGCGGTGGACGCAAGACCGATTTCGATCCCGCCTGGAAAGCCGCGCTGCAGGCGGTGGGCCGCGTGCCGGCCTTCTACACCGAGACCCTGCAATACGCCTATGACGTGTACGGCCGCAAGCTCATCGCCGCGCTGTCGTGGCTGCACGGCCTCAACCCGATCCGCATCGACAATGTGCGCTGCCTGGCGGCGCTGTACGACCTGTGCGTGCAGCAGGGCAGTCTGGACAAGGCCCGCGACGCCATCCGCGCCCGGGTGGAAAAAGAAAAGCCCGCCGACCAGTTCCAGCTCACCCGCATCGCGGTGGAAGAGCGCGGCAAGACCGCGCTGCCCCCGTGGCGCGCCGACTGCGTCAGCCGCCGCCTGTGCATCCTTGATCGAGAGCCGGTGCCGGTCACCCTCAACGGCAAGTCGGCGGAGCGCGTCAATCCCCAGCTCTACCTGCTGCGCAACGCGCCGGTGAGCCGCATCGAGCAATACCTGCTGTAAGCCGCTTGGCAAGCTGCGCTGTTATGGGTTTAGAGAATCAATGCTATTGGACTCGTGCTGCCCGGCCGTGGAGAAAACGCCAACAGGATTTGATGTCCTCGGGGCTGACTCTCGTTGGAGCATCTGCAGCATTCAAGGGAAGCGATGACTCAGGAGGGTAAGACTGTGGAGGGAAAGTCCTTTTTAGAAAAGGCTCAAATCGTTGTCGGAGTGATTCTGTCAATTGCCGCGGGGTATTCGGCGTGGCAGTTCAATGCGGCGGAAAAGGGGATCAAGGAGCGGGAGTCGGTCCGCAAGGACCAGGAAGAAACCCGCATCAACCGGGAGAGCCTGGAGAAGAAGCAGATCCTGATCTATGAGGCGGTGGTGAAGTCCTTGGAAAGCGGGGATGTAAAACGGCAAATGGTATCGAAGGCCCTGGTCACTTCGATGCTGGATGATCCCCTGCGCACAGAGCTGTTGGCCGTCTTAAGTACCTCATCTACGCCCGAGATCAAGAAGGAAGCCGAAGCCACCCTGGCCCAGGAGAGCCGTTTCAAGGCGGAGCAAAACGCGCCTCGTGCTGCGCTCGTCAAGAAGTCGTCCAGTTGGGAGGACATCGATTTCGACATCTTCTGGTGTGAGCGCTCGGGAGACTCGGCAAGGGCACAGGCTGAGCGCATCAAGAGCCAGCTTGCCGCCGAGGGGGCAAAGGGACGGCTTCGGGTTCGCCTGTTGCCGGATTCGATCAACAGCCGACCGGGTTACCAGCACTCCGGCTACGTGATCCGCTACAACGCGGGAGAAGAAGCCCTGTCGGTGAAGCTCAAGGCCTTGGGCGACGGTATCGTCGCGCCCGCCGCCTTTGTGGTCAGCCTCTCCGGCCAGGATACGCCTTGGTACTTGAGTGCTTTTGTCTGCCCTCCCGCAAATACACCCTAGTGCTGGTGGCCGCCGCCGTTCAGGCTCTTGATCACGTCCCGCGTCACTTCGCCAAAGGCCAGTACCTTGCCGCCTTGGGCTTTGGCGAAGGTGTCGGCGGCTTCGCGGGTGGCGAAAGCCGGCAGGTTGGGATCGTTCATCGGGCCGGTGGCCTTGGAGCCGAGCACGAAGAAGGCTTTCTTCGCATCCGTCGGCGTCTTGCGCTCGTAATCCGCCACGTAGATCGCGCCGATGTCGGCCGGCTTGTGCTGCTTGTCGAACAACACCATGTTGTTGAGGAAGCGGAACAGATCCACCGGCGAATCGAAATGGCTGGCACTCTGGTCGTTGAAGACGATCTGCGCCGCCCACTGGGGCGTGCGCGCCGGATACATGCCGCACACCGGGCAGCGCGCCGCGCGCGGGATCGACTGGGCGGCTAGATCGACCGCAAAGGCTGGCACCGACAGGGCCAACGCCAGCAGCGGCGCCGCCAGGCGGGCAGGGGACAGACGAGAAAGCATGTATCAGCTCCTGAAGGCTTAGGCGGCCGGGCGGCGTTCGAGCAACGGATCGGCGAGCACCGCATCCAGCACCGCGCGCAGATTGTCCCACGGGGTCGCGCCGCAAATCGTCAGTGGATCATGCTGAAGATTGCCGTCGGCAGCGTGCAGGTGGTTGGGCCAGGTGGCCAGATCCTTGTGCACCGGCGCGGTGTCGATGCGCAGCTCCGCGTCGCCCCAGGCCCAGGCGATGGCATAGGCGTCGGGGGCTGCGATGCGCGCCTCCATCACCACACCGTTGTCCAGGCGCAGGATCAGCGCATCCAGCTTGATCTCCGGCGGCGATTCCAGATGGGCGCCGAAGTCCTCTTCCACGCGGGCAGCCAGTTCCAGATGGAGGTTCATTGTTCCTGAGCCTCCTTGACGAGGGCGGCCAGCTCGGCGCGCACCTGGTTGTGCAGCCCGTTGAGGATGCGCACTGACAGGTAGTGTTCGTAACCGGGATGCTCAGGCAGTTGGCCGTCGACGATGCAGGCCAGCGCCTGTTCGGCGTCGGCTGCGCCGAGGCGGGCCAGCATGTCGTCGCGGGCGGCACGCACCTCGTACATCAGACGCGACACGCGCTGGATCTCCAGTGCTCTCTCGGCGGGAACCTTGTCGTAGAAATTGTCCATCGGCTTACATCCTTTGATCGTGCAGCGCGCCGCCGTCCAGGCGGGCCATGTCGGGGGTGACTTCGGAGAATGCCAGTACCTTGCCGCCCTCTGCGGCGGCGAACTTCTGCGCGCCCTCGCGGGTGCCGAAAGAGGGCAGGGTCGGGCCCATCGCGGCGCGCTTCTTCGAGCCCACCACGTAGAACGCCGCCTTCGCGTCGATCCACGCGCCCTTCGGGTCTTCCCAGCTCGTCTTGTCCAGATCCTGCACGTAGATCGCCGCCACCTTGCGGGCCTGTTCCGGCTTCAGGTAGATAGAGAACATCTCCATCGTGTCGCAGAAGAACTCCGGCTCCGGCTGCCCGGCGTAGTGGATCTGGGCCTTGGGGCCGGGATAGTCGCCGAGCAGCATGCCGTCGAGGGCACAGTAGGTGTCCTTGCCAAGCTCCGTCGGGGCGACGCTACTGTCCATCGTCTTGCCGCAGGCCGTCAGCATGCCGGCTGCCAACAGAAGTGCGGCCAGGCGGGGAAGGAAAGAGCGTTTCATCGTTCGAATCTCCAGATGGCCACCATCAGCGGGCCGGCGATCCACGCCAGCATCACGCCGCCCAGGGTGGCCGGATGGCTCAGGGCTTCGGGGAACACGGTGGCGAGGCCGTACAGCGTGCGCACCTCGTCCAGGCTGAACACATTGAGCACGCGGAAGACGTCCGCCGGGTTGAGCAGCAGCAGGTAGGGGAAGACCGTGCCGCCGTAGTCGCCGGCGGTCACCACCAGCGCGCCGAGGATCAGCAGGTCGAACACCAGCACAAAGAAGAACCAGGTGCCGATGGCCATGCCCGAGGCCCGCGTGCGGTCGCTGGCGAACACCGACAGCATCACCGCCAGGCTCAGGAAGGCGAAGCCGAGCAGGATCGCCGAGGCCATGAAGCCGGCGTAGTGGAACAGCGCGTTGAGGTCCAGCTGCGGCGACAGGATCACCCCTACCGCGCCGAAGCCGGCGATGGTGGAGAAGGCCAGCGCGCCGGCCAGCCCAGCGTATTTGCCGAGGATCAGCTCCTTGCGGGTGATCGGCAGTGTCAGCAGCAGGTCCAGCGAGCCCCGTTCCCGCTCGCCGACGATGGCGTCGAAACCGAGGATCAAGGCGATCAGCGGGATCAGGTAGATCACCAGGCTGACCAGCGAGGCGATGGTCACGTCGATGGAGTGGAAGCCCACCGTGCCCTGCTGGGCTGCGCCGAAATAGGCGATGACCAGCGCGAACACGGTAAACACCACGGCCACGGCCAGCACCCAGCGGTTGCGGATGCGGTCCCAGAATTCCTTGCCGGCGACAATGCCGATCTGTCTGAAGTCGATGGAGAACATGGTTCAGGTCCGGTAGCCGAAGAACACGTCCTCGAGGGACGGCTCGCGCACGTGGAGGTCGCGCAGCGTTTCGCCAAGGGTGGCGAGGCGGGCGAGGGCGGGCATCTTGGCTTCGCGGGGCAGGCGGATGTGCAGGCTGTGGCCAGAATCATCGATGCCTTCGATGGCGAGGCCTTCGAGCACCCGCGCCACCTGCTCGCGCAGGCCGGCGCCGCCGGCGATCTCCAGCGTCAGCGGCAGGTTCATCGCCTCGCGCAAGGATTGCACCGTGCCGGTCGCGCGGATCGTGCCGCCTTCCATGATCGCCAGCCGATCCACGCGCTCCTGGATCTCGGCGAGGATGTGGGAGGTGAGCACCATCGTCACCCCCTCGTCGCGCAGCTCCCGCAGGATGCGGTAGAAGTCGCGGATCGCCGCCGGATCGAGGCCGGTGGTCGGCTCGTCGAGGAACAGCAGGCGTGGCTTGCCGAGCAGGGCCTGAGCAAAGCCGAGGCGCTGGCGCATGCCCTTGGAGTATTCCCGCACGCGCCGGCCGGCGGCGTGGGCGAGGCCCACCTTCTCCAGCAGCGCCGCGCATTGCCCGCGCGGCACGGCCTTCAGATCCGCAAAGAAATACAGGGTTTCAATGCCGGTCAGGTTGTCGTAGAGGACGACGTTTTCCGGCAGGTAGCCGATCTTGCGGCGTGTGTCCCGAAAGCGTGGCCCGGTCACAGATTCCCCGTCCAGGCGGATCTCGCCGCGGGTCACGGGGATCAGCCCGAGCATCATCTTGAACAGCGTGCTCTTGCCGGCGCCGTTGTGGCCGATCAGGCCGAACAGCTCGCCGGCGGCGATGGAAAGGTCGACACCCTTCACCGCCTGAATGGAGCCGAAGTCCTTGGTGACGCCGCGGGCTTCAACGATAGTGCTTGCCAAGCCAGTTTCTCCAGTCGGTATGTTCGGGGCGCATGCGTGGGTTCTTGTCCACGATGCTGGGGGCGCGCAGCAGCGGAAACTGCTGGGCGATCAGGCGTAGGGTCTGAATGGCCGGGCTGGCGAGCAGCAGCTTGACCATCGGATGGCGCCACGACAGGCGGTCCACCATGTCGTTGGCCTCGTAGGGCACGTCGCCGTGGCCATCGCCGTTGCGGTCCCAGCCCACGTAGTTGCTCCAGTGGTTGCCCACCTTGCCACCCCAGGGCTCGTCCTTGGTGGCCACGTACTTGATCTGCTCCCGGTTGGAGATGAAGTCGTTGCCCTCCACCGTGTTGCGCACCGAGCCTGCCCAAAGGTGCACGCCCACCTGGTTATCCACCACCAGGTTGTTGCGCAGGGTGTTGTACTCCGCGTCGTAGATGAAGAAGCCGCGCGCGTTGCCGGCCACCACGTTGTTCTCCACGACGGAGTCCTGAATCGTCCGCAGCATGATGCCGTGGTCCGAATTGCCCCAGGCCTTGTTATTGCGCACGGTGAGGTTGCGCACCTCCATCAGCGCCAGGCCGCCGCGGTTGAGGTAGCTCTCGTTGTCTTCCCACACGTTGTAGTGGGAGTTCATGTAGTGGGTGCCGTAGCGGCTGTGGTGCATCTTGTTGCCACGGAAGACCGCGTGGTTGGTGATGTCCACGTAGATCGCATCACGCACGAAGCTGATCTGGTTGCCGATGATTTGCGCACCGGCGCTGTTGTAGAGCTGGATGCCGTTGCCGCGCTGGGCTGAATCCAGATCCCGCTTGCCGGTGATGATGTTGTATTCCACCCGTACGTCACGGGCCTTCTCGATCCACAGTCCGAACAACGTGTAGCTGAAATCGCAATGGGCCACCCGCGCCCGGTCGGCGCCGGGCTGCATATACACGCCGGCATTCTGGGCGCCCAGGTCAGCGCCGGAATTGGAAATGATGAAGCCCTCGATGTTCACATCGGTGGCCACCACGCGGATCGTGTCGCCGTGGCCCTGGCCGTCGAGGGTCGGGCGGCCGTCGCCGATCAGCTTCACCGGCTTTTCGATGCGCAGGTTTTCCGCATAGGTGCCGCGGGCCACATGCACCGTGTCACCGGCTGCGGCGCGCGTGAGCGCGGCCTGGATCGATTCGCCCGGCTTCACCAGCCAGTCGGCTGCGTGGGCCGCCAGCGCCGGTACGGCCAGCAGGGCGGCAAGGCCGCTTCGCACGACGGAACGAAGGGTGAGGCAAGAAAGCAGCATGGACGGGCAGGAATCAAGCATGGCCGCCAGTCTGCGGCGGAATGTCGCAGCCGGCCTTGATGTAGGTAAAGTTGGCGGCCGCGCGATTCACTCCCAGCGTTGCCGGTACGAGAAGGTCGGCAGCTGCCAGCCGCGATGAATGGCCAGCAGGCGCAAGGCGAGGCCGCCGGCAAAGCACAGGGTGGTATTGAGGTCGGGCGGCACGCCCGCGGTACGCAGGGCGAGGAAGAGCAGGCACACGGCGAGCGAGACGCTGGCGTAGAGCTCGCGCCGGAAGACCACGGGCACCTGGTTGCACAGCACGTCGCGCAGGATGCCCCCGAAGATGCCGGTGATCATGCCGGCCATGACCACCACGACCGGCGGGTAGTGCAGGGTCAGGGCAACATTGCAGCCGATCAGCGAGAAGGCCACCAGCCCGAGGGCGTCGAGGACCAGGAAGAGATGCTTGAGGCGGTGCATCATCGGCGCCAGCAGGGTGGTCAGCAAGCCGGCCGAGATGACCAGATAAACGTATTCCGGATGCTGGGTCCAGCCCACCGGGAAGCGGCCGAGCACCAGGTCGCGCAGGGTGCCGCCGCCCAGCGCGGTGACGAAGGCGATGACGGCGACGCCGAAGATGTCCATATTGCGGCGTCCGGCAGCGAGGGCGCCGGACATGGCTTCGGCGGCAATGGCGACGAGATAGATGCTCGTCATCAGGTCGAGTCCGGCGAGGAATGCGGGGAGGGAGGGCAGGGCGAGTTCAGGCATCGGGGAGACTCCGGAAAAGGGCGGACCCGTTCCATGACGGGCCTGCAACGCCTCTCCCCCTGTCCTTTTACCTGAGAGTTTCGGCGCCGTGCGGCGCCTGCCCCTTCGGTGAGCCGGTCAGCATGCGAGGCATGCTCCGGCTTCTCTCCAGTCGGCAAATAAATCCTGCGGTACGGTGTGCCTGAGCGATTATGGGAGCTTGCGCCTTCGGCGGAGGCCGTGGGCCTCTCTCTCCAGCAGGATGCGGGCGATTATGGTTTTGCCGGCGGCGCGCTGTCAATCGCGCTGGCCGGCCCGGCACTCGATGCCGCAACCACCATGTTGCCGGCACCTGCCGGTGGCGCGGGGCAACGCTTCTCCGCGCCCGGCTCCAGCGCCGGCAGCAGCAGCGGCCCCATCGATTTCAGGATCTGCACCGGCAGCGCCGAGGTGAAGTGGTAGCGGGCGGCGTCGGGGCCGATGACGTAGGCGGTCAACGTGCCGAAATGGCGGGGGCCAAGATAGAAGACGAAGGTGGCCGTCCGGTTCAGCGCCACGCCGCGCGTCGCGCCGCGCCCGAGCACGATGCGGTTGTCGCCGGTGCCGGTCTTGCCGCCAACCCCCAGCGTGCTGCCATCGGCGAGCTTGAAGGCGCCGGCCAGGCGCCGCGCCGTGCCGCCCTCGACCACCTCGGAGAGGGCGCTGCGCAGGGCGGCGGCCACTTCCGGCGCCATCACCCGCTCGCCCTGTTCGCCGTTGCTGGTGAAGTGGCTTTCGTAAGGGGTGCCGGTCGCAAAGTCCAGTTTATCGATGCGCCGCGTGGGCAGGCGGATGCCGTCGTTCTCGATGATGCCCATCAACTCGGCCAGAGCCGCCGGGCGATCGCCCGAACTGCCGAGGGCGGTGGCCAGCGAGGGTACGAGATGGCCGAAGGGGTAGCCGAGGCGGGCCCAGCGGCGGTGAATGTCGAGGAAGGCCTCGACTTCCAGCATGGTGAAGATGCGTGAATCCTGGGCGCCCTTGAAGCGGGTACGGAACAGCCAGCGATAGACCGCCTGGCGCTCGGCCTTGCTGGCCTTGACCAACTCGTCCCAGCTGGCTTCCGGCTTGGCCGACAGATAGCCGACCAGCCACAGCTCGAGCGGGTGCACCCGGGCGACGTAGGCGCGGTCGGTCAGGTCGTAGGCTTCCGGCGCGTTGCGGGTGTACAGCCGGGCGAGGTGTTCGTCGCTCAGCTTGTCGCCTTCCAGGCGCTGCTTCATGAAAGCCCCGAGGGCTTCCTGCGAGGCTTGCGGCGACAGGTAGCGGAAGACCGCGGCGAGGCGATCGGCGCCGGGGCGCAGGCCGTCGAGGAAGTCGTCCTGGATCTCGGCGGGCTTCTTGCCGCGGTACTTCAGCCAGAAGCGGCGCAGGAAGACCTGCCCCTCCTTGTCGGCGAAGCGGGCCAGGTAGTCCGCACGGCGTGGGTCGTCGGCCTGCTGCAGCAGCTGAGCGGTACTGCCCGAGATCTGGTACATCGCATGGCGCACCACGTCGCGCATGAGCCGCACGAAGGGCAGGTTGATCGAGCCCTGCAGGGCCTCGCGCACGGTGGGCACGCGGCCGTCGTCTTCCTTGCGGAAGTTGTTGAAGGTGTGCACGCCGCCGCCGGTGAAGAAGCTCTCGCCCGGGCTGGCCGAGTAGCTGCGCGCCAGGGCGGCCTGCAGCATGGCTGGCAGGCTGCGGTCGCTGGCGTGGGCCAGGTAGTCGATGGCCCAGCGGGAGATGTTGTCGCGCGGGTCGATCTGCAGCTTGCGCAGCTCGGCCGGCGTTTTGTCCACGTGCTTCTGGTGCAGCTCCGCAACGATCTCGAGATAGGTGGTCAGCACGCGCAGCTTGGCGGTGGAGCCGAGCTCCAGCTTGCTGCCTTCGTTGATGTCGAGGGGCTGATCGGTGGTGTCGGTCTGCACGCGCACGCGGTTGCTGCCCGGCGTGCTCTCCACCAGGTTGAAGCTGTAGCGCACCGCATCCAGCTTGCCGGCTTCGAGCATGCGCTCGCCGATCAAACCCTGCTGGCGGGCGAACTCCGGCTCGACGAGACGCCCGAGGAAGGTACTGACGCGCTGCTGCAGCGCGCCGTCCAGCGTGGTGGACACATCGGCGTCGTAGCGGTCGAGCTCGTACAGCGAGACATCGAGGAGGCCGGCCAGGCGGTTGCGGATCGCCGTCGCCCCCTTGCCGGCATCGGCCGGCAGCAGCGCGGGGTTGGCCACCATGTCGCGGAACTTCAGCGGTTCGGCCAGCGCTGCATCGCGCAGCGTGGGGCCGATCATGCCGTTCTCGGCAAACAGTCTTATATAGCTCGCCGACAGCTGGCCGAGGTTTTCGCGGCCCTTGGGGGCGAGGTAGTAGGACGGCCGGCGGTGGGCAATCATCAATGCCACCACCTGGCGCAGCGCACGGCCCTGCGCTGCGAGGCGCGGGCCGCTTTCCTCGGGGGCGGCGAGCAGGGCGTTGACCTCGTTGAAATCCGCGGCGAACCACACCCACAAGCCATCGCCGAGGCCGTTAACCTCGCCGAAGCCCGGCGCGGCGGACAAGGGCACGGTGTTCAGGTAGTCGATCAACAGATCGCGGCGCCGGGGCAGGGTTTCCTCGCCATCGCGGTAGGCGCGCACGCTGGCCGACACCATCTGGCGCAGCTTCTCGCTGCTGTTGGGCGTCACGCCGTCCGGCGAGTGGCGGAACTTCTCAATCTGGGTGGCCAGGGTACTGCCGCCCGGCGCATCGAAATCCTCATTCACCAGCCGGCCAACCCGCCCGACCACCGCGCGGGCGAAGCGCACCCAATCCACCGCCGGGTTCATCAAGGGGCGTGCTTCGTCGAGAAGATCGCGGTTTTCGATGAAGGTCAGGGCCTGGGCGATGCGCGGCGGCACGGCCGCGAAGTCGGCATAAGCCCGGTACGGATAGCGGAAGCGGTACAGCGTCTCGTTGCGGCAATCGGTCACGGTGAGGCCGGCCGAGGTCTTTTCGCGATAGGGCGGAAAGTAGCCGCGGCTGGCGTAATCGAGCAGCGCATCGGAGAAATGCGCCTGCCGCGTCAGCTTGAAGCCGTGCGCGGCGAGGCGCGCGCCGATCTGCGGCAGTTCGGCATAGCCCATGCGCTCGTCGAAGGGCCCGTGGGCCGGCGTGCGGATCGCATCGCTGCGGCCATCGACCAGCGCATAGTTCAGGTCGGCCGCGTAACGCGCCAGATAATGCGCCTGCCAGCGGGACGTTTTGACCTCGTCGGCGACGAGCACGCCGCCACCGACAACAACGACCACCAGCAGCCCGCCAAGGGGCCAGCGCAGGCGGTGCAGCAAGCTTTTGGGCTGGTCTTCTTGCACTTGGGATCCGTTGTCTGACCTCACGGCGCCAGTATAGGGGGATCGCTCCGCGCGCGGCCAGATCGATTGAATTTGAACATCGTCGATCTTCCCGTGCTTGTGTTGCGGAACTGCGGTGGCGCGGGATCATTCTGGCGGACAGCGACCCCGCAAGCGGGTCTCAGCCCGGCAGCACCTCGGCAATTGCCGCCGGCAGGTCTTCCATGCGCTCCAGCAGCGGGTGCCGGCAATACTGCTGGAACTCCGCCGCCCGCGTGAAGCCCCAGGCTACCCCCAGAAAGCCGACCCCCACCGCCGCGGCGGCCTCCGCGTCGCGGATCTCGTCCCCCACGTACACCACCTGCTGCGGCTTCAGGCGGTTCGACCACAGCAGCTCCTGCAGCTTGAAACGCTTGCCGAACAGGGACGCGCCGCAATGCACCTGGGCGAACAGTGCCAGCGTCTCTGCGCCCAGTACCGTATGCACCGCCTCGCGGGAATTGGATGTGACCAGCGCCAGCGCCGTGCCCCGGTCCGCAATCGCCCGCAGTGCCTCGGCCGTGCCGGGAAAGGGCCGCACCATGTCGATGTGTTCCAGCACCCGCTGGCGCATGTCCACCGCAATCGCCGGCACCTTCCAGAACGGAATCCCCAGATGATCCATCAGCTGCCGCCCCGACATCTTGCGCGGCTCCTCCGTTGCATCTGGCGCAATGCCGCGAAAGCCGTGCCGCTTGGCCGCCTCGTTGAGGCATACAAGAAATGCATCGAAGGAATCGGCAAGCGTGCCGTCGAAATCAAAAACCGCGAGGTGCTGCGACATGATGGAGAAAGCCGGAACAGACGAAGGTGAAGGGCGCTCAGTCGATGTTGACGAAGTATGCCGAAGGAATGGCGAACGCAGACTACGCGAAGCCGCGTGCACGGTAAAGAGCGCAGCGCCCCCATGAGATGTTGCCGCCCGCACATAGAAAAACGCCGCAGCAACATTGAATGTTGACGGCGCATGCATCAATGCGTTCGCCGCCGCATTGGATATCAGCCCGCCCAAGGTGCCATGTTGACCGGCCTTGTTGCACAAATGCGCTTGCAGGCGTGATGACCCCAGCCCCAGACGGATTTACGCCACGGCCACCGTTACCGGGCGCCCGAGTTGGCTGAACCGGTTGAGCAGTGCTACGCGGACATGCAGTTCCGTCACCTGACGCTCAAACGTTCTGGCCATGACCCGTTCGCCCTGTCGTTTGAAGCAGTTCATTTTCGTTTCCACCAAACTGCGTCGGTGGTAGCCGCTCCACCTCTTCCAGATTCGACGCCCTAATCGTTGGCAGGCCCGCAGGGCTTCATTGCGTGATGCTGCACCGCTCTGCGTACTTTTCCAGGCTTTGGCGTTCTTGCGTGGCGGGATGATGGCCTGTGCGTTGCGCTGGGCAATCGCCGCATGGCAGGCCTTGGTGTCGGAGGCGCCATCACCGCTGACACTACTGAGGGTCTCGTCTGCAGGTATCTGGCTGAGCAGTTCCGGCAGCATCGGCGCATCCCCTGTGCCGTTGTCGGTGATTTCAATGGCCCGGATTTCCAGCGTGCGGGCATCGATACCCAAATGCACCTTGCGCCACTGACGTCGGTACTCGGCACCGTGCTTCTTGCGTTTCCACTCGCCTTCACTCAGGAACTTGATGCCGGTGCTGTCGACGCGCAGGTCCAGTGCCGTCGTGCTGGGCCGGTAGGGCAGTTTGACGCTTAACCTCTTCTGGCGGCGGCAGACGGTGCTGAAGTCCGGCACCTTCCAATCCACGCCGGCCAGGCGCAACAGGCTTTCGACCATTCCCAGGCTTTGGCGCAAGGCCAGACCAAACAGGCATTTGATGCTCAGGCAGAACTGGATGGCCGCATCGGAGAAAGTCGGTTGGCGGCCACGCTTGCCGGTGGTCGGGGCGTACCACTGCATGTCGGTCTCCAGCCACACCGTCAGCGAACCTCGGGCCTTGAGTGCTGCGTTGTAGTCCGCCCAGTTTGTCGTCTTGTACTTGCCCCGCGGGCGCTGTCCTTTACTCATGCCCAGAGCCTACCCGTTGGGACTAGGCGTTTGTGCAACAAAGCCCAGTTGAAGGCGACAGCCAGTCTTCATGCTTAGTGTTGTGTGATTTTTGAGGGCGGTGTTGGATTGGCTTAGATGGGGATTTGGCCAACCAGCATTGCGGAATGGAAGGGCTGCTTGTCGGCCTAAACGGTCGTTCGACCTGCGGCCTGCGTCGGTCAGCAATGCGCAAGTTACCTGCCGTTCAACTCCCGACCGCTACGAATGGTTAGCGGGCGTCCACCGCATCCACTTTATTACGAAGCCGAAAACTCCAATAACCATCAACGCTTTATCACCATACCGGTAATCCGCTCGGCCGCCGTAGCTGGCCTGAAGGCTTCTCACCCGGGAAATGAATGTGATGAATGTAAGGTACTTTTCTGCCTTATTAGATGAAGACGTATTTGCTACTGGAAGAGATGGCTTATCTATATCCTTGAAGTCCTCGGGGGAGCGAGCCTTAAGAAGAGAGCACGCCGCCTCAACGTTCGCATCCACTCCAGTGCTGAAAGTGTCCCAGTGAGGGGTGTTAGATGCGTAGCGTGCTAGGTCACCGGACGACACCCAGCGCAGCGGGCTCCGGTCTGGTTGACCGGGTCGGGCGGCTGGGCAAATCTATCATGAGTCTGGTTTCCCGATGATGGGCTTGCACCGGCCGGATATTTTGAAATTTACAAAACAGCTGGAACGCGTACTCGGGAGACATTCGTAAATCCCATTGACGTTCTTTATGGGTTTCCTTTCCGTGACCTTACCAGGAGACGCCTTCCCAAAATCTAAGCCACCGCTGGCTGAAGCCGAGAATTCGCTAATCGTGATTCGGTTGCAGGCATAGGTTCTTAGTTCTATCTCGTCCCCGCTTTTGAGGGTAACTTCAATTGGAGGATCATCTGCCGCTGTCACACGAAGAAGGGCGATTGAGTCACGTGAAAGGCCCCAGCCTTCGGAATCTCTTAAATTCATAAGGCATACACGAATTCCATTGCTTTCGAATTCGTCTGACACACACGAAGAGTTTTGCCGACGACCAAAGGAGGATATTCTTCCGCTAGAGGTAAACCGGATTTCTTGGCTCTGTGCTAAGTTAAGGAATGAAATTAAGCGATCAAAGACGTTGAATCGGCAGTCGCGGCGACTCGCCAACTCCTTTGCAATATCTTCTTGTAACAAACCTCGATATTGTTCAACACCGTACTTGGCCGTAGCACTTATGCCAATGTCGGACAGTTTCCGCATTAGCTCACCTAGCTTTGCATCGGCCGTTACGGAAAATTCCTGTTTCCTTCTCTCACCCGATGTGTCTTTTGACGTGCGCGGTTCTGATCCACAAAACGATTCAGCGAATGTCTGTATCTCCCTGAGCTTTGTTTCTAGCGCTAAAGCCCGAGGCATGCAGGTTAGAACCAGCGCACTCATTCCCACCGTGACGAAAACCTTCCGGAAAACCACATCAACGGCGTGCTCCATGCCTCGCTCCCACGTAAAGATTAACATCAAGAATCTTAATGACACTCCACGTGAATGTCGGCGAACGGCAGACAATCGGCCGTGATTGTGACGCCCAACTTTGTTTTAGGATGCAGCTTTGCTCCCTAACTTGAGGCGAGAGCCTCATGAAAAAGGCGAGTATGGGTGACTTGCAGTAAATTCATACCGTACTAAATGAGAGTGAAAAGCGGCGCGCTAGTACTGAAGCATACCTCCTCAGCCTGCCAATGTCTGCAATGGACAGGAATAGTCACTGTCCGGTTGTGGCCGACAGCGGTAGTTCCCAGGACGATAATCCCATGACCGCTCCGGCCGAGGACTTGTCGGTGAGCAGTTGTCACGGACGGCTGCTCAACTCAGTTACCTGCCCTTGAAACATCGAATGGACGAAGGTCCGGGTTGGGTCGATAGCAGTAGTTCGGCGACCGAGAGCTGAACGGCCGCACCGACAAGCAGACGCACAGCCCGACCTTCCCGAGATCACCGCTTCGCGATCTGCGTCTGCGTAAAACCGTCAGTTCTTCAGGCTTTCACAATACCGCCAGATGCCAGGCATCGCTGCTATCTGGCAACACCCTACACGCGCTCCCTTTCTCCCCGGTCATCCACAACCGGAAATCCGTGCCCTCAATCGTCCCCGGCGTTGCTGCGGGTCATGGCGAGCAGGGCTTGGCGTTGCGCGAGGCGGGCGTTGAGTTGGGCGACGAGGGGGGCGGGACTACGGGAGGTGATTATCTGCAGACAAAACTCGCAGGGAGTCCGGTCTGGGGTTCAGGCCCCTGGAAGAAACGCTGGCGGACGAAGTCAGGTGGCGCCGTCAGCGATTGACTGAATCGGCCTTGCTGCCCTGGGTAACGCGAGAGCCTCGTGCTGAGGCTCCACAAGACAGGGTTATTTCCGCCCGAACTTTTCCGCCAGTGTTGCTAGCTTGCGCATGCGCTCTTGCTCGGCTGCAACGGCGTCTGCTGCGGCTTTTTCGGCTCTGCGCTTCTCAGCGCCAGCCTTGAAGTGTTCACGCAATTGTTGCGCGGCGAGTTCCTGTTGTGCCGGGGTGACCGGGTCCGCAGACGTTCCGTCGATATTGAAGCGATGGGTGGCGTTTTGCAGGGCCTTCAGATAAGAGATTGACCGCGTGTGTGATCCTATCGCGGACTTCAGGAGCTTCTTGTCGAAGTCGGGGCGATTGGCGATTGCTTGCTTGTCTATGCCGATGGCCAGTGGTTTGTACTCCGCAAACACGGGGAATGCTTCGCGCAGTGCCTTAAGCATGTCTTTTACGGTACGGAGCTCGGCGGGTGCCCTCGGTGCGAGGGACGGTGTGTGGTCTTCCATGGATCAGGGGGCTCGGCTTTCAGCGGGATGCGATGGTAGCACTCCGAGGCTCGCGTGCCGCTTGGCTTGATCAAGGAAGGACGTGCGAAATCACGTTCACTCAGCATTTCTTCGGAAAACAGCCTGCCCGTAGCCGCTTAGGTTGAAGAAAGGGCGTGCGTTTTGTGCGACGGAACTCACGCACCAGCACGGACCTACCGATGGGGAGCATGCAGTTTTGTCTTGCCCCATCGCTTTTCCAGGGCACCTGTTGCGGCTGCCTTCAATAACTTCTGAAAGCTCGGGCACTCGGCATGGCTGGGTGCCGGGCACGCCGCAGCGTGCCGGAGCCCGTTGCTCATGGCTTTCAAGCGTTTGATCAGCGTATCGATTTCATCGGCCTTCGCTATCAGCAATTGCCTGTCGATATCTGGCTGTCCGTAAGGCGAAAGCATGGAGCGAATTTCATCGAGGCTTAGCCCCGCGGCCTGGCCAAGGGCGATCAAGGCCAATTGGTCGAGTACGGAGGGGGCGTAGCGGCGTCGCTCACCTTTTTCGCGAACCGAGGTGATGAGCCCCTTTTGTTCGTAATAGCGCAATGCCGATGAGGGTATCCCGGTCTGTTTGCTGACTTCAGAAATATCCATCGAAACACCCCTTGACTTGAAGTTGACTTCAACTTTTAGAGTGCGCTCCAGAGTCTTGTTCGTCAACGTTCAAAGGAGTGCGTCATGGCATCAATTGCCGAAGTTACGAGGATCGTCCTCATCGGGTGCGGAGCCACTTTGTTCATGGATATCTGGCTGGTATTCCTGAAGTGGATCGGTGTCCAGACTCTGAATTTTGCCTTCATAGGGCGTTGGGTCGGGCATGTGTTTCATGGCCGGATTGCGCATGCATCAATCGGCAAGGCTTCACCGATCGCCCATGAAACTTGGTTGGGCTGGATCACCCATTACGTCGTGGGGATTGCCTTCGCGTTTCTGCTGACCAGTATTTCGGGCGTTACATGGACCAGAGCGCCTTCGCCCGGTATCGCCGTTCTGGTTGGCGTATGCACGGTGGCGTTTCCTCTTCTGGTCATGCAGCCCGCGATGGGGCTGGGGTTCGCAGCTTCGAAGACGCCCACCCCGATCAAGAACGGCCTCAGAAGCCTGATCAACCACAGCATTTTTGGCTTTGGTCTCTTCCTGTCGGCTTGCCTCGTTGAATGGATCGCGCGATGAAAGCCATGAACGCTTAATCCCTCATGCAGAAATCCAGTCTTCCCGGAGATCGTCAAATGAAAAATATCGCTGTCATCTACCACAGTGCCCATGGCCATACCGAGCATATTGCCCGGCATGTTGCAGAAGGGGCACGGAGTACCCCCGATACGGACGTTCGTCTCGTCAGGGCCGAGGAAGTTACATCGCAACCCAACAGTCTTCTCGAGTTCGATGGTTTTCTGCTGGGCTCGCCCACTTATTTGGGGGGTGTTTCAGGGACCTTCAAGAATTTCATGGATTCGACCGGCGGTCTGTGGCGCACGCAGCGGCTCAAGGGAAAACTGGCCGCCGGCTTTACGGTGTCTTCGCTTCCTGCCGGTGACAAGCAGTCAACGTTGATCTCTTTGTTCACGTTCTGCATGCAGCGCGGAATGTTGTGGCTCGGCAATCCCATTCTCCCGGAGCAGCATCGTGGCGTGCCTTACGACGAAGCGGCGAACCGCTTGGGCTCGTGGTCCGGGTTGATGGCGCAGGCGGGGCATTCAGCTGCGGCAGACGCCTTTGTTGCTGGCGACATCAAGACAGCCCGGATGTTTGGACGCAACTTTGCCGAGACTGCGCACCGCATTTCAAACGAAACGCAGAACTTGAGTGGCTGCGTCATTCTTCGGCCGGATGTCCTCGTTCCGGCTCGCCGCTTGGGTGACAGGGCGGTTTGCAATGACGCAATTGAGGTGTTACGCAAGCGGCTTCAGTCCTCGATCAGCCCCATTTCCTTCAATACTTCCTGAGCCGAGCGGAAGGCGTCGATGGCGAGGGGGAAGCCGCAGTAAACGGTGGCGTGCAGCAGTGTTTCCTGGATTTCCTTCACGCTGGCGCCATTATTGACAGCGCCGCGAACGTGGCCTTTGAGCTCGGTGCTCCGGCCGAGGGCGGTCAGCATCGACAGGGTGAGCAGGCTGCGGGTCTTCAGGTCGAGTCCGTCGCGGCACCAGGTGGTGCCCCAGGCGTTGCGGGTGACGAATTCCTGGAGGGGCGCGGTGAAGGCGTCCACGTTGGCGAAGGCTTTGTCGACAAAGGCTTCGCCCATCACTTGTTTGCGCTTTTGCAAGCCCTGTTCGAATTGTGCGTCGCGACTCATGGTGAAGACTCCTGATGGAAATGACCATGAGCTTATCTGCCGCAATTCCCGGCTGGCAACGGAAACATCCGGAAGAGGCGTACTTCTGGATACGCCTCCTTTCACCTGGATTGGTGGTAGGCCGCTACCAGAACCTTGGCCTTGAGCCGCATGATGTCTTTCAGCATGCGTATTTTTCGGTCATGTTCCTGGTGCGCCAGATCGTAGATCTGCTTCTTGAGTGTTTCATCACAGGCTTCAGGAAAGCTCAGGGACCATTGAGTGAAATAGCCGTCGTAGCTGTCAATCGTCTTGATCAGCTCGAACCTGAGCTTTTCCCGGCTCTTCACCGGGATGGATGCCAGTATTTCCTCTATATCGGCATCGTAATCGTGGTTGCGCCGGTTGTTCGGGACGGGAAAGTCGATGATCTGGGTCATGGCTGCATTCACCTGTTTAGCGTTTCGAGCAAGGCGGAGCGTGCCTTGGTGATGCGTTCGAACTTTTCGTGACGGTTCCCGGCGTCGCCTGGACCGGAGGTTGCCAGGCAAGTGGGTTGAATTGATGGAAACATGACAAGAACCGCTTGTTAGAACGCTGTTCCCAATCGGGTTGCAAATAGCGCACCAAGAATTCTTGAAGGCTGCCGGCCCACGCGCGCGCAAGAAATGAAAAACCCGCCACGTGGGCGGGTTTCGTCAAGCCTTGAGCGGTGTAGCGGGCTCAGGCCGTCTTCTTGCGGCGGAAGATCCCGGCACCGAGGATGCCCAGGCCGACGAGGGCCATGCTGCCGGGCTCGGGCACGTGGGAGGCGCCATTGCTGAAGTTGGCGGTCCAGGCCAGCGAGCCATTGATCCACGGGCCGTCCCAGGCCTGGCTGTTCAGCAGGGAGAGGTTGGCGTTGTTGTTGAACCAGACAACCTTGCCGTCGTTGGCAACGTTCGAGTCCGCCCAGATGAGACCCCAGGAGGCGCCGCCGGCTTGACTGTTGTCGGTGACGGTCAGCAGGGCGACATACTCGTTGCCGGCGGTCAGCGCCAGGTTGCCGGTGTTGACGGTGATCGGCTGCAGGCCGTTGCCGAACACGGAGACATTGCTGCTGAACAGTGCCGGGCCGGTGGCCGGGCCGTGGCCACCGAGGGCGCCGCTCCATGCGTAAACCTGGGCCAGGGCGGAGATGGTGTTGCCATTGGTGTTCACATAGAACGTGAAGTCATTCAGCGTGCTGCCGGCGGCAAGGAAGGTTTCGCCGTAGGTGCTGGTGCTGCCGCTGCCACCCCAGGATGAGAGGCTGGAGCTGCCATCCCAAACGGGGACGGTGTTGATCACTGCGGCGTGAGCCACTTGCGTCATGCCGAAGGAGAGGCAGACAACAGCGATGGAGGCACCCAGCTTTTTCAGACCGAACATTATTGTTTTCCATTAAGTATTAGAGCCGGCGACGCTAAGCAATGGTTGTGCCACGACGGAAAATCAAGGGTTTATCAATGATTTTGTTGTTTGTTGAAGATAATTTGTAAAAAACGTCGACAACAACTATTTCACGCTTTCGGGGCGAGCCGTCGTTTTAAACCCCATCGAAAAAACAGTTTTTCAGATCCATGCATGGACTTATCCTAGAGTGATATTGAGTGCCGCGCGTTTGTGCTGGGTTTTCCGACATCCTTTCCAACGAGTTCGCCCATGGGTTCCTTGATCTCTCCGCAAGACTTGCCCACCTGGGTTCCGGGACGGGTGTTGTCGGCCAGCGATGGCCTGGGGTGGAAGGACGTGGGGCACCGGACTTATCTGTACACCGGGCTCGATGTGGCCATTCCGCCGATAGATCATTTCATGGTGGTCCGCTATCGCACGGGGCAGACGCCCATGGATCGGCGGGTCGAGGGGCGGTGGACGCGGCGACAGTGCGCGCCGGGCGAGTTCTCCCTGCTGACCCGTTCGGAGCCGTCCCACTGGCATTGGACCGAGTGCATCGAGGTGTCTCACACGTATCTGTCGGATGCGCTGATGCAGCGGGTGGCGGCGGACATCACCGAGCGGGCGGTGGCGGACATCCGGCTGCACGATGTGCTGCAGGCGCGGGATCCGGTGGTGATGAACGTGGTCGATGCAATCAGCGCGGAGGCGGGGCAGCGGGGGTTTGGCGGCGGCCTGTACGTGGAGGCGCTGTCTATCCAGCTGGCGGTGCATCTGTTCCGCCAGTACGCGTCCATCCAGTTTCGTGACGAGGTGCCGATGGGGCCTTTGTCGCCGGCGCGGATGCGGCGGCTAGCCGAGTTTGTGGATGCCCACCTGCAGGACAGCATCTCCATCGAGCAGATGGCGGCGACGCTGGGCTTGGGGGTGTGGACCTTCTCGAAGCATTTCCGCGCGACGACGGGGGTTTCGCCCTACGACTACGTGACGCGGCGGCGTCTGGAGCGGGCGGTGCAACTGCTGACGGCGGGGGAGCTGGCGATCAAGGAGGTGGCTGCGGATTGCGGTTTCTCCGATCAGGCGCATCTGACGCGGGTGATGCGGGCACGGCTGGGGACGACGCCAGCGCGGATGCGCAAGGACCGTAGCGGCTAGTAAAAAGGGGCGCAGCGGCAATGCCGATGCGCCCGAAAGGCGCGCCCTGCAGAACGAGGGGCGCCTGCGCTTGCAGCCTGTCAGGGCCGCCCGGGCATCACCTTCCGGAGGTGATCAGTTGCGACAGCAGTTCCTTCAAATGGCTGTCTACTTCAGCAATACAGTTTGCGTCGGTGCCGAACAGGGCGAGGTGGCCGTCGATGCTGTTCAGCGGCCGGAACTCGCTGCCCGGGATGAGTTGCTGCTCCGCCAGGCAGTCGGTCGGCGGGAAGAACATGTCGTGGCTGATTGGCATCACGAAGGTCTTGGCCTTGATGCGGCCGAGGGCGTCGGCGAGATTGCCGCCGGTGTGGCGGCTCACGTCGCCGCGCTGCCACTTCCAGGCCATGCACAGCAGGTTGTTCGGGTCCATCGGGCCAAAGTAGCCGTTCATGAACTGCTCGATGAAGCTCTGCATGTCGTCGAAGCCGAGCACCCGGTGGCGGCCACAGCGGAAGAACTCGGTGCTCCAGCCCATCACCGTCCATAGCTTGGCGTGCCGGCGCAGGCCGGCGGCTAGGTCGGCTGGGGATGTGTAGCCGCCATCGCGAAATCCGGGATCGGTGGTGATGGCTTCCATCAGCGTGTCGGCAAATACGAAGTCGTGCTCGGTGTTGCGCGCTGTGCCGGCAATGGGGGCGGCCCGCTCGACCATCTCGGGGTAGCGCACCGCCCATTCGTAGGTCTGCTGGGCGCCCATCGAGCCGCCGACCACCAGTGCCAGCCGTTCGATGCCGAAATGCTGGGTGAGCAGCCGGTGCTGGGCACGCACGTCGTCGCCGATGCGCACGCGTGGGAAGCGCGGCCCGGCGATGTCGGCCGGCGCGTTGCTGGGCGACAGGGACAGGCCGCTGCCGATCTGATTGACGACGATGATGAAGTAGCGCTCGGGGTCGAGGGCGTGGCCGGGGCCGATGTAGACCTGCTCCATGATCTTGCTGGTGCCGGAGTACCAGGTCGGCACGAGGATGGCGTTGTCCCGCGCTTCGTTGAGCTGGCCGTGGGTAGCCACGGCCAGCGTGCAGTCTTCGAGCACGCCGCCTTCTTCGAGTTCGAGGCGGCCGATGTCGATGAGCTTGAAGGGGCCGTGGACGTCCTGGCTGTAGTAGGTGTTCATGGTCTTGTCTCCTCCTGGGATCGTTGGCGTGGTGTGGCGTGGCTCAGCGCATCGCGAAGCCGGGGTAGCCCTTGCTGGCGAGTTCGTCGCACTGGCGGTTGTAGTTGCCGACGCCGCCGATGTAGGAGATGAGCCGGCGCGGCTTGCCTTCGACGTTGGAGCCCATGTACCAGGAGTCGGTCTTGACGACGAGGGTGGCGGCAGCGGTTTCGTCATGGTGCTGCACCCAGGCGTCCTCGAAATCCTGGGTGGCTTCGACGACCTGCTTGCCGTGCTTGCGGGCGTAGGCGATGCAGTCGGTGATCCAGTCCACCTGTTGCTGCAGGCAGGTCGTCATGTTGCACAGGGCGGCGGAGGGCGCGAGGGGGGCACCGGTGGTGAACAGGTTGGGGTAGCCATGCACCTGCAGGCCCATGGAGCTGCGGATTTCCCGGCTCCATTGTTCCTTGAGGGAGCGCCCGCCGCGGCCGCGGATGTCGATGCGGCTCAGTGCGCCGGAGCCGGCGTCGAAGCCGAGGGCCAGGATGATCACGTCCACTTCGTGCACTTTGCCGTCGGCGGTCTGGATGCCTTCCGGCACGATGCGCTCGATGGGCGCCTTGCGGCAGTCCACGCCTTCCACGTTGGGCTGCAGGAACACTTCCAGATACTTGTTCTCCAGCGGTACGCGGTGGGTGCCGAAGCCGTAGTCCTGCGGGATCAGCAGCTCGCACAGGTCGGCCCGGTGCTGCAGGCGGTCGCGCATCTTGGCGCGCACGAACTTCGACACTTCCTCGCTGACGGCCTCGTCGAAGAACATCTCGGGGAAGGAGGCCAGCCACAGGGCCAGGGAGCCGTCGTTCCAGTTGCGCTCGAGGATGGCGGTGCGTTCCTCGGGCGTTTTCTCGTCCCATGGGCCAGCGTCGAAGTCGTAGTCGAAGCCAGCGAAGGTGCTGCGTACGCGCTGCTTGGTTTCATGGAAGCGCTCGCCCCATTTCTGCCAGTCCTGCGCCGAGTACTTGGGGTTCTGCATCGGGATGATGTACTGCGGTGTGCGCACGAAAACCTTCATCGAGCCGACTTCCGGCGCGATGGTCTGGATCACCTGGATGCCGGTGGCGCCGGTGCCGACCACGGCGACCCGCTTGCCCTTCAGATCCACCGGCTCCTTCGGCCACAGGCCGGTGATGAGTACCTCGCCCTTGAAGCTGGATTGGCCGGGGAAGCGGTCGACGATGGGGGCCGACAGCATGCCGCAGCAGGCGAGCAGGTACTGGGCAGTGATCGTTTCTCCAGCGGCTGTGGTGATGCGCCACAGGTCCGCGGCCTCGTCGAAATGGGCCGAGGCGATGCGGGTGCCAAACTGGATGTCCTTCTTCAGATCGAGCGTGTCGGCCACGTGGTTGAGCCAGCGCTCGGTCTCCGGTTGGGCGGGGAAGCGTTCGGACGGCTGCCACGACTTGTACAGCTCTTCGGAGAACCAGTATTGGTAGATCTCGGCCTGGGAGTCGAAGCGGGCTCCGGGGTAGCGGTTCCAGTACCAGGTGCCGCCGACGCCACTGCCGGTTTCATAGGCGCGCACCTTGAGGCCCATCTCGCGCAGGCGATGCAGCTGGTACAGGCCGGCGACGCCGGCGCCGATCACCAACGCGTCGAGATGTTCGGCTTGGGGTTGAGGGCTAATGACGCTCTGCGGGGTGTCTTGCGTACTCATTTTCTTGTCTCCATTGCCTTGTCGTTGTGGAAATGGCCACCGGCCCTGTACCGGCCCGGGAGGCGGCACGCCGGCTCTGCGTGGGGCGGAGTCCTTGCGTGCTGGAGACAAATCTATGAGCGATGGGCCTGGGCTTTCTTGTCGATCCTTGGCGTTGTTTTGAACAAAACGGGAAAGGGCGTGATCAGCGTCCCAATACCGTGTTGAGGAGATTCGCCAGCCGCGCACCCGCGAGGGGAAGTTGCTGGCGCACCACCGTTCTGGCATTGGAAATGTAGGTCGGCGACAGGACGATGAGCGCGTCCACCGGCTCGTAACAGGCGAATCCGTTGAAGCGGTAGGCGCGGTTGCGGGCGAGGTGGTTGCTCTCCAGCGCCCAGGCTTCCGGCGCGAAGGCGAGCGTGTCGACGTCCAGCCTTCGGGCGGACTGGAGCAGGCGCTTCAGCACTGGTGCCGGAGCCTGCTGCTGGTTGCTGACGGCAACGCCGAAGGCCAGGTTGACGAACTCCTTGTCCCAAACTCCGTGCAGGTTGCGCGCGCCCTTTGTGGTGGTGCCGGACAGGGCGACCTGGACGTTATTGCCGCCCCGGTCCGTGTGGCTGCCGTGCTGGTCGGTGACGTCATCGGCGTAGACATTGCTGGCCGCATGCAGCGGCTGATGCAGGTCACCGACGAGATGGACGATCCATTTGAGGGCTTCGGCGCGCTCGCGGGCCGGGCGGCTTGTGTCGCTGAACACGTCGCTCAGCTGCCTGATCCTGCCTGGCGCACATTGCTGCTGGGGGCAGTCCGGCACGGAGGCGTCACAGGCGGTGATGTCGATGTAATGCCATGACGGGCGGTTGGCGGCTGTCGAGCGGATTTCATCAGCCCAGACGGAGACAGCAGCGAGGGTGTTGCGCCCCGAAGCCGTATGACCGTCGGCCAGCAGGTCGTCGGCAAGCAGCGTGCTGACCTGCGCCCGGGCTTTGTCGGTGAGCAGGGCGTCGGCAATGGCGCCGACGGTTCTGTGCCCGGCGGCGCCCCAGGCGTGGGCTGCAGTAGAGACGGCAAACAACAGCGCGGCAAGGCCGGATAAGGCGAGATGGGCGGGTTTCATCTGCGGTCTCCATGATGCGGGCCTGCGCATTATGGACCGGATTGTCCGTTGGTGAGGGGGCGCTGTAGGTACTGCTGGTGTCGTTTCGATTCACTAAAAGAATGGATTCGCGCCTTTATTTCACGGCTTTTTTGGTCTTGTGCTGAATGGCTTTTCTGTTTGCGGCTTTAAATTGAAGGTATTTGTAAGTGTGGGGATAACTCTGGTAAACATAAAGATATGGTTTTCCATCAACGCTGCTGTCATTGCTATAAAGAGCGGTGATGCTCTTTTATGGGGAATTGTTTTTCGGGGGCGCATCTGTTTGGTGCGGTTTTTTGAAATTAAATCGTTATTCATGCTGTACGGTTGAATCTATACAGCGCTATTCCTATCCTTTTCATCTGGAGCGCTTCTGCGCCATTCGTAAATTCTCCGGTTCATCTCCATAGTTTTCTGTTTTATTTCGAATGCGTCTGAAAGTGCTTTTCCCATTTTGAAAGGATCCCTATGAGCAATACGACAGCGGAGCTTGAAGAACTCCTCATGCAGCGCTCGCTGACCGACGCGCAGCTTCTAGCGGCGGCGGACCAGGCGCCGGAATTCCGCATCCTGCCGGATGCAACGGTAATCAAGATCGGTGGCCAGAGCGTGATCGACCGCGGCCGCTCCGCGGTGTATCCGTTGGTAGAGGAGATTGTCGCGGCCCGCAAGGCCCACAAGCTGCTGATCGGTACGGGTGCCGGCACGCGTGCGCGCCACCTTTATTCGATCGCCGCGGGGCTCAACCTGCCGGCTGGCGTTCTGGCGCAGCTGGGTGCTTCGGTGGCGGACCAGAACGCGGCGATGCTGGGGCAGCTCTTGGCTCAGCACGGTATCTCGATGGTCGATAGCGCCGGCATGTCGGCGGTGCCACTGTTCCTTGCCGAGGTGCATGGCGTCGTCTTCAGCGGCATGCCGCCGTACAAGCTGTGGATCCGTCCGGGGGTCGAGGGTGTGATTCCGCCGTACCGTACCGATGCGGGTTGTTTCCTGGTGGCCGAGCAGTTCGGCTGCAAGTCGATGATTTACGTGAAGGACGAGGACGGCCTGTACACCGCCAATCCGAAGACCTCGAAGGACGCCAAGTTCATTCCGAAGATCTCGGTCGACGAGATGAAGGCGGCCAGGCTGCACGATTCGATCCTCGAGTTCCCGGTCCTCGACCTGCTGAAGGACGCCCGCTACGTCCGCCAGGTGCAGGTTGTGAACGGCCTCGTCCCCGGCAATCTGACCCGCGCGCTCGCAGGCGAGCACGTCGGCACCCTCATCACCGCGAGCTGAGAACCACCGCCATGGCTGAAACCACCAATACCACCAAACACCTGGCCTCGCCGCTGGCGCGTCAGACCCTTCTCGACGGCGATCTCGTCCGTCCCGTCGCGGGTGTTCGCCCGATCCGCCTGCTGCCGTGGCTGCAGGTCGTCAAGATCGGCGGCCGCGCGATCATGGACCGCGGCGCCGAGGCGATCCTGCCGATCGTCGAGGAACTGCGCAAGGTGCTACCCGAGCACCGTCTGCTGATTCTCACCGGCGCTGGCATCCGTGCCCGCCACCTGTATGGCGTCGGCCTCGACCTGGGCCTGCCGGTCGGTTCCCTGGCACCCCTGGCGGCCAGCGAGGCGGGGCAGAACGGCCACATCCTGGCCTCGCTGCTTGCACCGGAAGGGGTGTCCTACGTGGAGCACCCGACCATTGCGAGCCAGCTGGCGATCCACTTGGCCGCCGCTCGTGCGGTAGTGGGCAGCGCGTTCCCCCCGTATCACCACCACGAGTTCCCGGGTTCGCGTATTCCGGTGCACCGTGCCGACACCGGCGCCTTCCTGCTGGCCGATGCCCTCGGTGCGGCGGGGCTGACCATCGTGGAGGACGTGGATGGTGTCTACACCGCCGATCCGAACGGGGCCGACGGGGCACAGGCTGAACTGCTGCGTGAGACGAGCGCTGCCGAGCTCGCCACGCAGGAAACCCTGCCTTTCGACCGGGCACTGCTCGAGGTGATGGCCAACGCCCGCCACCTGGAGCGGGTGCAAATCGTCAATGGCCTGGTGCCGGGCCGGCTCACTGCCGCGCTGCGCGGCGAGCACGTGGGGACGGTCGTCCATACCGGCCTGCGCCCTCTGTAAGCGCAGACCGGCCAGTGCGCCTCCTCCAGCGCCAGGCTGGAGGAGGCGCGTTTGTTTTCAGCGGTCGATCGGCACGAGGATGACCGGTACATCGGCCTTCATCGTCACCTTGTGGGCGACGGAGCCGAGGATGAGCTCGCCAATGGCACTATGGCCGCGGGAGCCCATGACGATCATGTCGGCGAGAACGTGCTTGGCCATGTCGAGGATGCAGCGGGCCGGATCGCCCTCGACGGCGCGGATGCTGGTCAGTACGTTGGCCACGTCCATTTCCGGATGGGCTTCGCTGAAGACCGCGATGCGCTGGCGCAGCAGATCCTCGTCCTTGCTCTGGCCGGCGGCTCGCATCTGGTCGAATTTCTCTTCGGACATGAATTCCATGTACGGCAAGCCCGTGGCCGGTAGGGAAACGGTCATTGCGTGGAGCTTGGCTTCGAACTTGGAGGCCAGTCCCACCGCGTGGCGGAAGACTGCCGGGGAGCGCGGGGTCAGGTCCGACGCGTAGAGGATCGATTTGATCTGGTAAGCCATGTCTGCCTCCTGGAGCTTTGTTGTGTGCGCCCGAGTCTAGGGGCTTTGCGGCATCGCGGCTGCGTCGGAAGCTGATGTGCACTATTAGCGCCGGGATATGGACTTACGTTGCGGCTTGGGTAAGCCCGAATCCCGTGGTATCGAACCTGCGTGATTGGTACATGCACGGGGAAAAGCCCCGTTCTTGTCGCAGATCTTCCATGGAGACCTGCATCGTGCCCACATTGGCCGATAACACGACATACATCGATCTGGCGCTTGCCAAGCCCAAGGGCCTGAGCCTGACGCAACTGGGGGGCCGCAGACCTCTGCCTTCCTGCCTTACGCGGCGTGCCGGTACGAAAACCAGTTCTTCTACGAGGTGCCGACAGCCTTGTTCGATCAGGTTGACGGGCTGCACGTCACTGTGAAGGCGGATCAGGTCAGAACGCTCTGAGGCTGCGGGGAAGGCGCCGGGCAAACCGGCGCGCTTCAGGGAGGAGAGGGCGACAGGCCGGTCTGTGGTGCCGGATGCAGCCACTTCTGGAGAACCCGGTAAAAATCGACGGGATTGAATGGCTTGCTGAGGTAATCGTTCATTCCCGCCTCCAGGCAGCTCTGCCGGTCTTCGGCGAAGGCGTTGGCAGTCAGCGCCACGATGGGCGTATGCCGGTGCAGATCGAAGTGACGCAAGGCCCGCGAGGCGCTCAGGCCGTCCATGTTGGGCATCTGCATGTCCATCAGGATCAGGTCGTAGCGGGTGCCGTGGGCCATGTCGAGCGCGATGCGGCCGTCGTCCGCAACCTCGACGTTGATCCCCGCGTCGCACAGCAGTTCGCGGGTGATCTCCTGATTCACCAGATCGTCTTCGACCAGCAGGACGTGCGCCCCGCGGAGTCCGTCGGCGGCGCGCGGCTCCGCGGATTGGGCTTCCCGGTGGGCGGCTTGTGCGGGGAGCGGGGCGGTGCCGGCATGGGAGCGGGCGAGGCGGAGCGAGAAGGCGAAGCGGCTGCCGGTGCCGATGCTGCTGTCCACTTCCAGTTGGCCACCCATCAGCTGGATCAGTTGCCGGGTGATCGACAGCCCGAGGCCGGATCCGCCGTATTTGCGGGTGGTCGAACCGTCCGCCTGCTCGAAGGGGGAGAGCAGGCGTGGAAGCTGGTCGGCGGCGATGCCGATGCCGCTATCGACGACCTGAAAGCTGACGCAGAGATCGGCGGGGGTCTGGTCCTCGACCGTGACCGATACCGTTACAGCCCCTTGCTCTGTGAACTTGATCCCGTTGCCGATCAGGTTGATCAGCACCTGCTGCAGACGCAAGGGATCGAAGATCAGCGTCAGGCCTTCGAGTTCCGGATCGATGGACAGCTCGAAGCGCAAGGCTTTTTCCGTGGCCTTGTCGCTGAGAAGGTCCTCGACGGTATGCAGGACGCTGGCCAGGTTGCCGGGCATGGCTTCGAGGGTCAGGCGCTCGGCTTCGATCTTCGATAGGTCGAGGATGTCGTTGAGCAGTCCTAGCAGGTGGTTGGCGGCGGTCGAGATCCGGTCGACCCGGTGGCGCTGGACAGGGTTCAGGCTGCTGCGGGCGAGCATGTGGGAGAAGCCGATGATGGCGTTCATCGGGGTGCGGATTTCGTGGCTCATGTTGCTCAGGAAGGTGCTCTTGGCGCGGCTGGCGGCCTCGGCCGCTTCCTTGGCGATGGACAGCGCGGTGGTGCGCTCGGCGACGAGCTCTTCCAGGTGTTCGCGGTGGCGGGTGAGTTCGGCGTCGCGCTGGACTTCATCGGTGATGTCCTCGACCAAGGACCAGATGAAGCGGCTCCCGTCGGCGCTCTTGATGGTGACGCCGTTCAGCCGGATGGAGACCAGGCTGCCGTCCTTGCGCCGGTATTCCTTTTCGTAGGGGCCGTACTGGCCGGTGCGCTCGAGGGATTCCAGCTGCTGCATTTCGGCGGCACGGTATTTCTCGGGCGTCAGGTCCCAGTAGTCGATGGCCTTCAGTTCGGGTTCCGAATAGCCGGAGATGTGCCGGAAGGCTTCGTTGAACTCGAGGAAGTGGCCATTCATGTCGGTCAGCGCAATGCCGACCGGCGCCATCGTGAACAGGCCCCGGAGCTTCTCGTCGGTCTCTGCGACCTGTTCCTGAGCCTGGCGCCTTTCGATGGCGGCACCGATCCAGCGGCTGATGAGCAGCATGAACTCCTCGTCCCGCTCGTCGAACTCCCGTCCGTAAGGTGACGGTGAGCTGAAGTTCACCGTTCCATACAGTCGTCCGGCGACATGGACCGGGGCGCCGATATAGGCCTCGAGTTTGAAGGCCTCGTAGCAGGGGTGGTCGGCATGGGGTGAGCTGCCCATGTGGGGAATGGCCAGCACGCCGTCGCCGCGGCTCAGCGTGATGTCACAGCAGGTGTCGGGGAGACTGAATTCCTGGCCGTCCTGCAGCGTGTCCGGCGGCGAGACCTGGGACACCACCTTGTAGATGTCTCCGTCGATGCGGCTGATGATGCCGATGTCGAGCCCGAACTGGGTGACGCCGATCCGCAGCATGGCCCGTAGCTCCTCTTCCAGGGCGTCGTAGTGGAGGACCCCCAGTTCATTGAGGGCCTTCAGGCCGGCGAGCTGGCGTTGGCGTGCCTGGTCACTGGCGCGCTGCTCGTTGATGTCTTCGAGGATCCAGATGCTGTCGTGTTCGGACGGCGCGCCGACCAGCGGCCGGCCGGACAGCCTGATCCACAGGGGCGTTCCGTTGCGGTGGTGCATGCGAAGTTCCAGCGTGTGTTGCTGCCCCTGGGCCAGTGCCGGATAGGATGTCTCGCCGAGTCCGGTGTAGTCCTCGTCGTTCCGGTAGAACAGGCGCGTCGGCTGGTTCTCCATTTCGGCGGGCGTGTAGCCGAAGATCTCCCCCATCTTCCGGTTGGCCCACAGGATCCGCCGGTCCTTGATCAGCGAGATGCCGACCCCGGCGTTGTCGAGGATGTCGGCCAGCTCTTCATGGCGTACCGTGGCGTTCAGCAGATCGATGCTCATGCGCTGCTCGCGTTGTTCCACTTCGATCAGGCTGGCGTGCATGTCGTGGAGTTCGCGCACGAAGGTCCGGGGGGCGGGAACGGCGTCGCCCCGCTGCAATGCACGCGGAACTTCGGCAAGCATGGCAATCTGCCGGGTCAGGGTACGGGCGAGCCACAGGGCGCCAAGCGCCCCGAAGGCGGCACAGCCGAGGCCGACCAGCAGCAGCTTGCGCAACGGGTTGTAGAAGGTGGGGTTGAGCGCGTCCACCGGGGCGCCGACGATGACCCGCCAGCCCCAGTCCGACACATAGGTGACCGTGGTGTTGACCCGCACGCCGTCCAGCGTGGAGGCCTCGAAGACGCCATGCTGGCCTTCGTCCAGGGCCCGCTGCACGGTAGGTGAGATCCTCTTGCCGATGAATTCGTCTGGAACCCGGGAGCGGGCCAGCACCAGACCTTGTTCATCGACGATGACGCCGGTCCAGTCTCCGGGGAAACGCTGGTCGACGAGGAGCCGGTTGAAGGATTCCGCGGCGAGATTCATGCGCAGGCATGAGACGGGGCGGCCATTCAGGATGACCGGCACGCTCAGGGCAATTTCAAAGCGGCCGGAGGCTGGGTTCTTCAGCGCGCCAGAGACGACGGGCTTGCCGGTTGCGAACACGCGTTCCACATCCGCGTGGCTGCCCACCTGTGGTGCCGGGGTGTCGAAGGGGCTTGAGGTGGAGAACAGGCTGTGCCCGTCCGCGGCGAGCAAGGTGATCGAGGTGGCATCCGGGTTCAGATTGATGACCCGTTTGGCGTGATCGTAAATGCCCTTCAGGTCCCCGTTTTGTGCCGAGGCGGAGGTGGCGATGCCGTTGAGCTGGCCGAGGGCCATCTTCAGGCGTTCATTGGCGGCGCTGGCGGCGGCCTCGGTGCGTTGCTGCAGGCCAACCTCCATCGCCTTGTGCCGGGCCGCATTCATTTCGAAGACGGTATAGACGGAGAACAGGAAGAAGGGGATCACGCCGAGGGTGGCCAGCACAAGCAGCCACACCCGCATGCCGAGGCGGGGAAAGCGGAGTCTACGCATGGTCGTCAATGCGGTAATTCAGTCGGGGCGTATGTCGTCGCTGGTTGCGGGCGTTGTGGGGCTGTCTCCGCTCGGCCTCGATGTCCGCGATGTCGGTCATGCCGATGATCCCGTTCAGCGGCGTGTGCAGCGCGTGGCTGAAGTTGGTGCTGAACATGTTCTTGGCCCGGCGGGCACTCTCCGCGGCTTCCTTGGCGAAGCGCAGGGCCTTTTCGTACTAGTTGAGAACCGGCCGTCATCGATTGGGCGGAGTGCTCTGGGTGTTGGTCGGAGGAAATATTCATGGTCTGTTGTCGGTTCATGCTGGGCTGACCAAGCTTCGCATTATCGCCGGGTTGGCAGTGACGCTTGTCATTTACATCACGGCTGCTCTTCATTCCTTGCAGAGTGACACCTCCCGTCTGTTGGCTGGTGTGTCTGCTGCGCCACAGCGCTGCCATTGGCACGGTGATGGTGCAAGAATGCCGTTATTGACAACGGGAGGAGCAGACCATGAGTCACAAGCATCGGAACGTGCTGGAGGCGATCTTCCGCGACCCGCTCAGCAGCAACATCCAGTGGCGTGAAGTGGAGTCCTTGTTGAATCACCTGGGGGCGGACGTCGAGCCGAATCACGGTGCGCGCTTCCGCATCGTGCTCAACCGGCACGAGTTCTTCATTCATCACCCGCACCACGGCAACGAGTTCACCAAGCAGGAGGTCAAGCACCTGCGCGAGGCGCTGGCCGGTGCGGGGGTTACTTTGTCGGCTTACGACGAGCTGGAGCGCAAGTCCTGAGCTGTTCGCCGCGGTACGCGCCGGCTTATTCGTAAAGCAGGAAGGCCGCCCGGCGGGCGAGATAAGTGGCCAGTTCGTCGTGCCAGGCGGCGGCGATGGCGGCGGGCGGCGTGCCGGCGCGGATTGCCTCGAGGGTGGCACGGCTGCCCAGGTTGCCGAGGATCCGGTCCAGCGTGAAGTGGCCGGGATCGAGGCGGTGCAGGCTCGCGGCGAGGGCTACGCCGAGGGTCGGCATGTCAACGGCGTCGCGGTCATCGACGATGATCCGGACGCCATTGCAGTTTTCCCCGGCATAAGGGCCTGCCGCCGGCTGGAAGCGCGTGGCGCCAAAACGCACGCCGGGTAGTTGCAGGGCATTCAATTCGTTCGCCAGCCGCGGACCGTCGATCCACGGCGCGCCAACCACCTCAAAGGGCGTCGGTGTGCCGCGGCCGACCGATACTTCGGCGCCCTCGACGATGCCGACGCCGGGATAGCGCTCCACTGCAGCGAGGCTGGTCAGGTTGGGCGACGGCGGCAGCCAGGGCAGGCCGGTATCGTCGTACCACATGTCGCGGCGGTAGCCCTGCATCGGAACGATCTGCAACTGCACGTCCACCTTGGCCTCGGCCCGGAACAGGCGCGCGAACTCGCCGAGGGTCAGACCGTGGCGCAGCGGCAGCGGCCAGTAGCCGGTGAAGCCGCGGCGCTCCGCGTCGAGCAGCGGGCCCTGAACCCGGTCGGCGCGCAGCGGGTTGGGGCGGTCCAGCACGATGACGCGCACGCCCTGCGCGGCAGCGGTCTCCATCAGGTGGGCGAGGGTGCTGGCGTAGGTGTAGAAGCGGGTGCCGGCGTCTTGCAGGTCCACCACGACGGCGTCGAGGCCGTCGAGCATCGTTGGTGTCGGTCGCCGGGTGGCGCCGTACAGGCTGCGCACCGGCAGGCCGCTGAGGCTGTCGCTGTCGTCGCGGATGCGGCCTTCCCGGTCGGCGGTGAGTCCATGCTCGGGGCTGAACAGGACGGCAAGCGTGGCCCCGGGGGCCCGGGCCAGCACGTCGATGCTCCGCCGCCCGCTGGCATCCACGCCGCTACGGTTGGTCAGCAGGCCGATGCGCAGGCCGCGCAGGGGCGCGAAGGCGTCCGCTTCGAGCACGTCGATGCCGGTCTTGACCCGCTGCGGGACGGCCTTGGTGATGTAGGGTTCCACCCGCTCGCCCAGTTCGGGGTAGGCCGAGGCGATGCGCTCCGCCGGCAAGGCCGGCAGGGATGCGGCGACGGCATCGATGATCCGCGCCCGCAGCGGTGCGGCGTCTCCACCGCCGTCTGGATGCACGCGATTGCTGAGGATCACCACATAGACGCCGGACAGGGGATCGATCCACAGCCCGGTGCCGGTATAGCCCAGGTGGCTGATGGCGCCGAAAGGCGGCAGCGCGGCCCGGTTGGCGGCCAGCGGAGCCTGTGGGCGCCAGCCCAGGCTGCGCGGCGAGGCGGCCGGGTAGGTCTGGGGGATGAAGAAGCCCCGGAGCGAGGCGGGCTTCAGCAGGATGGGATCGTTGTCGAGTACGGCGTGGGCAAAGCGCCCGAGATCGTCGGCGGTGCCGAACAGGCCCGCATTGCCGGCGACGCCGCAGAGGCGGGCGGCGAGGGGGTCGTGTACGACACCACGGCGTACCTCCCCGCCGCTCCAGGTGGTCGGTGCGATGCGTGGCAGTCGGGCTGCCGGCGGCAGGAAACCGGTGTCGTGCATGCCGAGGGGCTGGAACAGCCGACGCCAGCTGTATTCGTCGAGGGGCAGGCCGGAGATGCGGCGTACAAGCTCGCCGAGCACGATGAAATTGACGTCGCTGTACACTGGGTCGCCACCCGCGCGTCCGCCCGGCTTGAGCGCCGCGATGCGGGCCAGCAGCTCCTCCGGGCCCTGGGCATGGCGTATGTCCAGGCCGGCGGGCAGTCCTGAAGTGTGGGACAGCAGTTGGCGGACGGTGATCGCCTCCTTGCCTTGGGCGGCGAACCGGGGCCAGTAACGGGCGACGGGGGCGTCGAGGCTGAGCAGGCCGCGCTCGACGAGTTGCAGCACGGCGGGCGCGGTGGCGACGGCCTTGGTCAGGGAGGCCAGGTCGAAGACCGTGTCGACGGTCATCGGCTCGGGGGCCGGTATCAGTGCACGCTGGCCGAAGGCACGGCGGTAGACCACCGTCCTGCCTTCACCGACCAGCACCACCGCGCCGGGAATGTGCCTGGCAGCGATCTCAGCCTCGACGATGGGGGTAATGAGCGCATTGAGCCGGCGTTCGTCGAGTTGGCCGGCGAAGGCGCTTAAGGACAGGGTCAGCACAAGCAGCAGCCAGAGTCGTCCAAGCATTGTGCGGGCGAATTCATTCGCCCGCAGTCGCTTAGTCGAAGTCCGTGGGCGAATGAATTCGCCCCTACGACGAGGGGCTTTTAGTCTCGGCCCGTGAGGTGGCGACGTGAGCTTCTTCATTTCTTGCCGAGTCCGTCGGCGGAGTAGGTGTTGCGGGGATTCCAAAGCATCCAGCCGTTGGTGCCGAGCTTTTCCGCTGCGTCGATTTGCTGGCGGATCTCCGGACCGTCGAAGGCGCGGTGGTCGAAGGCATAGTCGCGGAAGCCCTGGATCCAGGGGCGCAGCCTCAACGGGGCGATGCCGCTGCGCTCCAGACCATGCTTGAGCGTGAGGTAGACGATCTCGTAAGGGTTGGCGACCGGGTTCGGATAGCCCGGAATGCCGAACTTGAAGCCTGACGGATAGAGCATCGGTGACAGGTAGTCGAGGCGGTTGATCAGCACTTCGAGCTTCTGTCCGATCTGGGTGTCGTTGGTGTTCCAGAACACATAGCCGAAGATATCGGCCGCCACGAAGACGTTGTACGGCAGGAGGCGCTGTCGGGCTGCTGCCAGGAAGCCGGAAATGGCCGCAATGCGATTGGCCTCCGTGTTGGCGACGGAGAAGACCAGCCCCGGCGTATCGGGAAAACGCACGTAATCGAACTGGATCTCGTCGAAGCCCAGGCGGGCCGCGTCCACTGCCAGATCCAGGCTGTAGTTCCAGGCCTCCTGGCGCGAGGGGTCGATCCAGGCCAGTTCTTCCCGGTCGTGGAAGAGCGCACCGCCAGCGGTCCGGACAGCCCATTCAGGATGGGCCTTGGCGAAGGGGTCGTCCTTGAAGACGACGATGCGGGCGATCAGGTAGATGTGCTTTTCCCGAAGCTGGGCGAGCAGCTTGCCCATGTCCGCGACGGTCGTCGTGTGGCGCGCGCCGACGGCGTCGGCCATCGCGACGGTGGTTGGGTAGGGGATGCCACCCCGGTCGCCCTTAACGTCGATCACCAGGGCATTGAGTTCGGTGCGTTCGATCAGGTCGAGGGCGGCGTCGCGCAGGCCTTGGTGACCGATGCCCCAGAAGGACAGGTACAGGGCTTTGGGGCGGATGGTGGCAAGCCGCATCGTCGGTGCAGACTCCCCGTCGGGGGGCATGACCGATGCACGACTGTAGCCGATGGCGCGGGCAGCCACCGTGGCGCAGGTGCCGGGAAAGGCGTAGCGGCCGTCGGCTCCCGTGGTCAGCACATCCTTGCCGCGGGTGACCAGCGCCCCGGCCAGGGGTTTGCCGCTGCCTGCATCGATGACCAGACCGGTACACGCCTGAACCTCGGTAGCGAGGAGCAGCAGGGCGAGGACGATCAGTGCGTACTTGCAGATGCTTTTCATGGTCGTGCTCCGCTTGCAGAACCTTCAGGTTGTGGAGCAGCCCGCTGACGCCGCTCCGGTCGACGATCAGGTAGCGCGGCAAGGCCAGCGGCGAATCAAGGGCGGTGGCGCGGCGCTCGCCGAGGGTGAAGGCCGCCCGGTAGCCGGCGGCCCTGGCGGCATCTTCCAGTTCGGCATCCACGATACCGAAGGGCCAGGCAAGGTAGACCGCATCGACGCCGAGCCGGCTCTGCAGAATCTGACGGGGGGTGTCGAGCTGCTTGCGGACGAACTGCCGGTAGGCTGCGGGGTCCAGCCGCCGCCGCTCGATCCGGAAGTCCGGGTGCCACCAGGTGTGCGACTGGATGCTCACGCTGCCGGTGGCGAGCAGCTCCTGCAGTTGCTCCCAGGTCATTGCATAACTGGCGTTGGAGATGGCCGACGGGTAGATGAAGAGCGTGACGGGCAGGTGCTCCCGGCGGATGATCGGCAGCAAGTCGGTGTAAACCGTGCGGTGTCCGTCGTCGACAGTGATGGCGGCCGCCTTGGGTGGCAGCGACACACGGCCGGCCAGGCCATCAACGATGGTGGTGAGGGGGACGATGGTGTAACCGGCTCGCCGGAGTTCGGCGAGCTGAGCGACGAAAACCTCGGTGCGGGTCGTCATGCTGTCGGCCACCTGCGGGCCGAAGCGGTGATAGACGAGGATGGCGGCGGAAGACGGCGCCGCATGTGCCGACCCGCTGAAGAGTACGGCGACAACGATGAGTCCTGCCCGCAGCATCTGCAGGCAAAGACTCATTATCGATGCGTTCCCTCGGACATCCATTTCGACGGCTCTGCCATCGTCAAGTGCTGCCGCTGTTCAGCTCCTGAGTCGGGGCGAATTCGTTCGCCCGCGCATGAAACACGGACTTTTTCTTTCAGGATAGTCCCAATGCGGCCGGACTGAGGATGGGGCTCAGTCCGGCTGTCAAATTCGACACGGGGCTTACACGATCAGCACGCCCGATGTCTTCAGCGCGATGAACAGTACGGCGCCGATCAGCAGGTTCTTGAAGCTCACGTAGCAGATCATGTCCATGGTCGTCGCGCGGCGGTACAGGCGGCCCCACCAGGGGCCTTCCTTCACGTAGGGCTTGGCGTCGAGGCGGACCAGCACCTCGAAGACGCTCCAGCCAAACCACCAGCCGATGATGGCGCCAGCTTCCAGGCGGCCGAGGGCTGCCATCACCCAGGCCAGCGTGGCGGCGATGGCCAGCGCGAAGCCGGCACCCTGAATCGCCTTGCGGGCCGGCTGGCCCTTGCCGGCCCAGGGCCACAGGTGGTCGCGGACCTCCGCGACGAGCCAGGGCAGGCCGTGGGCTTCGCCGTAGGCGGGCTGGCGTAGTTCGTTGCGGTCGGCGATGGTCATGCCGTGGCTCCTTCCTTCTTCGGTTCGACCGGCACTTGATGGATGGGGATGAAGTAGCCCTTGCCGTTGATCGGGGTGAGCGGCTGGCCGGCTTTGGTGCGGCGCTTGCGCTCCTGGGCCAGCGGCGGGCAGGCGTGGTCGTCGTAGTAGAGCACCATGCAGTCGAGGCACAGCATGCATTCACGCTGGTCGATGTTGCCCTTGGCGTCGATGGCCTGGGAGCCACAGCCCTTGGCGCAGGCCTTGCACGAGGTGCATTCGTCCTTGCGCTTGAGGCCGAACCAGCGGAAGGTGGTCGGCATCGCCAGCGAGGCCCCGAGGGGACACAGGTACTTGCAGAACGGCCGCTCGATGAAGATCGACAGGCCCAGCAGGCCGGCCGCGAACAGGCTGTAGGGCCAGCTGCGGTTGGTGATGCCGACCAGGAAGGTGGTCTTGAAGGGCTCCACCTCGGCGAGCTTCTCGGCCAGGCCCATGCTGAAGAAGGACACCGCCAGCAGCCCGAAGAAGACCACGTACTTCACCCACTTGAGCTTGTCGTGCAGGGGCTTGGGCAACTGGAACTGGAAGCGCTTGAGACCGACCAGCCGGCCGAGGCGGAACAGCAGTTCCGACAGGGAGCCGAAGGGGCACAGCCAGCCGCAGAAGAAACCGCGTCCCCAGATGAAGACAGTGACGATGATGAAGACCCAGAACACGAAGATCAGCGGGTCGGACAGGAACAGCTCCCACTTCCACTGGAACAGCAGGCTGTGGAACCAGGTGAGCACCTGGGTGATGGACGGCTGGGCCATGGCCGAGAAGCCGACGAAGCCGATGGAGATCACCCAGCCCGTGTACTTGAACGCATTGACTGGCCAGCGGCGCTGGCGGTTGGCGCGCCGCACCAGCTTGTCGCGGCTGGCATAGGCGGCGGAGATGGCGAGCAGGAAGACGATGAAACCGGCGATTTCGACGGCGCGTTCCTTCCACACCTTCAGCCAGGTCGGGTCCGGTTTGACCACCACTGGGCGGCCGCCCTCCACGTATTTGTCGGCCAGCCAGTATTCCTTGTCGAAGTTGGCGAAGGTCTTGGCGGAGGTTTCCTTGTCGATCTTGTTGCCGAGGAAGACCAGCCGCCACGGATAGGCAGCGGAGAAGCCCTTGCCGCGGATAATGAAGATCGCTGATTCGCTGAAGGCCGGGGCGCCGGGGGCGGCGACGCTCCATAGGTTGACGTAGTCCAGGTCGCGGAAGGTGAAGGCGTCCTTGTCCTGGCGCACCTGCACGCGGTCGTAGATGCCACCGCGCACGAAGCCGGAGCCTTTGAAGGAATCCATGCCGGCGGGCTTGATGATGAAGATGGCGTGCTCGCCGTCCTTCAGGCGGCTCATCAGGCTGGCGTAGCCGTCCTTGCCGAGGATGGCCTGGCCGATGGTCGGCTGGTTGAGGTAGCCGAACCACAAATCCATATACGGGCCGTCGCCCTTCAGGCCGACTTCCTCGGGCTTCACGGTGAGGCGCTGTACGCTGCCGTCGGCAACAAGATCGCTCCACGACGGCGTGCCCGAGGCGGGCGGAAACTTGGCCTGCGGGCGGATCACCGGTTTCAGGATGCCGACCTGTTTTGCAACCGTGGTGCCGGAGGTCATCATCACCTGGTTCTGGGCGATGACGGTGACGGTGGCGCCGGTGATCGCGTCGAGGCCGATGATGTTCTCGTCGGGGCGAGACTTGCCGATCTCGATGTTGTCGCCGACGAACTTGCCCAGGTACTGATTGTTGAACTTGATCAGCAGGGATTCGGGAATGCCGAGCAGCAGGATCGGCTCGGAGTGCTTGAGGATCTTTACGCCGACGAACTTGCCGGCGGTGTCCATGCCGATCAGCGTCACTACCGGCTTGCCGGAGTAGGCCGGGGTGTCGGTAATGTCGGTGGACAGCATCACATAGCCGAGGAGCTTCTTCTGGCCGCCTTCATCCTTGTAGGCTTCGACGAAGGGCGGCTGGCCTTTGCGTTCCGAGAAACTGGTGGCGCCGGGCATGACTTCCGCGCACGGCGCGTAGTCGCACATCTTCGGCGAGGTGCCCAGTTCGGGCGGAAGCTTGACCTCGTAGGTGTCAGCATGGGCTGCGCTGGCAAGGACGAGTCCGGCCAGGGCAGGGAGAAGGCGGCGCAGGGCACGCAGGGCGAACATCGGTGACTCCGATCGATCAGGATGTCGGCAGATTGTGAGGATGTGTGGCGGCGGGCGCCTTAAGCTGAGTCAATTTGCCCTGGTGCACTGACGCAGGGGGACGGTGTGATGACCTGTGGGGGCGAATTCATTCGCCCGCGGCGCTTGAACGACGTGAAGAGGGCGAATGAATTCGCCCCCACAGCCACAGCCCGCTGGCAAAAAAAGGGGAGACGCGGACGTCTCCCCAAGTTGCTTCTTCGATAAGGAACGGTTTGCTGGAGAAGAGCTTACTTCTCCACGATCATGCGGCTGCGCATTTCGAGGTGCAGGGCGTGGCAGAAGTTCGTGCAGTAGCACCAGTACACGCCCGGCTTGTCAGCCTTGAAGGTGACGGACTTGGTTTCCAGCGGATTCACGATGAAGTTGATGTCGTACTTCGGAATCGCAAAGCCGTGGGTCAAGTCTTCGACCTTGTCCAGGTTGGTGAGGATGATGGTGACTTCGTCGCCCTTCTTGACGGTGAATTCCGGCAGGCTGAAGGCCGGTGCCTGGGACACCATCTTGACCGTGACCTTGTTGCCCTTGCGCTCGACGCCAGATTCCTTCGGATCCTTGATCGCGTTGGGGAAGTCGTCCAGGTTGTATACCTGACGGGTCTTGATCAGATCACGCTTGACGATGATGGAGTCGTGCGGCTCGGAATACACGGCGTGGTCGGCCACCACCTTCATCTTGTCGCCGCTGATGTCGATGAGCTGGGCGGTTTCCGGATGAAGCGGACCAACGGGCAGGAAGCGGTCCTTGGAGAACTTGTTGTCGGACAGGAAGTACTTGCCGTCCGGCGCCTTGGTTTCGCCCATCGAGGTGAAGCCGTGGCCCGGTTGGTATTGCACGTCCACGCGGTCGACCACGACCTTGGCGTTCTTGTCGCCCTTGAAGGACTGGATGGCCGCTTCCACGTTCCACTTCACGATCTGGCTATCGAGGAACAGGGTGGTGTAGGCATTGCCCTTGTTGTCGAAGCCGGTGTGCAGGGGGCCGAGGCCGATTTCCGGTTCAGCAACCACCGCGTCGCGGGCATCCTTCAGGTCGCCATCGAACCACTTCAGCACCAGATCGAGCTGAATGACGGTGGCCGTCGGCGACAGCTTGCCGGAACACACGAAATACTTACCGTCCGGGCTGGCATTGACGCCGTGGGGGTTCTTGGGGATCGGCACGTAGCAGGTGAGGGCGGTCTTCGGGTCCTGGTTGGCGGCCTTGGTGCAGTCCACCACGGGCACCTTGGAGCTGCCGTAGGTCCGGGTCTTGCCGGCCTTCACCGCGTCCTCGATGCGGGCGACGTTGAAGAACAGGCAGGCGTCGCGCTCGGAGGACATCATGTCCTGATAGTGGGCGCCCATCTCGGTGTTGTACTGGTTGGTGGCAGCCAGCTTGCCGTCGAAGGAGGTTGCGACGAGGTCGCAGTTGCCGTCGATCAGGGCTTGCCAGCGCACTTCCATGGACTCTGCGTCCACGCAGGTGAACAGGGAGTGGTACTTGGTCGGGTCGTTCATGCCGTTGCCGTCATTGGGCAACGGAATGGAGAACTCGGCGCCGCAGAACACGCGGGTGGTGTGGTTGATCTTCTCGTCCACCGGATCGCGCTTGTCAGGGAAAGTGCCGTGGAAGCCCTGGATGTTCGGCAGTTCGATGATCTTGTCGGTTTCCATCGTATCCATGCGGATACGGGCCAGGCGGCCATGGATCTTGTCGTTCACGAACATGTATTTACCGTCGTACATGCCGTCCGTGTAGGACTGGTGAACGTGGTGGGTGTCGCCGGTGTGGTACTTGAGGCTGCCGTCCGGCTTGGTGCCGATGATGGCCTTGGATTCGTTGGTGATCCCCCAGCCGACCAGGCAGTCCATGTTGAAGACCGGGATGCGCTTGAACAGGCGGCCGGAGGGCATGCCGTAGATGCGCACTTCGCCGGAGTGGCCGCCGCTGGAGAAGGAATAGTACTCATCGAGCTGGCCGGGGGGCACTTCGTACTTGCCGTATTCGCCAGCGCCGTGGGCGGCCGGAGCGGCAGCCGGCGTGCCGGCCGGGGCGGAGGCCTCCTGCTTGCAGGCGGACAGCCCGACGGACAGGCCGGCACCGGCCAGGCCGGCGAGGGCGGCGGAGTTCAGGAACCGGCGGCGCGCCGGAACAGTGCTGGCGTCGTCGTGCTTGATGTCTTCGATACTCATTGTTGGTGGTCTCCGTATGTCCCTAAGCTGAGTGCGAGCGGGCCGCGGAATGCGGGCTGCATGTCCAGACGAAGCGGGGAGAGGTGCGGGCTGCGACGCTCTGCCCCTGCGGCAATCTGTCGCAGCGCACTGTAGGGGGGCGGACGCGGAAAAAAATTGACCGCGGGCAAGAATCGCCAAAGACCGGCCCGTGAACCTGACCAAATGGCCGGATTCACGGGGGAGTATTAGAAGATACTGAAATATAAGGTGAAAATTCTGGCGGGCGGAGGGCCGCGCCGGCGTAGGGTTAGCCGCGCGGAGAACCGCCTGCCTGCAGTAGTACCAGCAGCGCGCCGTCGCCACCGTCGTGAGGGCGGGCCTGGCAGAAGGCGAGGATGTCTTCCCGCTGCGCCAGCCAGCCGCGGGACAGGTGCTTGAGGACGGGTATCCGGCCCGGCGAGCCGTGGCCCTTGCCGTGGATCACCCGCAGGCAGCGGCGACCCTGCAGCAGGGCCTGGGCGATGAAGTGGGCCAGCGCCGCGCGGGCTTCGTCGCGGGTCAGGCCGTGCAGGTCCAGCTCGCCTTGCACGACCCAGCGTCCGCGGCGCAGGTCCGTGAGGATCCGGCGCGGCAGGCCGACCCGCAGGTAGGCGGCTTCGTCGCCCATGTCGAGGCGGTCTTCGAAGCTCAGCGGGGTTTCCAGTGCTTCGCGCAGGACCTCCCGCTCGTCTTCCTCGCGCTTGCGGGGTAGCGGGGCGGGCGTTGGTTTGTCTACCGCGGCGAGATTCTTGTCCTTCAGCGGAGCCACCTTGCCGGCGATGTGGCGGAACAGTTCGGCGGGGTCGTGTAATGCGCGCTCGTCGACCACGGCTTCGGGGGCTTCCCAGCCATCAAGGGCCCTGACCTGCGGATTGGCCTGCTGGCGCTGGCCGCTCAGGTCAACACGGTTGAAGTCCTTGATCGGGGCGATGTCGCCGAGGGCGGCGCGAAACACTGCTGAGGGGTCGTTCTCGTCGATGCGTCGATGGCGGCGAGGCGCCTCGGGTTCCGGCTCGATGATCTGTGGGCGTGGTCGGGGGGCGGGCTTGGGCTTGGCGATTTCGGCCCGATCCTGGCCGCGCACGGGCTGCAGTGCGCCGACCTGCTTGCGGAAGAGAGTCGCGTCGTCTTCGGGCGGGCACTCCGCTTTCGCCGGGCGTGTCGGTGCTGCGGCCGGACGGGCAATGACCGTCTTCAGCGTGCTGTTCGGTACCTGGTGCCGGATCGCCTTGAGGGCGTCCAGCCCGGCGGGGCGCTTGTCCTTGGACATGATCGTGAAAAGCGGGGATCAAATGGAAACGGACCGGGTTGCCCCGGTCCGTTCGGGTGCCCTTGCGGCGTTATTAGCCGGCCAGGCCCAGGCTGTCCAGGTAGCGCTCGGCGTCGAGCGCGGCCATGCAGCCGGTGCCGGCACTGGTGACGGCCTGGCGGTAGATGTGGTCCTGCACGTCGCCGGCGGCGAACACGCCCGGCACGCTGGTGGCAGTGGCATTGCCCTCGCGGCCGCCCTTGGTGACGATGTAGCCGTTCTCCATCTCCAGCTGGCCTTCGAAGATGTCGGTGTTGGGCTTGTGGCCGATGGCGATGAACACGCCCTTCAGTGCGATGTCGCGGGTTTCGCCGGTCTTGACGCTCTTGATGCGCATACCGGTGACGCCGGTGTTGTCGCCCAGCACTTCATCCAGCGTGGAGTCGAGGGCCAGCTCGATCTTGCCGGCTGCGACCTTCTCATAAACCTTGTCCACCAGGATGCGCTCAGCCTTGAACTTGTCGCGGCGGTGCACGAGGGTGACCTTGCTGGCGATGTTGGCCAGGTACAGCGCCTCCTCGACGGCGGTGTTGCCGCCGCCGACCACGGCGACTTCCTGGTTGCGGTAGAAGAAGCCGTCACAGGTGGCGCAGGCCGACACGCCCTTGCCGGAGAAGGCCTCCTCGGACGGCAGGCCGAGGTACTGTGCGCTGGCGCCGGTGGCGACGATCAGCGCGTCACAGGTGTACTCGCCCGCATCGCCGACCAGGCGGATCGGCTTTTCCGCCAGATGGGTGGTGTGGATGTGGTCGAAGATCATTTCGGTGTTGAAGCGCAGCGCGTGCTTCTCGAAACGGGCCATCAGCTCCGGGCCCTGCACCCCATCCGCGTCGGCGGGCCAGTTATCCACTTCAGTGGTGGTCATCAGCTGGCCGCCTTGGGCAATGCCGGTGATCAGCACAGGGTTCAGGTTGGCGCGGGCTGCATAGACTGCGGCACTGTAGCCGGCTGGGCCGGAGCCGAGGATCAGGAGCTTGATGTGTCGGGTAGCCATCTTCGTGGGTCTTTCTTGTCTGTGAGGCGAGGAAGACCGATTATAAAGCCCGAGGTTCCCGCCCGCGTCGGGATTTGTGGGTAGGCAGGCGGTGATTGGCATCACCGCCGAGCGTGATATGACGTCAGTTTGATTTATACTTAATTGCAGTAGTTGAACGACAATTTAGTCACGTCGCCGAAAAATTAGTTAGCGCCCCGCCGAGGAGAGGCTTTATGACCGTCACCAGCTCCGTGTCCACCATTGCCCTGAGGACCTTCCCGATCTTCCAGGGCCTGAGCGACGACCGGCTGGCAACTGTGGCACGCGTGGCGATGATGCGGCGCGTACCACGGGGAGCCGCGGTGGTTCATGAGGGCGACCGCACCGATTTCGTGTACTTCGTGCTGACCGGCAACCTTAAGGTGATGGTCAGCGACGAGGATGGTCGCGAAGTGATCCTGACCATCCTGGGGCAGGGCGAAATGTTTGGCGAGATGGGGGTGCTGGACGACAGCCCCCGTTCCGCGTCGGTGGTGGCGGTGGCGCCGTCCGACCTGGTGACCATCGCCAAGACGGATTTCAAGCGCCTGATGCAGGATAACTTCGAGCTGTCCTGGCACGTCATGTGCAACCTCACCCGCCGTCTGCGCGATGCCGACCGCAAGATCGAAAGCCTCGCGCTGATGGATGTCTATGGCCGGGTGGCGCGCCTGCTTCTCGAGATGTCTGAGGAGATCGACGGCGTGAAGGTGGTCAAGAAGAAAATCTCCAAGCAGGATATCGCCAAAATGATCGGGGCCTCCCGCGAGATGGTCAGCCGGGTCATGAAGGATCTTGGGCTGCGTGGTCTGATCGAGGAGACCGATGGTGGCGTGATCCTGCGAGAGAAGATCTACGACTTGTGACTGGTCAGGAAATCCTTCCTTACGTATTCGCAAACGGACAGGGAAGGGACGACCAGAGACCCTGGTTTATAATCAAAGCGCGGTGACGAGCCGCGCTTTTGCTTTTTTGGTATCGCTTCCGTAGTGCCCGACCCTCGCCGACCCATGTCAGAACTTCCCTCCACCCGCCCGCTTCCGCTGCCCGAAAAGATCGCCAGCCTGTTGCAGGAAGCCCGCTGGCTGTTTCTCGGCGTGCTGGCCCTGTATTTCTCGATGATCCTCTTCGGCTATTCGAAGGCCGATCCGGGCTGGTCCCATGCGGTGCAGGTTGAACGCGTCAGCAACCCAGGCGGGCGCTTCGGGGCGTGGTTGTCAGACCTGCTGCTGTACCTGTTCGGGGTGTCCGCCTGGTGGTGGGTGGCTTTCCTGGGCTTCGGGCTGGCAATTGGCTTCCGGCGTTTGAAACTGGTGTTCGGCGCCGACCGGCGCTCCCTGTTCATCGTCGTGTGCGGTTTCGTGATGGTATTGATTGCCAGCAGCGGGCTGGAGGCGATGCGTTTCCATTCGATCAAGGCGACTTTGCCCCTCGAGCCGGGTGGGGTAATCGGCATCGAACTCGGTAATCTGATTCTGCAGTACCTCGGCTTCACGGGTGGGACCTTGCTGCTGCTCGGCACCATCGCTGGTGGCCTGAGCCTGTTTTCCGGCGTGAGCTGGGTCGAGGCCTCCGAGCTCCTCGGCACTGGCCTGGAGCGGCTGTGGGTCTTTGCCACCAACGGCTTCCAGACCTGGGAAGACCGCCGGGCCGGCCGCGAGGTCGCGCAGAAGCGCGAAGAGGTAGTCGAGATCAAGCGCAAGAAGGAAGAGGTTGCCCCGCCGCCCCCAGTGCGCATCGAGCCGGCTGTCGTCAAGGTCGAAAAGTCGGAGCGGGTCGAGAAGGAGCGCCAGCCGCATCTGTTTACCGAATTGCCGGGTGGCGCGCTGCCGCCGCTGTCGCTGCTCGACGAGCCGTCCCACGATGTCGAGCCGCCTTCCGTCGAGACGCTGGAATTCACCTCCCGACTGATCGAGCGCAAGCTGGCCGATTTCGGCGTCGAGGTGAAGGTGCTGGCAGCTTATCCGGGGCCGGTGATCACCCGCTTCGAGATCGAGCCGGCTGTCGGCGTGAAGGGCAGCCAGGTCGTGAACCTGGCCAAGGATCTGGCCCGGGCGCTGTCGCTGGTCAGCATCCGGGTTGTCGAGACGGTGCCGGGCAAAGCCTGCATGGCGTTGGAGCTGCCTAACCCCAAGCGCCAGACCGTGCGCCTGTCGGAGATTCTCGGTTCCCGTGCGTACCACGACATGACGTCGCCGCTGACCGTGGCGCTGGGCAAGGACATCAGCGGTCAGCCGATGGTGGCCGACATTGCCAAGACGCCGCACCTGCTGGTGGCGGGTACCACCGGTTCGGGCAAGTCGGTGGGTATCAATGCGATGATCCTGTCGCTGCTCTACAAATCCGAGCCGAGCGACGTCCGCCTGATCCTCGTCGATCCGAAGATGCTCGAACTGTCGATCTATGAGGGCATTCCCCATCTGCTGGCGCCGGTCGTCACCGACATGAAGCACGCCGCCAACGCGCTCAACTGGTGCGTGGCGGAGATGGAGAAGCGCTACAAGCTGATGTCGGCGGTCGGCGTGCGCAACCTGGCCGGCTACAACAAGGCGGTGGCCGAAGCCATCAAGGCCGGTGCGCCCCTGAAGAACCCGTTCTCGATCACGCCGGACAGTCCTGAGCCCCTGGAGAAGCTGCCCTACATCGTCGTTGTCATCGACGAACTTGCCGACCTGATGATGGTGGTCGGCAAGAAGATCGAAGAACTGATCGCCCGCCTAGCGCAGAAGGCCCGGGCGGCCGGCATCCACCTGATCCTCGCTACCCAGCGCCCCAGCGTGGACGTGATCACCGGCCTCATCAAGGCCAACATCCCGACCCGCATGGCCTTCCAGGTGTCCAGCAAGATCGACTCCCGCACCATCCTCGACCAGATGGGGGCGGAGAGCCTGCTGGGCATGGGCGACATGCTCTACCTGGCACCGGGCACCGGCCTGCCGACCCGTGCCCACGGCGCCTTCGTCGCGGATGAGGAGGTCCACAAGGTGGTCGAGTTCCTCAAGGCCACCGGCGAGCCGGACTACATCGAAGGCGTGCTGACGCCCTCCGAAGAGGAGGGCGGCGATCTGCTCGGCGGTGGCGAAGGTGGAGAGGGCAGCGAGGCCGACCCGCTCTACGACCAGGCGGTGGAGATCGTCGTCAAGACCCGCCGCCCGTCGATTTCCCTGGTCCAGCGTCACTTGCGCATCGGCTACAACCGCGCGGCACGCCTGATCGAACAGATGGAACGCTCCGGCCTGGTCACGCCGATGGGCTCCAACGGCAACCGGGAAGTGGTTGCCCCAGCCCGCGAAGGAGAATGATGATTCGCCGTACCACTACTCTGCGTGCCCTAGGGCTCGCACTTGCGCTGGCTGCCGGCTCGGCCCAGGCCGATGGGCTGGGCCAGCTGAAGCAGTTCATGGAAGGCACCCGCACTGCGAAGGGCAGCTTCACCCAGCAGGTCATGTCCAAGTCCGGCCGCAAGCCCCAGCAGGCCGCCGGCACTTTCGCCTTCGCGCGCCCCGGCAAGTTCCGGTGGACTTACGAAAAGCCCTACGCCCAGCTGCTGGTGGGTGACGGCAGCAAGCTGTGGGCCTACGACCAAGAGCTCAACCAGGTCACCACCAAGAAGCTCGGTCAGGCTCTGGGCACCACACCGGCGGCGATCCTGGCCGGCGACAACGCCCTCGACAAGAACTTCGTGCTGAAGGACGCCGGCAGCGCCGACGGCCTGGAATGGGTCGAGGCGACGCCGAAGGCCAGCGACAGCAGCTTCGAGCGCATCCGCATGGGTTTTGCTGGCGGGCAGCTGAAGGCGATGATTCTCAATGACAACTTCGGCCAGACCACCTCGCTGAACTTCGGCCACATGGAGCGCAATCCGTCGCTGGACGCCGGACTGTTCCGCTTCGTGCCGCCGAAGGGCGCCGACCTGGTCGGCGAGTGAGTCCGCAAGTCTGTCATGGCTGACCTTTTCGACGCCCTTGACCCGCCGCGCCTGCCGCTGGCGGAGGCCATGCGGCCCAAGACGATCGCCGAGGTCATCGGGCAGAAGCATCTGCTCGGGCCGGGAAAGCCGCTGGCGTTGGCTTTCCAGTCCGGCAAGCCCCACTCGATGATCCTGTGGGGACCGCCCGGTGTCGGCAAGACGACCCTGGCACGCCTGATGGCGAAATCCTTCGACGCTGAGTTCACCGCGCTGTCGGCCGTGTTCTCGGGAGTGAAGGACATCCGCGAGGCGATCGCCCAGGCAGAGGTGGCGCGGACCCGCGGGCGACATACCATCCTGTTCGTCGACGAGGTGCATCGCTTCAACAAGGCCCAACAGGATGCCTTCCTGCCTTACGTGGAGCAGGGGCTCGTCACCTTGGTCGGGGCGACCACCGAGAATCCGTCCTTCGAGGTGAATTCGGCGCTGCTGTCTCGGGCCGCGGTATATGTGCTGCAGCCCCTGGGCGCGGACGAGCTGGCTGAACTCTTCGAGCGGGCCCGGGCGTTCGCGTGTCCGGAGCTGGAGTTCGAGGACGACGCCCGAGATCGCCTGACAGGCTTTGCCGATGGTGACGCGCGACGAATGCTCAACCTGCTCGAGCAGGTGCAAACGGCTGCCACGACGGCTGGCGTCAATCCGGTTACGCCGGTCTTCATCGACGAAGCTTTGTCCCGCAACCTGCGCCGTTTCGACAAGGGCGGCGAAGCCTTTTACGACCAGATCTCGGCGCTGCACAAGTCGGTGCGCGGCTCCGATCCGGATGCGGCGCTGTACTGGCTGTGCCGCATGCTCGACGGCGGCGCAGAGCCGCTCTACATGGGGCGGCGCTTGGTGCGCATGGCCATCGAGGACATCGGCTTGGCCGACCCCCGGGCGCTGGAAATCTGCCTCAATGCCTGCACCACGTATGAGCGCTTAGGTTCGCCGGAAGGGGAGCTGGCACTGGCCCAGGCGGCGGTTTTCCTCGCCTGCGCAGCCAAATCGAACGCGGTATACAAGGCGTATAATGCGGCGCGAAAATTTGTGGCCGATGATGTGTCGCGTCCGGTGCCTATCCACCTGCGCAATGCGCCTACCAAGCTCATGAAGGAACTGGGCTATGGCAAGGCCTACCGCTACGCCCACGACGAACCCGGCGCCTATGCGGCTGGGGAGAACTACTTTCCGGAGGGAATGGCGAAACCGGGCTGGTACGTGCCGGTCGAGCGGGGCATGGAGGCGAAGATAGCCGAGAAACTGGCCCGCCTGCGCGAACTGGATCGGGACTACGAGGCCCGCGCAGGCGACAGTGGTGCTTAGTGCTGGATGGGATGGCTGGCGATGAAACGGTCGCGGGCTGCACGGAAACGTTGCGCCCGGCTGCGATCGCCGCTTTCCTCGGCTTCGTCCACCAAGTCGCGCATGAACTGGGTCAGCATCAACGTACCCTCGGGGGTTTGCACCAGGCCGCAGGCAATCTGAGCGGCCGCAACCTCGGGAATGTCGTGGTGTTCGGCGATGATGGCAACGTCTTCGTCGGTCAGGTCGCAGTAATCCAGGCAGTCACGGATGGACAACATTGGTGTGTCTCCTTCAATGGATTTGGTCGCAGGAAAACAGCGCCGTCTTCGGACGCCTTTTCTTTTATTGTGACCGGTGGGTTCGTTAAATCAAGAAAACTTTGGCTCGAAGCGAGCTATTAACTTCTTGATTTCTATTGAGTCTTGTATTTCGACGGGCAGCGCTTGATGTTGCGCTGCAATATAACTGAAAACTGGAGCTTGTGTTCGGCATTTTCCGAGGCCGTCTTCCAGACCTGCTAGCTTTGATTTGAATAGGGATCCCCATGCTTGATGTGCAATTGCTGCGTACCCGCCTGGACTTTGTTGCAGAGCGTTTGGCGACGCGCGGAACGACCCTCGACGTGGCCGCTTTCCAGGCCCTTGAGGATGAGCGCAAGGCGCGCCAGACCCGCACCCAGGAACTCCAGGCCCGTCGCAACACCCTGTCCAAGCAGGTTGGCCAGCTGAAGGGCAAAGGTGAGGATGCCTCCGCGGTGTTGGCCGAAGTGGCGGGCATCGGTGACGAACTGAAGGCCAACGAAGCGGCCCTCGCCGAGTTGCTGGAGCGCTTCAACGCCTTCATCGCCGGCTTGCCCAATTTGCCCCATGAGAGCGTGCCGGTCGGCCGGTCTGAAGAGGACAACGTCGAGGTGAGCCGCTGGGGCACGGTGCCGAGCTTCGATTTCGAAGTGCGTGACCACGTGGACATCGGTGCCCGCCTCGGAGGGTTGGATTTCGAAACCGCGGTAAAGATCTCCGGCGCCCGCTTCACGCTGATGAAGGGTGGCCTGGCGCGCCTGCATCGGGCGTTGGCGCAGTTCATGGTGGACACTCATTCCGGCGAGCACGGCTACACTGAGCTCTACGCGCCTTACCTGGTGAACGCGGACAGCATGTACGGCACCGGCCAGCTGCCCAAGTTCGAGGAAGACCTGTTTTCGGTGCCGAAGGCCGACGGCAGCAAGTTCTACCTGATCCCCACTGCTGAAGTGCCGGTGACCAACATCGTCCGCGACGAGATCGTGCCGGCCGACACTCTGCCGCTGAAGTTCGTCTGCCATACGCCGTGCTTCCGCTCCGAAGCCGGCAGCTATGGCCGCGACACCCGCGGGATGATCCGTCAGCACCAGTTCGACAAGGTCGAGCTCGTGCGTATCGAGAAGCCCGAGAACGCCTGGGCGGCGCTGGAGGAGCTGACCGGCCATGCCGAGGCAATCCTTCAGAAGCTCGAGCTGCCGTACCGCAAGATCGTGCTGTGCACCGGTGACATGGGCTTCGGCGCGGCCAAGACCTATGACCTGGAAGTGTGGCTGCCGGCCCAGAACACCTATCGTGAAATCTCGTCCTGCTCTTGCTTCGAGAGCTTCCAGGCCCGCCGCATGCAGGCTCGCTTCAAGAACGCGCAGGGCAAGAACGAAACGCTGGCGACCCTTAACGGCTCGGGCCTTGCGGTTGGGCGGACGCTAGTGGCGATCCTCGAGAACTATCAGCAAGCTGACGGTTCGGTCCGCATCCCGACTGCGCTCCAGCCCTACATGGGTGGCCTGACGGTACTGCAGGCCGCGCTGTAAAGTCAGGAACCGGGCGGACAACAGTCCGCCCGGTTTTCATAGAAGGTCATATCCTATATATTAGTAATTGTTAATGTACTAAATATCGGAGGTCGACCATGAGCAGCAAATCCTTTACCCAGATTACCGGCGATCTTTCCAAGGGGCTCGCCACGCTGCGTTCCGAAATCCCGGAAACCATGAGTGCCTTCAACACACTGGCCAAGGAGTCGATGAAGGCGGGTGCGTTGAGTGCCCTGCAGAAAGAACTCATTGCGCTTGCGATTGGTGTGGCCGCTCGCTGTGATGGTTGTATCGGCTTCCACGTCAAGGCCTTGATCCGGCTTGGCGTGACCCGGGAACAGTTGATGGAGACCCTGGCCATTTGCACTTATATGGGTGGCGGTCCGAATCTGATGTACGCGGCAGAGGCTGTACGGGCTTACGAGGAATTTACTGCGGCACAAACAAAAGTCGCCGAATAGCTGGCTTTTTCTGCGAAGTGCTATATAATCGTTGGCTTCGAGCGGAAAGGTGGCAGAGTGGTCGAATGCGCCGGACTCGAAATCCGGTATACGGTTCTCCGTATCGAGGGTTCGAATCCCTCCCTTTCCGCCATTTTTTCAAGCAAAAAGCCCTGATCTTCAGGGCTTTTTGCTTTTCTGCACACCGAGCGCCCGGCGAGTCTGTCCGGCTTTCCGATTCTTTCCACGTCCTCTTCCGATGCAAGCACTCCTCGACGCCATCGCCGAAATCACCATTCCGGGGGATGCCGGGCGTGTTTTCCACGGGCGGGGGGGCTTGTTCCCCGGCTGCGAGCACTGGACACTGGATGTCTACCCGCCTGTTTGGCTGCTGACCAGTTTCCTGCCTGCCAGCGATGAGGAGCTGGCTTCGGTCCATGCGGCCCTGAGCTGTCGCTGGGATGAGCTGAATCCCGGGCAGCCCTTGAACTGGGTTTATCAATACCGCTTCGAGGCTCGGGCCGAAACGCGTCTGATGGCCGGTAGTGTTCCCGACCCCCATGATGTGGCGGAAAACGGCGCGCGTTTCCGGGTCCATCTGCTGCGGGGCCTCAATCATGGCTTCTTTCTCGATATGGCTGAGGGGCGGCGCTGGGTTCGTGAATACGCGGCGGCCCGTCCGGGCTGCCGGGTGCTCAACCTGTTCGCCTACACCTGCGCCTTCTCCGTGGTGGCCTTGCAGGCCGGTGCGGGGGAAGTGGTCAATGTGGACATGAGTGATGGCGCCCTCGCCATCGGAAAGCGCAACCACCTCATCAATGGGCTCACCGCAGGTGCCCGCTTCCTGCCCCACGACATCTTCAGCTCATGGGGCAAGATCGGGCGGAGTGGGCCCTACGATCTGATCGTCCTCGATCCGCCGAGCTACCAGAAGGGCAGCTTCATCGCCGAGAAGGATTACGTCCGCTTGATGCGGCGCCTGCCGGACCTGCTGGCGCCCGGCGGGCATGCCCTGCTGTGCCTCAACTCGCCGAAGCTGGGGGTCGCCTTCCTGCAGGAGCGGATGCAGGAGAGCGCCCCGTGGCTGCAGTTTGTCGGGCGGCTCACCAATCCGCCCGCGTTTGCAGATGTTTCGAGCGAGCGTGCCCTGAAGGTGCTGGTCTACCGGAAGCCGGACTGAGCGCCGCGGCCGCTGGCAGGGTGACCATTCACCGGGCCTCTCCGGTGACGAGTCGGCGGCTCCATGGATTGTCGGGGTATTCCTGCAGCAGCCGTGCTTCGGCGGTTCGTGCCTGCTCCGGCTTGCCGTCTTCCCGCATCAGGCGGGCGTAGGTGAACAGGCTTTCTGGAACCCAGTATCCATGGCTGTTTTCGAAGAGCTCCTGGTAACCAGCGCGGGCCTGGTCGCGCTGGCCCGCCTGCTCGAAGGCCTTGGCTGCCCAGAACAGCGCTTCTTCCCTGGCGGGGGCGTTGCGGCGGTGCTGGTGCGCATCAAGGAACAGCGGCGCGGCGTCGGCGGGGCGTTCCGCGTTCATCGCCAACCACGCCCTTGCGTAGATCCGCTCTGGTGCGCTGGTGTACAGCCAGACGCCCATGCCTAGAATGAGCGCCAGCAGCGCGAGGTGGATGCGCCAGCGTGGCTGTGGATTGTCGGCGGGGTGGCTGGACCCTTCCTTGCGGCGCTTGAAGAGCAGGAGGAGGCCGGCGCCGAGCAGGCTCAGTCCGCTGGCCCATTCTCCCAGGTGTCCTGCCGGAGTGGTGCCGAAGACCAGCCGTACGGATGTTTCCTCCGGCACGACAAGCAGGAAGCCTGGCGCGGCGAGGTGCACGCTGCCCCGGGTTTCGAGTTGCCAGCGGGGGTGGTAACTCATCCGGATCAGGAGGGCTTGTCCCGGTGCGGAGGTGGAGAAGCTGATACGTTCCCGCTCGACCTGCAGGTTGCTGATCTGTGCCGGCTGCGGGCGAGGGCTGAATGCGCTGCGCAGCGCCGGCCCGGGGGCGTCGATGTAAACGGGCCACTCCGTATTCAGTCGCGAGCGCGACCTGAACCAGGCGTGGCTGTCCTGCATCCAGTCCACACGGGGTTTCAGTTGCCATGGATGCGGGTCGCCATCGATCAGCCGGTTATCAAGGGAGCGGGGGCGCAGCAGCAGGAAGGGCGGGCTGTCCGCCACCGTCTCGAAGAGGCCGCTGTCGAGCAGGCTGCGCTTGGCTTCGGCGCTCCTGAGCAGAACCTGATCGGCCCGCAGCATGCGCATATGGATGGCGGCCATGGCGGGGTCCAGATGGCCGCTGGGGAAGCGGACCAGCGGTGACGAGGGGCGGGCGGAGACCTCCGATTGCAGCTGATATATCGCCGGGCTGAGGAGTGCGGACTCCATGTACAGCCCCTCGAGCACCGGGCGTCCGCCCAGCAGCATCGGGAGCGCCTCAAGGCTGCGGGTGGAGCCCAGGTCCATGTTGGCTGGATCGTGCTCGAAGAGCAGGCGTGGAGAATCGGGATGGCCGGCCATGGCCGGGAGCAGTGGAGCCAGCGCCTGCCAGCCGGGTTTGTCCGTGGTGCCGCTGAAGTTCCAGCGTGCCCATTCGGCTGCCTGTCGAGCGTGTGGGGCCAGCCAGGCCAAGAGGCCGGCCAGCAGCAGGGCCGCCACGAGGGCATGACTGCGCACCGGCAGGTGGCTCGCGATGGCGCCGATCGCCCAGCCGGCGGCGACTGCACCGAAAAACCACGCCATCGGCAGGAAGCGGATATCTGCCAGTCCGATGCGGTCTGCCGTCATCCACAGAATGACGGCGAGGAACGCCAGCTGCATGAAGAACAAGATGACATGGAGCTGAGGCGTGCTGGTGCGGCGGACCCGCCGCAGGAGCCCGGCAAGCGCCGGCAGGCCACCGGCGAGGACTGGCCACAGGCTTGCGGGAATCAGGCTAGTCCACGGGGCGTTGGTGCTGCTGCCGTCATTAGCGATGGTGAAGCCATGCATTTCCAGCAGCGGCCATAGCCAGCCCCCCGCGAGCAGGAAGGCGAGGGCATGTCCTTTGAGCAGGGTGAGGGCCGCCGTGCGACGGTGCGGGGCATCGATGAGCAGGAGCCAGCTCCCGAACCCGCAAACGAGCAGCGGGTAGCCGTGGCTGAGGGTGGTCAGGGCTTCCAGCGCGCCGGCAAGGATCCAGCCGCGCGGCCCGCCGTGCACGGCCCGCATCCATGCCGCCAGCGTGACGAAGGCCAGCCACAGCCCCCAGCTGTAGGCGAACTCACCGGCGAGCAGGCTTAGCAGGTTGCCGCCCCAGATGGAGTTCTGCTCATGGGTGAGGAAGGACAGCGCGCCCAGTGCGCCACCGAACGCAGCCAGCGGCGTGAGGCGGAATGCGTGTCGTGACAGCAGGAACACCGTGCCGGGCAGCAGCAGGGCTGGCAGGACGATGGCCCATTTCAGGCCGGCGGCCAGGCCGACAAGCTTGCCGAGCAGGCTGGCGATCACGAAAGGCAGCGGGAAATAGTAGGCATGCAGCGGGTAGCCGCCGAACACCTCGGGCATCCAGGTGGTCAGTTGTCCGCGCGGTAACACGACCTGGTCGAACAGCCAGGCGTAAAGGACGTGGGAGGCGGTGTCGCCGCCGGTTGGCAGTGCCGGGCTGCTTACCAGATCCAGGCGCAATAGTGGCGCCAGCAGGCCCGCAAACAGCAGCGCGACCAGCACGTCGACAAAAAGCGAATCCGGCCTGGGCCGGGATGCGTCAGGATGGGCTGGTTGAGGGAATACGGATGCCATCGCAAGCCCGGGGTGCCAGGGCCTGTCCGGCGAGGACAGACCCGCTTGCCGGCAGCTGCTTACATGTTGAGGGTGACGGTGCTGCAGTTGGCGGTTGTGGTCTTTGTGGACTGTACCGACGAGCCGTTCAGTTCCGTGAGGGTGATCGTCGTGCCCCGTGCAGCGGTCACGCTACAGCTGTAGGTCTTGTTGTCGTGGGTGCAAGTGCCAGCCGGGCTGCTCGAAACCGAATCGTTGTTCTTTGCGGTATTGCCGGAGATGGTAGTCACGCACTGGGTGGTGGTTGTGGTGCTGGTCGTCGTGGTTGTCGTCGTCGTGCTGCTCGAGGTGGACGTCGATGTGCTGCTTGTCGTGCTGCTGCTCGTCGAGGAGGAGCTCGTCGATGAGGTGCTGCTGGTGGTCGACGTCGGCACGGTGGTGGTCGTGGTCGTGGCGATCAGTTGCCCGGTATTCACCGGATCGTTCGCGGCGATATTGGTATTGAGCGTATAGGACTGGCTGCCCCCACCGTTGTCGGTCCAGGTGATGGTGACCGCGACGGTCGTGTATTGCGGGGCGGTGGACGTGCTATGCGGCGTGATCGTCCATGTCCGGGTGAAGGACGAGCTGGTGCCGGTAATCGTGTCGCTGCCGGACGTCATGCCGGTGTAGGTGGACATCAGCGAGTAGGAGCGCAGCATCTCGATCTTCTGCTGCGCATACATGGTGGCTTCGGTCCGCTGCTTGGACAGCGCGTTGTCCTGCATCAGCGTGCCCTGGAACTTGGCCAGCGCGAGGAGGCCTGTGGCAAGGACGACGAGTGCTACCAGGACTTCGAGTAGGGTGAAGCCGCGGACTGCAGGGGGGGTGCTGATTTTCATGATCCGCTGCCTTGTTTGTGGGGGCTGCCCTGGCTCAGAAGTCGCGCCACGATCCGCTGACGCGCGAGATGATGGGTTGCACCGGGTAGTTGATCGGATTATCCGCCGCGGCGTTGAAGTTGATGGTGGTGTTGGCTGTAAATTTTGTTATCGCGCTGTCGGAAACCAGCGATCCGTAGATGTTCGTATTCCCCCAGCCCTGCATGTCCAGACCATTGTTGCAATAGACGATCCCGTAGAGGGTCATGTTGCCGTTGAGCTTGGGGCAGTCGCTGCCAGGCGGGTTGTCGAAGATGACGATCACCGGCGAGGTAGGGGAGCCGGTTGAGCCAGCCGGCGGGTTCCAGACGTTACCGACTGAATTGACGACGTAGTCGTAGTAGAAAATGGGGCCGGCGATCGCGCCGCCTGTTTGACGCTTGGCCAATGCCAGCATCTTATCCTTGGGGGTGGAGAAGGTCTGGTCCCATGCCGAGCCGCTGAAGCCGTTGGCCACGGTCTGACCGGTAATTGCGAAGTGACCCGGATCGATACACGCGCTGCCGACTGGCCCGGTGGAGGAAACGATCGCGTTGGAGACGGCGTTCTGGGCATTGATCGATGGGTTGCCGGTCACGTTGCTGATGCAGCCATTGACGGTCACCGGCGGCAGTGCGGGCGAGGTGAACATCAGGGCATTCACGCTGACGATCTGGCGGACCGTCGCGGTCGCGTCGCCCGTGGCCACGGACACGATTTCGACAAGCAGGGGCGAGGCGCTGTTGCGCCACAGGGTCACCGTCGCCGTGTAGCCGTTGAAGGTCTGGGCGGCGACCGAAACCGTATTTTTCTGGTTGTAGGGCGGATGGGTGGTGGTATCGACGACCCAAGCTGCTCCTGTGCCACCCACCGGCACGTTATAAGGGCAGGTCGCCGGGTCTGCGTTGCAGTTCGGATTGCCATTGGTGCCCAGCCAGGCGATGGCGTATTCGAGGCCGCCGGCGGCCGCTTCGAAAGCCTGGCTGTAGCGATAGTGGTTGGCCGAGGTCACCTGCTCGAAGATGGCGTTCCGGTTGGCAAACAGGGTTGCCAGGGTGATCAGGACCAGGGCGACCAGCGAAACGAAAAGGGTCGCCACGCCGCGCTGGCGTCGCGGGAACATGCTGGGTTGATGTGCGCGGATCATGGACGTCATGCCTCTCAGCTCGGGCTGAACAAGTCGTTCCCGAGCCTGATCGTTTCCTGCAGGGTCTGTTGGATCTTGTTGTCGGTGGCGCATTGGGCCGTGAGGGTGATGGTCACGTAGCGGACCTTGATGTTCGGCCCGGAAGAGGTTCCGTTGGTGTAGACCGGGGACGAATCGGTTTCAGCAAAAGTCAGGCCGGTGATCTTCAGGTTGGCCAGATTGGTAAGGTTGGTCCACCCGCTCGAGCCGCCGCAGGCGCTGCCACTGGTCCCGTTGTTGAGCATTTGGATGCCGGTGCCGCTCAACTGGAAGCCGAAGTATTCGCCGGACTCCAGGGTGCCGTTGCCGTTCTTGTCGTAGCGGTAGAGGATGCAGCCGGCGGTGCCGGTATCCACGTTCGCGAAGGGGTTCGAATAAGCCGTGCCGTAGCCAACGCCGGACAGGGCGCCGGAGGTGTAGTTCGGGCTGCCCCAGTAGCCAGCGCGCCGGAGGTCGCGGATCATCAGCGTCATGGCGGCACGCATCTCCTGGTTGAACTGGATGGTCTTGATCGAGCTGGTGTTGTTGACCACCGTGCCGCTCATGAAGGTCGTCAGCCCGAGCATCAGCAGGACGCCGATGCTCAGGGAGATCATGAGTTCGGTCAGCGAGATGCCCCGCTGGCCTGCGGCGGATTTCAGCATGACGAATATCCTGCGGAGCTCGAACCGCTGGGGGTGCAGATCGAAACCATGCCCAGCAGGCTGAGGCCGACTTGCGCCTGGGTGCCCGCGGTGGATTGGAAGGTGACGCTGCCAGCCTGGGACACCAGACCCTGCAGGGGGTCGATGGTCGGGTCGGCCGTGAAGGCACTGGAGGCCATCGTGACCCCCGTGTTGGTCTGGGCATTGACCAGCTTCAGCGAGCAGTAGTTGGCATCGCTGGCGGGCTTGGTGCAATCGCAGCTGCTGCCCAGCTTCATCCCATAGCACCAGTTTGCACCGGTCGCGAAATTGACATAGACGGTGCTGTTGTTACGGATGGCTTCCATGCGGGCGGCCTGGAGGTCGCCGAACAGGGCATCGGCAGCGCCGCGCAGCCGGTAGCGGTCAAAGAAGCTGCTGAACGACGGGATCGCGACGCTCGCGATGATCGAGATGATGACGATCACCACCATCATTTCGATGAGGGTGAAACCGGATTGGCGGTGCCGGAGAAGGTTTTTCATTTTGCCCAGCATGTCTGGCTTGGTCCGTAGTACAGGCCGGGCTGGCCCGTGACGACGGAACCGTAGTAGGTGGGGGACAGCGCGCCGCTGACGGTGATCGTCATGGACGTGCAGCCGGTATCCGACGCCTGCGAGGATCCGCTGACCGCATTGGCGGTGGCGACGTAGCTGGTGGCCGACGGGTTGGTGACGCTCAGGGAGTAGTAGCCCTGATCCGAGTTTGCGGACACGCCGATGGATGCCAGGCTGCCGTAGCTCGGGTTGTTTGCGCGCCACTTCTCCTCGGCGAGCTGGATGCGGCTGAGGGCGACGAGTGCGTCGGCGCGGCGGCTCTTGCGCATGTAGCTCTGGTAGGAGGGGATGGCGACCGAAGCGAGGATGCCGAGAATGGCGATGGCTACAAGCAGTTCGATCAGCGTAAATCCGGCAAGGCGCGATTTCATTTTATTTATATTGCGTTTGTTTATTTAAATGGACTAGCTCATTTAAATTGTGATCGACTGAATTCCCTTTGAGATCCAAAGCTTGTTTGCGGGGCTTGATATTGATCCCGAAATTACCGTCGGCATTTTTCTGTCCTCGCGCAGCAAGGATTCCACCAAAGTTCCCCAGCTGGCATGAATTCAGTTTGTTTTCATGTACCTGGTAGCGGCTCCCGTCGCCGATTCCTTATATCGCAAGAGGCGGTTTCGTGCGCGCGTCATGCAATGTTTCACACTGGGATCGCTATTCGGGGAGCCGCCCGGGCCACCTCATGCCTAGCCGTTGATTGCTATCGGCCGGCGGCTGGCCCTTCAAGCTACGACTTAATTTTGAATGGAATCGGCTGACGTCGTGCGGTCTTATTTCTCACTGGCCGAAGTCTATTTCCTCAGGACCGTAAATTCTGGTCGATGGCCCATACCGCGGCTTCCAGTCGCGAGCGAAACTTCAGCTTTTTCAACAAGTTCTTGATGTGTACCTTGACTGTCCCTTCCGCAATGTTGAGGTCGCGGGCAATCAGCTTGTTGGACAGGCCGCTGGCCAGGCAGCCAAGGATGTCCTTTTCCCTTTCGGTCAGCGGCGCCAGGCTGCGTTCGGCGGCCTGGGCTTCTTCGCGCAGGGAGCGGGCCAGCAAACCATTGAGGCTCGGGCTGATGACGATGCGGCCGCGCTGGGCCTCGACGATTTGCGCCAGCAGTTCCTCGGGTTCCATGTCCTTCAGCAGGTAGCCGTCGGCGCCGGCCCGGATGGCCGCCACCAGGTCGTCGGCCGCATCGGAGACGGTCAGGATCAGGATGCGGGCCGCCAGATCGGCGTCACGCAGGGCCTTGAGGGTCTCGATCCCGTTCATGCCCTTCATGTTCAGGTCGAGCAGGATCAGGTCGGGTTCGAGGGCCTTGGCCAGTTCAAGCCCGTCTTCGCCGCTGGAGGCCTCGCCGATGAGGTGCAGTTCGTTGTTGAGAGCGATCAGCTGGGACACGCCTTTGCGGAACAGGGGATGGTCGTCGATGATGATGACGGAGCTGAGGGCAGGGGTTGTCATGGAAGCGTTCCTTGGCCGGAGGCCTGGTTCTCGTTGATCGGGGGAGTGGCGGGGAAGCGCAGCTCGACGCGGGTTCCACCCCCTTCGCGGGGGGCGATGGTGAGTTCGCCGCCCAGGCTCTGGGCGCGGTCGCGCATGATCACCAGGCCGTAGCGGTGCAAGGGCAGGGCCTGGGGGTCGAAGCCGACGCCGTCGTCGTCGATGCAGACGTGGAGGAGTCCGTCCGCTGCGTTCTCAAGGCGGACCCGCACGTGTCCGGCGCCGGCGTGGCGTTCGACGTTGGATAGGGCTTCGCGGATGATCTGCAGCACGTGGATTTCCCGGCTGGGGGAGAGGGCGATGCCGCCGATGCGGTTGTCGAGCGCTGGTGTCAGGCCGGTGCGCCGGTGGAAGTCGCGGACCGCATCATCGATGGCGGCCGGTAGGCCGCGCCCGTCGATGCGTAGGCGGAAGGTGGTGAGCAGCTCGCGCAGTTGCCGGTAGGCCTCGTTGAGGCCGTCACGCAGTTCCCGCACCACCTCATGGACGGGCTCGGGGGTTGGGCTGCGGCCCAGCATGGTCTGCAGGCGCGTGACCTGGATCTTCAGGTAGGACAAGGATTGCGCGAGGGAGTCGTGGAGCTCGCGGGCGATCACCGAGCGTTCGTCCAGCAGCGCCAGACGGTGCTGTTCCTCGTTGCGCTGGCTGGTGGCGAGGGCCGCGCCCATATGGCGTCCCACGGCTTCCAGCAGCTCGATCTGCCAGGGCGCGAGCGCCTGGTTGGCGGCCTGGGCCAGCAGCATTGCGCCGTGGCTGAGGGTGCCATCGAAAAGCGGTACCGAGATCAGCGGCGCGCGACCCGGTATCGGCCCCAGCCGGCGCACCTGTCCGTCCGCCGCGTCGTCCGCGGCGCGGGTCAGGGCTTCGATAGCGGTCGGCGTCAAGCTGTCATCCACCGGCACGACGTCCACGTATTCGGCCTTCTTCAGGCACAGGGCTACCGCCCGGATGCCGATGACCTCATCGACCTCCTGCAGGACCTGCAACAGGGTCTCCCGGGTTGCGGTCTTCTCGGACAGGGCGCGGGTGGTACGGTACAGGAGGCGCAGGGACTGGTTGCTGAGGGCCAGCTCTTCGGTCTTCTCCTGAACCCGGTTTTCAAGCTGGGCATAGAGCTGGGACAGATCCTCGACCATGTAGTTGAAGGCTTCGCCGAGCTGTCCCAGTTCGTCCTGTTCCCGTTGCGGAACGCGCACCCCGAAGTCGCCACGCCGGACGATGCGCGCCGAGGCGAGCAGATGCGCCAGTGGCAGCACGACGTGCCGCTTCAACTGGAAGACCGTGCTGGCCCCGATGATCAGCAACAGGATCAGGGAAATGCCCTGGACGATGCGCAGGAGTTGGAGCTTGGCTTCCAGCCCCTGCTCTACGAGGGCGACCAGGCGATCTATCTGCCCAACGATGTCTTCGGTGGCGGACTGGACCTCCCGGTCGCTGGCATGGCCTGCCGCCGATCGCTGGGCGACGGGGCGGAAGTGCTGCTGCCAGGTTGTTCCCACGATGGTGTAGGCGCGCCGCACCGGATCATCGGCGCGGGAGGGAAGCACCTGGGTCAGGTCGGTGCTGCGGTACCGGGCTTCAAATTCGGTGAGCGCCGCCGCGAGACGCTCAGGGTCGTCGCGCCGGCCCGCCGCTGCGCCGACGACGTAGGACTGCATGCGCAGGGAGCCAGCCAGGTTGATCGCCCGGGCTTCGCCGGACGACAGCTCCGCCACGGTGATTGAGGCGACGATGGACACCACGGCAAGACAGGCGATCGCGGCAATCCACAAGCCCAGGCGGCGGACGACGGACGGAGCGCCCGCCGGGCTGGCGGCGGAACGGGCGAGATTCAAGGTGAGGACTCCTGCTCAGGGCGATAGCCGGGATTGTGGGGCCGCCGGGCCCTTGGGCGCGACAGCCGGTTTTGGGGGACGGCTGGAAAATGGTAGTAGGGAATGATGCCGCCGGGCTTTCCGCCGAATTTCCCATTGCTGCCCGGATCGGGGAGTAAAACATTTTAAAAACAATGAAGTAATCTGATTTTTTGTCTATTTTTTGATTACCACTTTGGAGGTAATTTACGCGTTTGTGCTGACTTGGCGACTCTGATCTAAATCAAACTTTGGGCCGGATTCAGCTTCTAGACTGCGCTTCATATCAAACGAGGCGCAGTTGTTTTTCTGGCGCCCCCAACACGAGATTGGCGAGGTGAGTGATGCATACCAGTTTTGATGACCTGAGCCTGATGCTGGGTGAAATAGCCTTGTTCCGCGGGTTGCCCCTTACCGTGATAGCTGAGGTGGCGCGGGCTTCGCAAGTGCTCAGCCTGCCCAAGGGGCGAGTCATCTACGCTGCCGGTGACCGGCCCCGCGGCTTGTATTACGTGATGTCGGGTCACCTGAAGACGGTGGTGTCTTCACCGGAGGGCGGTGAAAAGGTCATCGAGATCCTGTCGCCGCGCCAGGTGTTTGGCGTTGCCGAGCTGTTCGCTGATGCGGCCTGTGTGTCCACCGTGGAAACGGTGACGCCGGTGGTCGTGATGGCGGTGGGTCGGGATGGCGTGTTCCGGGCAATGGAGCAGGAGCCCGAAGTCGCCCGCCGCATGCTGAGCGCGATGGCCGAGCGCCAGTCGTCGATCGAGCGGGATATTGCCGCGGACTGCTTCCAGAGCGGCAGTGCGAAGGTCGTGGCCTATCTGGCGCGCCTTGCTGTGGAGCACGGCTGCGAGGCCGGCCAGGTCGAACTGGAACTGGAGATTCCGAAGCATGTGCTGGCGGCGCGTCTCGGCTTCACGCCCGAGACGCTGTCCCGTATTTTCCGGGAGCTCTCCGACGCCGGAATGATCCACGTCCATGGCAAGCAGGTGACGTTGATGGAGGCGTTTTCCCGTCAGTACCTGACCCGCCCGGGCGTGCGCCGGTTGGCTGCGGTCACCCCCCGTAGGGCGGAGCGGCCGGTCGGGAACTGGCGCGATCGCGCTCCGGCCCCCGGCGTGACCGGAATGGTCGCCTGGGGCTGAGCTCGGCCAGACTCCAGAGCAGCGTTCTGTTCCACCCAGGGCATGGGGTATCCTTGCCGCCTTGTGCAAGTACGAGGTGAATTGGATGCTGGTCGAGGATTCGGATTTCGACTGCCCGGTGCCGGGACTTCCTCTCAGTCGCCAGGTCTTTGTGAACAATGCGCTGGCCGCGGGTTATGCGCTGGCCGTGCGCCCGCGCAGCGGGCAATCCGTGATCCAGACCTCGGCGGATGGCCTGGTTTCCGGTGACATTCATATCAGGGGTGTCGACAAGACCGCCGTGCGTGCCTACTGGGTGCAACCTGCAGGCAAGGGCCCGTTCCCGACGGTGCTGGTGGTGCAGGAAATCTTCGGCATCCACGAGTACATCCGTGACACCTGTCGTCGCCTGGCCCGTCAGGGTTATCAGGCCATTGCCCCCAATCTGTTCCAGCGTTATGGCGATCCGATGGGCATCCCCACTGTTCAGGAGATCATGACGGACATTGTGGCCGAGGTTGCCGATGCCCAGGTGCTCAGCGACCTCGATGCATGCGCCACGTGGGCCGCGACGAACGGGGGGGATCCGCAACGCTTGAGCCTGACCGGGTTCTGCTGGGGCGGACGGATTGCCTGGTTGTATGCGGCACACAATCCCTGCTTGAGGGCGGCAGTAGCATGGTACGGCCGCCTGACTGGCAAATCCTCACCGATGACGCCGCGTCATCCCGTCGAGCTTGCAGGCGCCTTGCAGGCGCCGGTACTGGGCTTGTATGGCGGCAATGACGCAAGTATTCCGCAGGAGGATGTGGAAGCGATGCGTGAGGCGATCGCCAGCGCCGGCAAGCGGGCCGAGATCGCCGTCTATCCGGAGGCCGGACACGCCTTTCATGCCGATTACCGGCCCAGTTTCCGTGCGGCGGATGCCGCCAATGGCTGGGTCCGGATGCTGGAGTGGTTCCGCACCAACGGCCTGTGACCGCCGGCGCGAAGACCGCGAGGCTTAGTTCCGCAGGCTGATCACCGGCCAGCCGAGGGCGCTGGCGTGGGCGCGGAGGGTGTCGTCCGGATCGACTGCCACCGGGTCGCTGACCTTGCCGAGCAGTGGCAGGTCGTTGTGGGAGTCGCTGTAGAACCAACTGCGCTGGAAGCTGCCCCAGCACAGGCCGAGGCTCTCGAGCCAGGCCTCCACACGTTCGATCTTGCCGCCTTTGAAGGCCGGCGTGCCACGCGGCTTGCCGGTGAAGGCGCCGTCTTGCTGGGCCGGAATGGTGGCCACCAGGTGCGGAATGCGGAAGGCGCGGGCGATCGGGCCGGTCACGAAGCTGTTGGTGGCGGTCACGATGGCGACGATGGCGCCAGCGTCCAGATGCTTGTTAACCAGCGCCACCGACTGGGGCGTCATCATCGGCAGGATGCGCGTGTCCATGAACTCGCGATGCCAGGCGTCCAGCTGTTCGCGGCTGTGGCGGGCCAGCGGCTTCAGCTGGAAGTCGAGGAACTCGAAGATGTCCAGCGTGCCGGCCTTGTACTGGTCGAAGAACTCCTGATTGCGGGCTTCATAGACTTCCTTGTCGAGCACGCCGCGGGAGATCAGGTATTGGGCCCACTCGAAGTCCGAGTCGCCGGCGAGCAGGGTGTTGTCCAGGTCGAAAAGTACGAGTTCCATCGGGGGCTCTGTTCAGGAAGGTTCTTATAGTGTGCTGTCCCGCTGCAGGATTTCCCGCAGCAGGGGGAGGGTGATCGGGCGCTTGCGCTCCAGCGAGGCGGCGTCGAGGGCGTCAAGGGTGCGCAGCAGGCTGGCCAGGTCGCGGCGGCCGTGGCGCAGCAGGTATTGCACGATTTCCGGTTCGAGGCGCAGGCCGCGGGTGGCCGCCTGGGCGTCGAGGATCGCATGGCGGTCCTCGTCGGTCAGGGCCTTGACCTCGAAGATCAGGCACTGGCCGATGCGCGTGCGCAGGTCTTCGCGCACATGCAGGTGCATTGGCGCCGCGCAGCCGCTGGTGATCAGCGTCATGCGCAGGCCGCGGGAGGCGTTGAAGGCGCGAAACAGGGCGATCTGCGCCTCGGGGCCAAGAGCTTCCACGTCATCGATGGCCAGCAGCAGGCCCGGTGCTTCCGGCAGGTAGTTGTCCACGTCGCCGGCGCGCAGGTAGCAGGCAGGCCGGCCGGCCTGGGCCGCCGCGCTGACGACATTGCGCAGCAGGTGGCTGCGCCCGCTGCCGGGGTCGCCCCACAGGAACAGGTGCTGGGGCACGTCCGACACGGGCACCGCCTCGTAGAGGGAGGCGAGTAGGTCGGCATTGGCCGCGGCGGCGTAGTTCTCCAGCAGCGGGGGGGTGTCGGAGTGCAGATCGAGAGTGAGTTGCTTCACGGGGCGCTCTCGCGGGACCGCACCTGAAAGGGGCGGTCGGGCGACATTTCGGCTAAAATTCGGGTTTATTTGCGTGCGCAGGGCGGGTGAAACCGGTCTTTAGCGCCGCAAGGCCTGTAATGTAGCCGGTCGCGGCGGGGCGCTCAACCCGAAGAGCGTATTCCTTCCGTGCCGGATGCCTGCCGGGCCGCCCCGCAATTTTCTTGAAAGAAGATCACAGAACCCATGAGCTCCCTTACTTATCGCGATGCCGGTGTGGATATCGATGCCGGCGATGCCCTGGTCGACCGTATCAAGCCCTTTGCCAAGCGCACCATGCGCCCGGAGGTGCTGGGCGGCATCGGCGGTTTCGGCGCCCTGTTCGAGATCTCCAAGAAGTTCAAGGAGCCGGTGCTGGTGTCCGGCACCGACGGCGTCGGCACCAAGCTCAAGCTGGCCTTCCAGCTCAACAAGCATGACACCGTCGGCCAGGATCTGGTCGCGATGAGCGTCAATGACATCCTCGTGCAGGGCGCCGAGCCGCTGTTCTTCCTCGACTACTTCGCCTGCGGCAAGCTGCACGTGGATACCGCCGCTACCGTGGTCGAGGGCATCGCCCGCGGCTGCGAGCTGTCCGGCTGTGCGCTGATCGGTGGCGAAACCGCCGAGATGCCGAGCATGTACCCGGACGGCGAGTACGACCTGGCCGGTTTCGCGGTCGGCGCCGTGGACAAGTCCAAGATCATCGACGGCTCCACCATCCGTCCGGGCGACGTGGTGCTGGGTCTCGCTTCCAGCGGCGCCCACTCCAACGGCTACTCCCTGATCCGCAAGATCATCGAGGTCAGCAAGCCCGACCTGGAAGCCGATTTCCACGGCCGCAAGATGAAGGACGTGATCATGGAGCCGACTCGGCTCTACGTGAAGTCCCTGCTGGCCCTGATGGAAAAGCGTGACGGCCTGGTCAAGGGCCTGGCCCACATCACCGGTGGCGGCCTGCTCGATAACGTGCCGCGCGTGCTGGCCGACAACCTGACCGCCGTCCTCAAGAAGGACGCTTGGACCCTGCCGCCGCTGTTCCAGTGGCTGCAGCAGGCCGGCAACGTGGACGCCCAGGAAATGTATCGCGTCTTCAACTGCGGCATCGGCATGGTTGTCATCGTTGCCAAGGAAGACGCGGCCGCGGCAGCCGAGCAGCTGCGCGCCACCGGCGAGACGGTGTACGAGCTGGGCACCATCGAAGCACGCGCCGAAGGCCAGGCCCAGACCGTGGTGGTCTGATCCTGCGGGGGCGCGCCCCCGGAATATGCGTTCGATCAAAGCGGGCCCAAGCGGCCCGCTTTACATTTGCGGGGTGGAATCCACTCTCGGTGCGCCGCCTTAACGCAGCTTTACGGCGGGCTAACCGCGGCTTACCCGCAGAAAGGCAATGATCGGCCGGTCGCTGCACAGCGTGTGCCGCCCTTCCGCTCTCCTTATGTCGATCGAACCCCTGCGCCGCGTGCCGGTGCTAATGGCCTGCCTGCTGGCCGCCTGCGCCAGCGTTGGTCCGGACTACCGGGCGCCCCAGCCTGTTGTGCCGGCTGTCTGGCAGTCCGTGCCGGTGGAGGGTATGCGGCAGGCCGATCCGCAAGCCCTGGCCCGCTGGTGGACCCAGCTGGCCGACCCGCAGCTGAGTGCGTTGATGGACGAGGCGCTGGAGGCCAATCCGGACCTGAAGAGCGCCCGTGCCGCGCTGCGTGCCGCCCGGGGCAGCCGGGACCTGGCCTCGGCCAGGCGCTTCCCGACCCTAAATGTGTCTGCCGGAACCAGCCGCAGCTCCGCCCTCGGTGCTGCCCGCACGCTGTATGAAGCGGGCTTCGACGCCGCGTGGGAGCCAGACGTCTTCGGCGGCACCCGCCGCGCGCTAGAGGCCGCCGAGGCAGATCTGGACGCGGGCTTGGCCGACCTGCACGCCACTCAGGTGAGCCTGACCGCCGAAGTGGCTCTCAACTACGTCGAGCTGCGGGCCTTCCAGGCGCGCTTGGCGATTGCCCGCGACAATCTGGCCAGCCAGTCGGAAACCCTGCAGATCACCGACTGGCGCGCCCAGGCTGGGTTGGTTGGTAGCCTCGACGTGGAACAGGCGCGCAGCAACCGGGAAACCACCCGCGCGGTGATTCCAAGCCTGGACACCGGCCGCGCCGAGGCCGAGCACCGACTGGCGCTGCTCACCGGGCACACACCAGGCAGCCTGCATGAACGGCTGGTCGTAGCGGAGGGCGTGCGCAGCGGACTGCTGCCGCAACTGCCGGAGGCCACCGGACTGCTGATCCCCGCCGAGGTGCTGCGCCAGCGCCCCGATGTGCGCGCCGCCGAGCGGCGCCTGGCGGCCGAGACAGCCCGCGTCGGGCAGGCGGAGGCCGCGCTGTATCCATCCTTCAGCCTGTCGGGCTCCATCGGCCTGCAAGCCCTCGGCCTGTCCACCTTCAGCGGCGGCGGGCAGGTGGCGCGCTCGCTGGCCGCAGCGGTCAGCGGGCCCTTGTTCGATGCCGGTCGCCTGCGCGCCCAGGTCGAGGTGCAGGACGCGGTGCGCGAACAGCAGCTGGCCGCCTACGAGAAAGCCGTGCTGACCGCGCTGGAGGACGTCCAGAACGCTCTCGTTGCGCTGGCCAACAGCCGCCAGCGGCGCGAAGCCCTGGCCTCGGCTGCCGAGGCGGCCCGCAACGCGGCGCTGCTGGCGCGCTACCAGTACGCTTCCGGCCTGATCGACTTCCAGACCGTGCTGACGACCGAGCGCAGCCTGCTCAGCATCGAAGACAGCCTGGCTTCGGCGGAGGCCGAGCGCGTGACGGCGCTGATCCAGCTCTACAAGGCCCTCGGCGGCGGCTGGTCCGCCGACGGTAGCGAGGCCGCGCCCCAATCCGGAAAAGACACATGAACAAGCCCGAATCCCCGTCCGTGGATACGCTCCGCGAACTCGTCCTCAGCAGCGGCCAGGGCCGCTTCGGTGGGCGCCGTCGCTTGCTGGTTGGCGGCACCGCAGCTGTGCTGGTGCTGGCGGTTGGCATTGCCCTGTTCGGCAACGGTGGCGACGAAGGGCCGCGCTACCGGACCCAGCCGGTCCGCAAGGGTGAGTTGGTCATTAACGTGTCGGCCACCGGCAACCTGCAGCCGACCAACTCGGTGGATGTGGGCAGCGAGCTGTCCGGCATCATCGAGACGGTGCTGGTGGATGTGAACGACCACGTGAAGAAGGGGCAGGTCATCGCCCGCCTCGATACCTCCAAGCTCAAGGATCAGGTGCGCCAGTCGAAGGCCGACCTGGCGGCCGCCGAGGCCAAGGTGCGCCAGGCCCAGGCGACGGTGGCTGAAACCGTAGCGAGCCTGGCCCGCCTGCGCGAGGTGGCACGCCTGTCCGGCGGCAAGGTGCCGTCCAAGGCCGAGCTGGACAGCGGCGAGGCTGCTGCGCTGCGCGCCGTGGCCGACCAGAAGGCCGCCGAGGCCTCCGTCGCGTCGGCGAAGGCGCTGCTCAGCACTTACGAGATCAGCCTGTCCAAGGCCACCATCCATTCGCCGATCGACGGTATCGTGCTGACCCGCAAGGTGGAACCGGGCCAGACCGTGGCGGCGGCGATGACCGCGCCGGTGCTGTTCACGTTGGCCGAGGACTTGCGCCGCATGGAGCTGCAGGTGGATGTGGATGAGGCCGATGTGGGCAAGGTGAAGGAGGGGCAGGACGCGCGTTTCCATGTCGATGCGTGGCCGGGGCAGAACTTCCCGGCGACCGTCACGCGGGTCGGCTGGGGCTCCCAGACCAAGGACCAGGTGGTGTCCTACCTCACCATCCTCGCCGTGAAGAATGATGAGCTAATGCTGCGCCCGGGCATGACCGCCACCGCCGAGATCACCACCGCCCGTCGCCAGGACGTGCTGCTGGTGCCCAACACCGCGCTGCGCTTCTCGCCGCCGGTGCAGCACGAAACCCAGAAACGCAGCCTGCTGGCCAGCCTCATGCCGCGTCCCCCTGCACCGCCCCCCAAGGCCGCGTCGGACGCCGCCACCAAGGACGGCACCCAGACCCTGTGGCTGCTCAAGGACGGCCAGCCGCAGGCCGTGAAGGTGAGCGTGCTCGGTACCAACGGCCAGGTGTCGGAGGTCCGTCCGGTGGATGGGGATGCGGCGCTGCCGCCCGGCGCCGACGTGATCACCGAGGCGCTGGCAGCCAAGAAATGAGCGAGCCGCTGATTGCCCTCTCCGGCGTCACTCGCAGCTTCGGCAGCGGGGCTGCGGCATTCCAGGCCTTGCGCGGCGTAGATCTGACCGTTGAGGAGGGGGATTTCGTCGCCATCATGGGTCCCAGTGGCTCAGGCAAGTCCTCGCTGATGAACATCCTAGGGTGCCTCGATACCCCCAGCGGCGGTAGCTACCGCTTCCGTGGCCTTGCTGTGGAGAGCCTGAACCGCGATCAGCGGGCCATGCTGCGCCGCCATGCGCTGGGCTTCGTCTTCCAGGGCTTCAACCTGCTGGCGCGTACCTCGGCCCAGGAGAACGTGGAGCTGCCGCTGCTTTACCGCGGCGAGCCAGCGGCCCGACGGCATGAGCTGGCGCGCGCCGCACTGGCCTCCGTTGGCTTGTCCGGCTGGGAGCACCACACACCAGCCGAGCTGTCCGGCGGCCAGCAGCAGCGCGTGGCGATCGCCCGAGCGCTGGTCACCGGGCCATCCCTGTTGCTCGCCGATGAGCCCACCGGCAACCTCGACACCGAGCGCAGTCGGGAGATCATGGACCTGCTCGCCGGCCTCAACCGGGAGCAGGGCATCACGGTGCTGATGGTGACCCACGAGCCGGACATGGCCGACTACGCCCACCGCATCGTGCGGCTCGTCGATGGGCGCATCGCCAGCGACACGCGCAAAGCGGCGGCGCCAGCCGAGGAGGGGGCGCGATGATCTGGAATGCGCTGCTGCTCGCGCTGCGGGAGATCCGCCGCAACCTGATGCGTTCCTTCCTGACCATCCTCGGCATCGTCATCGGTGTGTCGGCCGTGATCACCATGGTCACCCTTGGCAACGGGGCAACCCAGGCGGTGTCGGACCAGATCGCCAGCCTGGGCAGCAACCTGCTGATCATCCGCCCCGGCCAGCACCTCGGCCCCGGCCGGGATTCGGCCGGCGCGGCCCAGTTCAAGGTGGCCGACGTGGACGCCCTGCGCAATCAGGTGAGCGGGCTGGCGGCGGTGGTGCCGCTGAGCAGCAAGAGCGTCACCCTGGTGGCGATGTCGCGCAACTGGTCGTCCGGCGTCACTGGCACCAGCCGCGACTGGTTTGCTACAGGCAAGTGGCAGATGGCGGGGGGGCGGATCTTCAACGAGGCGGAGGAGCGTGCTGGCGCGGCGGTGTGCGTGATCGGCGACACCATCCGGCGCGAGCTGTTCGGCGGACAGGATCCGGTCGGCCAGCAGATCCGCGTCAAGCAATTCTCCTGCGAGGTCATCGGCCTGCTGGCGTCCAAGGGGCAGTCTACGATGGGCAACGACCAGGATGATCTGGTGGTGATGCCGTTGCGCACCGTGCAGCGCCGCCTCACCGGCTCGGTGGACGTGGCGACGCTGATGGTGTCGGTGCGCGACGATGCGTCGATGGACACCGCCAAGGAGCAGGTGACCTGGCTGATGCGTGAGCGCCGTCATATCGGCCTGGGCGACAACGATGACTTCGCGGTGATGGACACCCGCCAGATCGCCGAGACCCTGTCCGGCACCACCAAGGTGATGACTGGCCTGCTCGGCGCGGTGGCGGCGGTGAGCCTGCTGGTGGGCGGCATCGGCATCATGAACATCATGCTGGTGTCGGTCACCGAGCGGACCCGCGAGATCGGCATCCGCCTGGCCATCGGCGCGCTGGAGCGGGAAGTGCTGCTGCAGTTTCTCATCGAGGCGGTAGTGCTGGCCTCGATGGGCGGCATCGTCGGCATCGTGCTGGCCACGCTGGCGTCCATTGGAGGTGCGGCGCTGATGCACGTGCCTTATCTCTTCAACCCGGGCATCAACCTGTTGTCCTTCGGTTTCTCGGCGGCCATTGGTGTGCTGTTCGGCTATGTGCCGGCGCGTCGGGCCGCGCGTCTCGACCCCATCGAAGCCCTGCGTCACGAATAGGCTGGGGCTAGCTTGCGGCATCCGGGGCGCGCGTCCGCCCTTTGAAGCCCAATTTGGGGTACGCAAGCCGGAACTTAGCGTGTCGTGCTGCCTCTACGAAGAACGCCCCCCGCGCCAGCGCAGCCAAAAAGGCTGGTGTGGGGATTCATGACTCGCCGTTCTTCGACGGTCCGCGCCTGCGTCTGATGCCGGCCGTGTGATTGTCCGGAAGGAGATTGCATGGCGCCTGATCTTTCTTTTCTCCCCGGTTGGATTGCTCCCCTCGATACCAGCTTCTGGCTGGCCATGTTGCTGGTGATTGCACCATTGGCAGGTGAGGCGGTGTTCCGCCTGCTCGGCTGGCCGCGCATCGTCGGCTATACCCTGGTTGGCCTGTTTGCCTCGGCGAGTCATTTCGACGCTGGCGGGCTGGCCTTGTCGGAGGGTTTCCGCCATGGCCTGGAGGTGGCGATGGCGGTCTTGTTGTTCGAACTCGGCAGCCGGGTGCACCTGCACTGGCTGCGTGACAATCCGTGGCTGATCGCCACCAGCCTTGCCGAAGCCGGCATGACCTTCGTGATGGTGTTCGGCATCGGCCACTACCTCGGCCTCGGCGTCGGCAGCTCAATTGCGGTAGGTGCGGTGTGCATGGTCAGCTCGCCGGCGGTGGTGATGCGCGTGGCTTCCGAGCTGAACGCCCGCGGCCAGGTCACCGAGCGCCTGCTGATGCTGTCGGCCCTCAACACGATCTATGCGGTGCTCGCCGTGCAGGTGCTGCTCGCGCTGCTCGGGCAGGCCCACGGGCAGCACGTACTGCAGTCCCTGCAGGCGCCGCTGCGCTATCTGGTGAGTACCTTTGTGCTGGCGCTGTTGCTGGCGGCGGCGGTTGGCGTTGCGCGCCGGCGTCTCGACCTGGCCAACGAGAACAGCGTGCTGCTGCTCATCGGCCTGTTGTTCCTGGCGCTGGTGCTGGTCCGCCTGACCGGTGCATCACCTATCCTGGTGCCGTTGTTGGCCGGGATGGTGCTGCGCAGCCGCGACCTGCGGCCCTGCTTGTGGCCGCGCCACTTTGGCACGGCCGGCGGGGCGCTGGTGGTGCTGCTGTTCGTCGTGAACGGCATGGCGGCCGACTGGCGCATGATCGTCGGCGGTGGTATCGCCGGCGTGACGATCGTTGTCCTGCGGGCGGCGGCGAAGGTCGGCGGCAGCGTGCTCTTCGGGCGCTTGTCGGGCTTGTCGATGGGGCAGTCGGTGGCCTTGGGCATTGCGCTGCTTCCCATGTCGGGCACGGCCTTCCTGCTGACCGCCAGCCTGTACCTGGCCTTCCCCGACCTGGGCCGGCACGTGGCGGCCGCGCTGGCTGGTGCCGCCGCGGTCATGGAGATCGCCGGTCCCATCGCGACCCAGTGGGCGTTGCGCCATTGCGGCGAGACCACAGCCGGAAAGGAGGCCTCCCGTGCCGCTTGAAGCCTTTTCCACTTCCCGTGCGCTGACCCTGGGGGTCGAGCTGGAGCTCCAGTTGGTGGGCACCCATGATTTCGACCTCGTCGCGGCGGCGCCGGATCTGCTGCGGGTGCTTGAGCAGCAGGGCTTCGTCGGCGACGTGAAGCCCGAGATCACGTCGAGCATGATCGAGATTGCCACCGGCATCTGTGAGGACTACGGCGACGTGCTGGCGCAGCTCACGGCCCTGCGTGATGGCCTGCTGGAAGGCGCCCGCCGCCTCGACATCGGCATCTGCGGCGGCGGCGCCCATCCCTTCCAGCTATGGGGGGAGCGGCGGATCACCGATGGCGCCCGCTACAAGCACTTGAGCGATCTGTACGGTTACCTGGCCAAGCAGTTCACAGTGTTCGGGCAGCACGTGCACATCGGCTGCCCGGGCCCCGACGAGGCGCTGCAGTTGTTGCACGGTATGTCGCGCTTCATCCCGCACTTGATCGCCTTGTCGGCCTCGTCGCCTTTCGTGCAGGGACACGATACCGGCTTCGATTCGGCGCGGCTCAACTCGATCTTCGCCTTTCCGCTATCTGGTCGAGCCCCTTTCGTGCTCACTTGGTCCGATTTCGAGGCCTACTTCGAGAAGATGACGCGGACCGGGGTTGTGAAGAGCATGAAAGACTTCTATTGGGACATCCGCCCGAAGCCCGAGTACGGAACGATTGAAGTCCGGGTGCTGGATACGCCGTTGAGCGTGGAGCGGGCAGCGCGTCTGGCCGCGCTGATCCAGACCATCGCCCGCTGGCTGATGGTGGACAAGCCCTTCACGCCCGCCGAGGACGACTACCTCGTTTATGCCTTCAACCGCTTCCAGGCCTGCCGCTTCGGCTATGAGGGGGTGTGGGTGGATCCTGAAAGTGGCGAGCGCCATGTGCTCGGCGATGCGATCGTTGCGCTGGTGAACCGCATCGGGCCTCACGCCGCAGTGCTGGGCACCCAGGCCGCCTGCGCCGCCCTGGCCCACGATGCCGCCACGCGCTGGAACGACGCGGCATGGCTGAGGGAGCAATACCGTGCCGATCCTCTGCTCCCCGAACTCGTGCGTCGACAGTGCCTGCGCTGGGCCGCCTGAAATGGCTTGACCTCGTGCCGCGTCCCAAGGAGGCTTCCCTCCCGGATTTTCGCGGGGCTTTCTGTGGAAGGAACTGCCGTAGGGGCGAATTCATTCGCCCCCACAACGGTAAGAGGGGGCGTGCGCTTTCCGCCCGTAGTCCGTCAGCGGGTAGCGCGCTTGCGCACCGCTTCCACGTAGGCGCGGGCGTCCAGCGGCGCCTTGTCGCGCTGGGCTTTCCAGATGGTCTCGCCGAGACATTCGAGCACGTCGTGCAGCGCCGCGTGACGGTCGCCGTGGCGAGCCTGGCATTGCTCGAAGGCTTCGCGGAGGCCCGGCGGCTGGTTGATGGACAGCTGCTCTTCAATGGCCAGGTGCAGGGACAGGTGCAGGAAAGGGTTCACCTGCCCGTCCTCGGGGCTGAAGTCCTTCATCACCGCATCCGGGTCTTCCAGCAGCCCGTGGTATTCCGGGTGATGGGCCACCAGGTCGGCGGCGATGATCTCGAGCTGGGTCAGAACTTCGCGGTTCTTGTGCTTGCTCCAGGCACTGACGAAGAACTGTCGGGCCTGGTTACGGGAGGGATCGAACATGGTGGTATGCGTGTTGTTGGGGCTGTGGGGCGGACTCATCCGCCCTCGGGTGTTGGAATGTGGAAGGGCATTTCACTGGAGGTGAATCTGCTGTGGAGGCGAATGAATTCGCCCCTATGTTTTGTCGCGGTACAGGCACAGGTCGCGGATGATGCACTCGCCGCACTTGGGCTTGCGGGCGATGCACACGTAGCGGCCGTGGAGGATCAGCCAGTGGTGGGCGTCGCGCATGTACTCCTTGGGGATACGGCGCAGCAGGCGCTTCTCCACTTCCAGCACGTCCTTGCCCGGCGCCAGGCCAGTGCGGTTGGCGAGGCGGAAGATGTGGGTATCCACGGCCATCGTCGGCTCACCAAAGATGGTGTTGAGAACCACGTTGGCGGTTTTGCGGCCAACACCGGGCAGGGCTTCGAGGGCGTCTCGGTCGTTGGGCACTTCACCGGCGTGGCGCTCCAGCAGCTGGCGGGACAGGGCCAGGGTGTTCTTGGCCTTGTTGCGGAACAGGCCGATGGTCTTGATCTGCTCGGCGATGCCTTCTTCACCCAGATCGGCCATGGCTTCCGGTGTTGGCGCCAGTGCGAAGAGCTTGCGGGTGGCGATGTTGACGCCCTTGTCGGTGGCCTGAGCGGACAGGACCACGGCGACCAGAAGCTGGTAGGGCGTCGCGTATTCGAGCTCGGTGGTCGGGTTCGGGTTGGCTTCGCGCAGGCGGCGGAAGGCTTCGGCAACGGCGGCCAGGCGCATGTCGGGCATCAGGCAGGCTCGGCGGAAGTGGGTTCGGGCGCCTGCGGGGCCGGCGGATTGCTGCGTGCGCGGGCCTGGCGGCGGGCCTCCAGCCAGTTGCGGCCGGCGATCAGGCAGCCCAGCGCGAAGAAGGCGCCGGGCGGCAGGATGAAGGTGAGGAAGCCCGGGTAGTCGCCGCCAAAGACTTGGATTTCATGGGCGCCGGGAATGACCATCTCGATGCCCGAGAACAGCGTACCGTTGCCGATCAGTTCGCGCATCGCGCCGAGCACGGTGAGCACCATCGTCGCGCCGAGCCCCATCGCGGCGCCGTCCAGCGTGGAGGCCAGGGGTTCGTTCTTGGCGGCGAAGGCCTCGATGCGGGCCAGCACGATGCAGTTGGTGACGATCAGCGGGATGAAGATGCCAAGCACCAGATACAGGGAGTGCAGGTAGGCGTTCATCGCCAGGTCCACCACGGTGGTCAGCGCGGCGATGATCAGGATGAACACCGGGATGCGGATCTCGTAGGGGATGAAGTTGCGCAGCAGCGAGGAGGCCAGGTTGGACATGGCCATCACCAGCACGGTGGCGAGGCCCAGGCTGACGGCATTGACGATGTTGGTGGTGATGGCCAGCGTCGGGCACATGCCGAGGATCTGCACGACGCCGGGGTTCTGTTTCCACCAGCCGTTCCAGGCTATGTCGCGATAAGCACGCAAGTCCATGGTTGTCGCTCCTTAATCAGAGGGATGCGCCGGTGGCCGCGCCGAACAGGCGGTCCCGGTTGGCGGCGGCATAGCGGGCGGCGCGGGCGACGGCGTTGGTCACCGCGCGGGCGCTGATGGTGGCGCCGGCATGGCTGTTGATCTGGCCGCCGTCCTTCTTTACCTTCCAGGCGTCGAGAGGCTGCGCGGCGGGACTCAGGCCGGAGAACTGGCCGATCCACGGGGACTTCTTGTCCTTGTCCTTCTTCGGGTCGATGTAGTCGCCGAGGCCGGGGGTTTCCCGGTGGGACACGACGCGCACACCGTTTACGCTGCCATCCGGGCGGATCGCGATGATCAGGTCGATGTTGCCGCTGTAGCCGTCGGGCGCCGTGGCCTCCAGCAGCAGTCCGGCGGGGGCGCCAGCCTTGCGGGCCCGATAGACGCGGCCGCCGTGGTCAAGACCCAGTTCGTGGGTCGGGCCGAGCTGCACGTAGTCGTCCAGCAGCGTGTTGTCGTAGGCATCGGTCGCCAGCACCTCGGTGACGAGTTTCATCTTCTCGTCGTTGGCCGAGGCGGCGATCTGCTCGTGGGTGGCTTCGTAGGTGAAGGCCATCAGCGCCGTGAAGGCGGCGGTAAAGGCCATCATCACGCCGGCGGTGCGGGTGGACAGGCCCAGGATGGTCGGCTGGCTCATGCTCAATCCTTCTTGTGGCCGAAGACCGGAGCCTGGGTGTTCATGTCGATCAGCGGCACGCACAGGTTCATCAGCAGCGTGGCGAAGGCGACTCCGTCCGGGTATGCGCCGAAGGCGCGGATCACGAAGGTCAGCACGCCGGCGCCGGCGGCGAACAGTAGTTTGCCGCGGGGCGTGGTGGCGCCGGAGACCGGATCGGTGAGGATGAAGAAGGCACCCAGCATGGCGCCGCCGGAAGCCAGATGGAAGACCGGCGAGGCGAAGCCCTCTGGGCGGACCGCCCACAGCAGGCCGGCCGACGCCGCCAGCGCCAGGCAGAAGGCGCCGGGGATGTGCCAGGTGATGATGCGCCGCTGCAGCAGCCACAGGCCGCCGAGCAGGAAGCCGAGGGCCACCCATTCGCCGCCCTTACCGCCGAGCATGCCGTAGGCTGGGCCGTCCATCAGCTGGGACGCGCGCAGGCCGTGAAGCTGGGAGTCGGGATTGGCGGCGGCGCGCAGCGCGGTGCGCAGCGCGTCGAGGGGCGTGGCGCCGGTAATCGCGTCCACCTGACGGGCGCCGCCGAAGATCAGTTGCAGCTGGCTGGAGAAATCCAACTGGCCGGTGGCCGGCCATTGGGACATCAGCGCCGGGTAGGCGACGATCATCAGGCAGAAGGCCGCCATGGCCGGGTTGAAGGGGTTCTGACCGAGACCGCCGTATAGCTGCTTGACGACCACGATGGCCAGCAGCGTGGCGGTGACGGTGAGCCACCAGGGCACGATGGGGGGGAAGGTGAGGGCGATCAGCCAGGCGGTGACGATGGCCGACAGGTCGCTGAGGAACAGCGCCTTGGGCTTGCCGCGGATCGCCAGCATGGCGGCTTCGCCGGCCAGTGCGGCGGCGGAGGCGAGGGCGAGCTGCACGAGGATGCCGGCGCCGAAGAACCACACGTAGGCGGCGATGCCGGGCACGAGGGCCAGCAGCACCTGCAGCATGACTTGCTGGACGCTGGCCGTTTTGCGGACGAAGGGTGAGTTGATCATCGGTGTGCGTGGCCTGGATCAGGCGTCCGGAGTCGGAGGCGTGGCTGTAGCCGCCCGGCGGGCTTCGATCGCGTCGATGTCGGCCTGGGTTTCGGCGCTGAGCTGTTCGGTATTCTTTGGCGCGACCTGGGCCTTCTGCTGGCGGGCTTTCTCCATCGCGGCCGCGATCAGCGCGCGCTTGGTGTCCTCGGCAGACGGGGCTGCCGGCTTGGCTGTGTCGGGTGCTTCCGCGGCAGGGCTGGCCGTACCGGCCTGACTGTCGGCGGCGACCTTCTCGCGGGTCGCGGCGGCCTTGGCGGCGAGCTTCTCGGCCTTCTCCTGCTTTTCCCGTTCCTGGCGGAAGTTCTTGAACTCGAAGCGGTCACGGGCGGCGTCGGAGGCCGATTTGTCGCGCTCGCGTGCCCAGATCTCGCTCTTGGAGAAGCGGAAGTAGTCCACCAGCGGAATGTGGGACGGACAGACGAAGCTGCAGCAGCCACATTCGATGCAGTCGAAGAGGTGGTATTCCTGGGCCTTGCCGAAGTTCTTCGAGCGGGAGAACCAGTACATCTCGAAGGGGGCGAGATCCGCCGGGCAGGCCTTGGCGCATTCGCCGCAGCGGATGCACGGCATTTCGGGCGGCGGCGGCGGGAACAGGGCCGGGCTGCCGACCAGGATGCAGTTGGTGGCCTTGACCACCGGCACGTCGAAGGCCGGCAGGCGCACGCCCATCATCGGGCCGCCCATGATGTAGCGGTCGGTATCCGGACGTGGGCCGGACTGGCGCACCACGTGGTCCATCGGCGTGCCGATGAGGACTTCGTAATTGCGCGGCTGGTCCACGTTACCGGCCACGGTGACGACGCGGGAGATCAGCGGCCGGCCGAATTCCAGCGCTTCGAAGATGCTGTAGGCGGTGCCGACGTTGAAGCACTGCACGCCGAAATCGGTGGAGCGGCGGCCGTGGGGGACCTCGATGCCGGTGAGCACGCGGATCAGCTGCTTGGCGCCACCGGCGGGGTAGCGGGTGGGGATGGCGACGGCCTCGATGCCGGTCTGGCCGCTTGCGGCGATGGCGGCCTGCACGGCGGCGACCGCTTCCGGCTTGTTGTCCTCGATGCCGATGAGCACTTCTTCGGCCTGCAGCATGTGGCGCATGGCGACGATGCCCTTCAGCATGTCGGCGGCGCGTTCGCGCATCAGCAGGTCGTCGCAGGTGATGAAGGGCTCGCACTCGGCGCCGTTGATGACCAGCGTCTTGAGGCGGCCTTCCTTGCCGGGCTTGAGCTTGGCGTAGCTGGGGAAGACGGCGCCGCCGAGGCCAACGACGCCAGCGTCGCGCAGGAAGTCGCGTAGTTCGTCGGGGGGCGTCGTGCGGTAATTGACCTTGTCCAGCTCGCCCCAGCGGTCTTCGCCGTCGGGTTCGATGATCACCGATAGCGTGCTGAGGCCCGAGGTGTGCGGCATCAGGGCCGGGGCCACGTCGCGCACGATGCCGGACGTCGATGCATGCACGGCGGAGGACAGGCTGCCGTCGGCACCGCCGATGCGCTGGCCCTTGAAAACCTTGTCGCCGGGCGCCACCAGAGGACGCGGATGGCCGCCGACCGCCTGGTGCAGGGGGATCACCAGCCGATCCGGCAGCGGTATCGATGCGATCGCTTGGGTGGTGGATTCGGCCTTGTGGGTCTGCGGCTTGACGCCGCCGTGGAACTTGAAGAGTTTGCGCAGCATCAGGCGGCCTGCTTGATCTGGATGACCGGGTAGCGCCATTTCCAGGTGTCGAGGGTGTCGACGATGGGCTCCATGGCGATGCAGTCCACCGGACACGGGGCAACGCACAGCTCGCAGCCGGTGCATTCGCTGGCGACGACGGTGTGCAACTGCTTGGCGGCGCCGACGATGGCATCCACCGGGCAAGCTTGGATGCACAGGGTGCAGCCGATGCAGGTGTTCTCGTCGATCACCGCGACGGACTTGGGCTTTTCGACGCCGTGTTCTTCGGACAAGGACTTGAACTCGCGGCCGAGCAGGTCGGCGAGTTTGCGGATGCCTTCCTCGCCACCGGGCGGACATTGGTTGATGTCCGCCTCGCCGGACGCGATGGCGGTGGCGTAGGGGCGGCAGCCGGGAAAGCCGCACTGGCCGCACTGGGTCTGCGGCAGGATGGCGTCGATCTTTTCGACTAGCGGATCGCCTTCGACCTTGAACTTGAGGGAGGCATAGCCGAGCAGCGCCCCGAGCACCAGGGCGACGGCGGTCATCACGAGAAGGGCGGTGAGCATGGCGGGGCCGGGAACGGAATGGCGGGGGGTTAGCGGTACTTGTCGAGGCCGGCGAAGCCCATGAAGGCCAGGCTCATCAGCCCGCCGGTGACCATCGCGATGGCTGTGCCCTTGAAGGGCGCCGGTACGTCGGCGCCGTCGAGGCGCTCACGGATGCCGGCGAACAGCACCAGCGCCAGCGAGAAGCCGACCGAGCTGCCGAAGCCGAACAGCAGGGACTCGACCAGGTCGTGCCGCAGGGACACGTTGAGCAGCGGCACGCCGAGTACCGCGCAGTTGGTGGTGATCAGCGGCAGGTAGATGCCGAGTACCTGGTACATGACCGGGCTGGTCTTCTGGATGACCAGCTCGGTGACCTGCACGATGGCGGCGATGATGACGATGAAGGCCAGCGTTCGAAGGTATTCGACACCGGCGGGCATCAGCACGTAGTGGTCGATGAGGTAGCTGGTGCCACAGCCGAGGGTCAGCACGAAGGTGGTGGCGGCCCCCATGCCCATCGCGGCGTCGAGCTTCTTCGACACGCCCATGAAGGGGCACAGGCCGAGGATGCGGACGAGGACGACGTTATTCACCAGAACCGCGCCGAGGATCACGAAAAGGTAGCTGCTCATGGCTGTCGGTATCGGAGTGACGATAAGTTTGGATTATCCCGCGCCGACCGTGCCGCATTCAAGCTCGCTACGGCCAGCGTGTGATTTCAGACGAAGTCCTTGGTCTCCTCGACCGCCTCGCGTACCAGGGCCGGGCCGCGGTAGATGAGGCCACTGTAGATCTGCACGAGCTTGGCGCCGGCCTCCAGCTTGGCGCGGGCCTGGCGGCCGTCGAAGACGCCGCCGGCTGCGATGATCGGGACTTCATTCTGCAGCGCCTTGGCGAGGGCTGCGACGACGGCGGTGGAGGCCTCGAACAGCGGCGCACCGGACAGACCGCCCTGCTGGTCGCCGTAGTGGATGCCTTGCACCTTGTCGCGCGCCAGCGTGGTGTTGGTGGCGATCACCGCGTCGATGCGGTGACGGCGCAGCGCGTCGGCGATGTTGACGATCTGGCTGTCGTCCAGGTCTGGTGCGATCTTGAGGGTGATCGGCACATAGCGGCCGTGCTTGTCGGCCAGTTGGGCCTGGCGTGCCTTGAGCTGTCCGAGCAACGCGTCGAGTTCCGACTCGCCCTGCAGTTGCCGCAGGTTCTTGGTGTTCGGCGAGGAGATGTTGACGGTGATGTAGCTGGCCAGCGGATAGGCCTTGTCGAGGCAGATCAGGTAGTCGTCGGCAGCCCGCTCGATCGGCGTGTCGGCATTCTTGCCGATGTTGATGCCGAGGATGCCCTTGAATTTGGCGGCTTCCACGTTGCCGATCAGCGCATCGATGCCGTGGTTGTTGAAGCCCATCCGATTGATGATGCCCTTCACCTCCGGCAGGCGGAACATGCGCGGCTTGGGGTTGCCGGGCTGGGCGCGGGGGGTGATGGTGCCAATCTCGATGAAGCCGAAGCCCATGCGGGCCAGGCCGTCGATGATCTCGCCGTTCTTGTCGAGGCCGGCGGCCATGCCGATGCGGTTCGGGAATTGCAGGCCCATGACTTCCACCGGCTTCGCAGGCAGCGGCTTGCCTGCCGGCAGCAGGCGGCCGGTAAGGTTGAGGCCGGCGAGGGCGGTTTCGTGGGCGGTCTCCGCGTCGAGGGAGAAGAAAATGGGGCGTGCGAGTTCGTAGAGCATCCCGCATTCTACCGCAGCGCGGCAAAGTGCTGTTTCTAAACCCCGTTTCGGGCTTCAGTCGAGGGCGAAGCGGAATTGCAGGCCGAGGTAGCCACTGTAGCCGGGCAGGTTGGGCAGGGCGACCAGGTTGGCGCCGACGCGGCCGAATTCCGCCGAGACGGTTGGGATCACAAGTACTGGTGACGGGTAGCCGCTGCCCACCAGACCGAAGGCGCCGAAGCGGAACGGGCCGGCCTGCAGCGGCATCCAGCGGGCTCCGGCGTAGAAGGTGTTGCGATCGTAGCTGTTGCGGAAGTAACCGGCGGTGGCGACCCACGGGGTGCCGGTGAATGCACGCTCGAAGCCGGCGCCTGGATTGAATTCGCGCCAGTCACGGCGATCCGGCTGGAAATGGTGGGATACGCCGGATACGGTCAGCCAGTCCTGGTGGGGCGTGTTCTGGAAGTCGTCGAGGCTGGGCGCGGCTGCGACAAGGGGTGCGCAGACAAGCAGGGGCAAGGCTGCGGCTGTGCGTAGCAGAAAGTGCATCGGGGGTTCTCAGTCGAGTTTGTCGAGGTCGGCGTCGGTGAGGGTTTGCCACTGGCCGCCGACACGCCCCTGGATTGGGCGGAAGCGGGCCTTGTAGGCCATCTTGCGGCTGTCCCGGATCCAGTAGCCGAGGTACAGGTAGGGTAGATTGAGCTGGCGGCACACCTCGATCTGCCACAGGATGCCGAAGGTGCCTAGGCTGCCGCTGGCCTGGTCCGGGTCGTAGAAGGTGTAGACGCTGGATAGGCCGTCGGTCAGGCAGTCGATGACGCTGACCATGCGCAGGATCCCGTTCTCGCGGAATTCGAGCAGGCGGCTGTCTACGTGGCTTTGAAGCAGGAAATGGGCGTATTGCTCGCGGTTGTCCTGGTCCATGCCTCCGCCGGCGTGGCGGGTGGCCTGGTAGCGCTGGTAGAGGGCGTAGTGCTCCTCGATGAACTCCAGCGGCATCTCCCGAGGGAGCAGGCCGGCATGGGCGGCCCAGGCCCGGCGCTGGCTGCGGTTGGGCGTGAAGCTGGCCACCGGGATGCGTACCGGGACGCACGAGCGGCAAGCGTCGCAGTAGGGGCGGTAGGTGAATATGCCGCTGCGCCGGAAGCCGGTGTGCACCAACTCGCTGTATAGCGGCGTGTCGATCAGGTGGCTGGGGGTAGCCACCTGGGAGCGGGCCTGGCGGTCCGGCAGGTAGGAGCACGCGTAGGGGGCTGTCGCGTAGAACTGCAGTAGCGAGTAGGGATAGTCCTTCAGCATGGGGCTACGTCCAGGGGGCTTGCGCTCCGTTCAATGGCCAGCGCTCCGGGGGCGGGCCTTCCTGCGTTGCTTCGTCGAGCAGCTTGACGAAGGTTGAGCGAGGAATCTCCTGCCCCCCCAGCGAGGCTAGGTGCGAGGTCGTCATCTGGCAATCTAGCACGCGAAATTCCCGTTGCTCAAGGAAGCGGGCCAGGTGTGCGAAGGCAATCTTGGAGGCGTCGGTACGTCGGCTGAACATGGATTCGCCGTAGAAGGCGCGCCCGAGCGCCATGCCGTACAGTCCGCCGGCTAGTTCGCCGTCGATGTAGGTTTCGACCGAGTGGGCATAGCCGAGTTCGTGCATGCGGATGTAGGCGTCCTGGATTTCGGTTGTGATCCAGGTTCCTCCGCCGGGTTTGCGTGGGGCTGCGCAGGCGTGGATGACCGCCGGGAAGTCGTTGTCCAGGCGCACTTCGTAATGGGCATTGCGCAGGGTCTTGCGCAGGGAGCGGGTCACGCGCAGCTGGTTTGGGAACACGACCATGCGAGGGTCGGGGCTCCACCACAGGATTGGTTCGCCTTCGTTGAACCACGGGAAGATGCCGCGTCTGTAGGCGGCGAGCAGCCACTCCGGGCTGAGTGTGCCGCCGGCCGCCAACAGCCCGTTGGGCTCGCGGAGGGCACGGGTGACCGGTGGAAAGGCGGGTTTGCTGCCGAGCCAGGGAATCATGTCGGATCAGGTGCGGTATGAACCGGATCCGGACAGGATATCAGGCGATCGGGGGGATGCGCTTGGCCAGCCGTGCTGCAGGACTAAAGGCTTGACCGAACTACGCGTTCAGTTAGATTGCGGCTGGCGTGACTGGCCGCTGGGCAACACCCGGCGAGCGCCGTCGTAACGGGCAGCCCAGTAGTCGAGACGCATGTCTTCAACGCGAACTACGCCGCCCGTAGAAGGTGCATGTACAAACTGGTAGTTGCCGAGATAGATGCCAACGTGGGAGAAGGCGCGGCGCATGGTGTTGAAGAACACCAGGTCGCCCGGCTTCAGCTCGGCGAACTTGACCTGTTCGCCCATCTGGGACATTTCGGCTGCAGTGCGTGGCATGCCGAAGCCGAGGGCATCAGCGAACACCTTTCCGACGAAGCCGCTGCAGTCGAATCCGGTGAGGGGGCTGGTGCCGCCGAATCGATAGGGGACGCCGAGGAAGTTCAGGCTACGGTCGACCAGGCTGCGGATCGAATCGGTGTAGCGCTCGAACATCGAAGCCGGAAGGGCTTCATCGTTGGCGTTATTGGAGGGCTCCGACGCAAGGACCGCGCCGGAACACGCGATCGCTACAAAAAAGCCGAGTATCGTCTTTTTGATAGGCATCAAATAACTATACCCAATGGATTGATCAGTGTAAAGATTTTCGACATACATTGAGTTGTGCCGTGCAGCATGTGCATTGCTGCACGGAGTTCAAGACAAACCATCGCTAGTATCGGTTCCGCACTGGTCGCGAGCAGCAACGTTCAGGAGGCCGCGCGGGAGGTTGGCCGTACCGGTCGGCACACCTCCGTTGAAGGGCCCTTCGGCTTTCTGCAGCGACGCGCTCGTGCCAGTCGCACTAATTCGATGTCACGCAAACAGGTTCAGGATGCCGTCGAGGCCGCTGTGGTTCAGCGCGTAGGTAGCTTTTTCCCGAACCACCGGTTTGGCGTGATAGGCAATGCCGACGCCCGCTTCCGTGAGCATCGGCAAGTCGTTGGCGCCATCGCCGGCTGCAATCGCGCGGTCGGCGGCAAAGCCGCGCTCCTGGCAGACCTGTAAAAGCGTCTTTCGCTTGATCTGGCCGTCCACGATCTCACCTTTCACCCGTCCGGTCAGTCGGCCATCGACGACTTCCAGTTCGTTGGCCACCGCATAGTCGAAGCCCAATTGTTGCTGCAGGCGCTCCGTGAAATAGGTGAAGCCGCCGGATACCAGCACGGTCACGATGCCTGCCTGCTTGAGGCCGGCGATCAACGTTTCAGCGCCGGGGTTCAGCTTGAGGCGCTCGTTGAAAACACGCTCCAGCGCCGCTTCAGGCAGGCCAGCCAGAAGAGCGACGCGGCGGGTCAGGGACTCGCAGAAATCCAGCTCGCCGCGCATGGCGGCTTCCGTGATCTGGGAGACTTCCTGCTTGAGGCCCTGCATGTCGGCGATCTCGTCGATGCACTCGATGGTGATCAGCGTCGAGTCCATGTCGGTGACGAACAGGCGGTAATCGGCCAGGCGCTGGTTGTCGGGTACGAAGGCGTAATCCAGCGCATGCTGCTCGCAGTAGCCAGCCACTTCCGGATGGGGCGTGGCGCCAAGCAGCCGGAATGCGGTGTTGCTGATGCGGCCAATGCCTTCCGAGGCCGTCAGGGCAGCTAGATCCTTCAGGGCGCGGGTTTCGACCTGCGGACCCTGTACGACGAGATTCATCAGGTTGCGCTCCGTTGGGCCAGGGCTTCCCGGAGGATGTCGCGGGTGTTGCGGATCATCGTTTCGGTGGTGCTCCAGTCCACGCAGGCGTCGGTCACCGAGCAGCCATAGCGCAGCTCACTGAGATTGGCGGGGATCGGCTGGTTGCCTGCCTCGATGTTGCTCTCGATCATCAGGCCGACAATGGAGCGGTTGCCTTCGCGGATCTGGTGGGCGACGTCGCGCATGACCAGCGGTTGGTAGTCGGGGTTCTTCCACGAGTTGGCGTGGGAGCAGTCGATGACGATGTTGGCCGGTAGCTTGGCCTTGACCAGGGCTTTCTCTGCGAGGGAGACCGACACGGTGTCGTAGTTCGGACGGCCGCCACCGCCACGCAGCACCACGTGGCCGTATGGGTTACCGCGAGTACGGATGATCGAGGACTGGCCCTGGCCGTTGATGCCGAGGAAGCTGTGGGGGCTCGAGGCTGACAGAATGCCATTGACGGCGGCGTCCAGAGAGCCGTCGGTGCCATTCTTGAAGCCGACCGGGGTGGACAAGCCGGAGGCCATTTCCCGGTGGGTCTGGGATTCGGACGTGCGGGCTCCGATGGCGGTCCAGGCGATCAGATCGCCGTAGTACTGAGGCGCGATGGGGTCCAGTGCTTCGGTACCGGCGGGCAGCCCGGCTTCATTCACGTCGAGAAGGAAGCGGCGGGCCTTCTCCATGCCTTCGTCGATGCGGAAAGAGTCATCCATGTGGGGGTCGTTGATGTACCCCTTCCAGCCGGTGGAGGTGCGCGGTTTTTCAAAATAGACCCGCATCACCAGAACCAGAGTGTCGGAGACTTCGTCGGCGAGCTTCTTGAGGCGGCGGGCGTAGTCGAGGCCGGCGATCGGATCATGGATGGAGCAGGGGCCGACGACGACGAAAACCCGCGGATCCTTGCGGTCGAGGATGGCCTGCAGGGTCTGGCGGCCTTCAAGGACCACCTTCGCGGCTTTGTCGGTGAGCGGCACGCGGGCGGTGATTTCCTCGGGGGAGGGCATGCGGTCGAAGGCCGCGATGTTCAGGTTTTCGGTCTGGGCGAAGGGCATGGCGGACTCGCTGTGTGAGTAGCGGAATCCGATATTTTACCCCGAAGCGCCGTATCTCATCGTATGGCGCATCAGTCCGAGTACGCTGGGTAGTTGGATGTCGACGTAGTCAGGCTGGCGCAGGCTGCGGCTGATCCATACCGTTCGCATCCCAAGGTGCTTGGCGGTGCGCAGGTTCTCAGCGCTGTCCTCGACTAGGATGCAGCGCGCCGGGTTGAGGCGATGATCCCTGATCAGGTGCAGGAAACCACGCTGTTTGGGCTTGGGATGGTAGCGCATCTGCTCGACCGCATAGACGTCGGCCAGCAGGTGGCGGATGCCCATGATGTCGAGCACGGCTTCGGCGTAGCGTTGCGGGCCGTTGGAAAAGACGATCTTCTTGCCCGGCAGGCGGCGCAGCAAGTGGCGCAGCGCGTTGTCGAAAACGACCATCCTTGGCAGGTCGGGAAACTGGTGGGTTTCGTGCAGGAAATGCCGAGGGTCGGTGCCGTGGTGGCGCATCAGGCCGGTGAGGGTGGCGCCGTAGCGGCGCCAGTAATCCACGCGCAGCTGGTTGGCTGCAGCCTCGTTCAGATCCAGCTGGCGCATGAGGTAGGCCGTCATGCTCCGGTTGATGTGCGGGAAAATGTGCGAACTGGCGTTGTGCAGTGTGTTGTCGAGGTCGAACAGCCAGACGGGGTGCATGCTCACGCGGGCTTCCGCTCGAAACGGATGATTGCGCGGCCGTCGTCGGCGACCTTGGGGGCGGCTTTCCAGGCGTGACCGTAGACGACTTCGACAGTGGCCGGCAGGCGGCCGTCCCGGCGCAGTTTTTCGTAGTTGGCGCGCAGGGCTTCCCAGTGGCGTTTGCCAACGAGTCCGTGCGGCCTGGTGAGCGCGGCGTTGTTGGAGCCGCTGACGCGAAGGTCGCGGAACAGGTCGTCCAACTTGGTGTACGTGACCGTCAGCATCTCCATGTCCATCACCGGGTCGGAAAAGCCCGCGCCGACAAGGGCGTCGCCCAGGTCGTGCATGTCGATGAAGCGATGCAGGTGCTCTGCATCCGATGGCGGCAGGGCGGCGCGCAATTCCTTCAAGGTGTCCGGACCGAGGGTGGCGAACATCAGCATGCCGCCGACTTCCAGCACCCGGTGGATTTCCTTCAGGGCCGGCAGCGGATCATGGAACCACTGCAGCATCAGGTTGGACCAGATCAGGGATACGCTGCCACGGGCCAGCGGCAGTGCCGCAGCATCGGCGCAGACGAAGTCGGGATCGGACGGCTTGCCGAAACGCATGATGCGCTTGAGCAGGCCGCGTTCGCCACGGGCTTGGGCGAGCATGGCCGGTGAAACATCCACCGCAACGCGGTGAATATCGGGGTAGCGCGTGGCAAAGCCCGGCAGGTCTGCGCCGGGGCCGCAACCCAGGTCGAGGATGCGCTTCGGCTCGATGCGGATGTAGTCGAGGCGCTCGGCCATGCGCCGGGAGATCTCCCGGGCCAGAGTGTCGACGCTGGCGTAACCGGCCGCCGCCCGCTCGGCCCGGCGCCGCACGAGGCGCGGGTCGAGCTGGAAGTCCGGCATGGTCATGGGCGGCTGTGGCTTAGAAGGACTTTAGGCCGAGACGGGCGAACAGCTTGTCGTCGGCGTCGGCGTCCGGGTTGTCGGTGGTCAGCAGGCGCTCGCCGTAGAAGATCGAGTTGGCGCCGGCCATGAAGCACAGGGCCTGCACCGCGTCGCCGAGCTCTTGGCGGCCCGCGGACAGGCGCACGTAGCTCTTGGGCATGGTAATGCGCGCGGCTGCGATCATGCGGACGAAGTCGAAGGGGTCGATCGCTTCGTTGTTGCCGAGTGGCGTGCCTTCCACCTGCACGAGGTTGTTGATGGGCACGGAATCCGGCGGCGGGTTCATGTTGGCCAGCTCGGCGATCAGCGCCGCGCGGCTCTTCTTGGTTTCACCGAGGCCGACGATGCCGCCGCAGCACACGTTGATGCCGGCGTCGCGCACCTTTTCGAGGGTGTCGAGACGATCCTGCAGGGTGTGGGTGGTGATGATCTGGCCGTAGAACTCCGGCGAGGTGTCGATGTTGTGGTTGTAGTAATCGAGGCCGGCGTCCTTCAGCTGTTCCGCCTGGCCGTCCTTGAGCATGCCGAGGGTGACGCAGGTTTCGAGGCCAAGCTTTTTCACTTCACGGACCATGTCCAGCACCGGGGCGAGGTCCTTTTCCTTCGGGCCGCGCCAGGCTGCGCCCATGCAGAAGCGGGACGCACCCTTGGCCTTGGCGGCCCGGGCGTTCTCGAGCACTTCGCCCAGCGGGAGCAGGGATTCCTTCTCAAGGCCGGTATCGTAGCGGGACGACTGAGAGCAGTAGCCGCAGTCCTCGGAGCAGCCGCCAGTCTTGATCGACAGTAGCGTGGAGCGCTGGACGGCGTTGGGCTCGAAATTCTCCCGGTGCACCTGCTGGGCGCGGAAGACCAGGTCATTGAAGGGCAGGGCGAACAGCGCCTCGACTTCGGCGACGCTCCAGCGCTTGCGCGCGGGCGTGGTGACGGTGGAGGGAGCGCTCTCTGCGTGGGCGACGGTGGCGGTCATTGTCATGCACCCTTTTTTTGGCTGTAATTCAAAATTACGAAGCCTTTTAGTTTCCCCGAAGGGGTCCGGACTTGTCAAATCAAGTGCTTGGATGGCGGGCCTGGCTGGAGGCCGGCGCGAACATCCTTTTCCCGCAGCAGTGCTTTGCCTGTGGCGCACCGAGCGGCAATGGTGTGCTGTGTCCGGTTTGCTCGGCCGGGTTACCAGGAGCGGGCGCGGCGCGCTGTCCGCGTTGTGCCCTGCCGGTTCCGGGAGGCGAGATCTGCGGTAGTTGCTTGCGTGAGCCGCCGCCCTTCGAGCGGACCCTGGCGGCCCTCGATTATGGGTTTCCGGTCGATCGACTGGTCCATGCGCTGAAGTACGGGCATCGGCTGGCGGTCACGCGACTTTTCGTGGACCGGATGTCTGCCGCTGCGGTTCCTGAGGCGGATCTGGTCGTGCCACTACCGCTCCACGTGTCCCGCTTGAGTGCGCGAGGGTTCAATCAGGCTGCCGAGATTGGCCGTCCTCTGGCGCGGGAGTGGGGTATTCCCTTCGTCTGCGATTGCATTGAGCGGGATGTGAATACCACGCCTCAGGCTGGTTTGCCGTGGAAGGACCGTGCCGCCAACGTGCGCGGGGCGTTTCGAGTGACGACCCGGGTCGAAGGGCTGCGCGTGGTGGTGGTGGACGACGTGATGACCACTGGAGCGACGCTGGCGGAACTGGCGCGGACGCTCAAGGGGGTTGGTGCGCTCAGCGTGGAGAACCGGGTGCTGGCGCGAACGCCGCCGCCAGGTTGATCGGTCGGCGTCGGGCGGGCACAATCCGCGCCCATGTTCCATGTCGTCCTTCATCAGCCGGAGATCCCTCCGAATACCGGCAATATCATGCGCATGTGCGCCAATTCCGGCGCCCGTCTGCACCTTGTCAAACCGCTCGGCTTTACGCTTGAGGAAAAGCAACTGATCCGTGCCGGCCTCGATTATCGGGACATGGCCGTGGTGACGGTGCATGAGGACTGGGCGACCTGCAAGGCCCTACTCGCGGGGCGGCGCTTCTTCGCACTGACGTCTCATGGGGGTCGCAACTATGCCGATGTGCCTTTCGAGGCGGAGGACGTGTTCGTCTTCGGCGCGGAGTCCCGTGGCTTGCCGCCGGAACTGCACGCGGAATTCACCAATGATCGCCGCCTACGCATTCCGATGCGTCCTGGCAACCGCAGTCTTAATCTCTCTAATGCAGCGGCGGTCGTTGTTTACGAAGCCTGGCGTCAGATGGGGTTTGCCGGCGGCGCCTGAGCGCGCCGGCATGCAGCGGATTATTCCTGCTTGGGGTCGCGGGCGAGCAACTGCTCCACCGCGTCACGTGCCGACAGGGTGCCGCGGAGGACTTGATCGACCGCGCTGGTGATCGGCATGTCCACGCCCAGGCGTTCGGACAGCGCGGCAACCTCGCGTGTCGTACTGACCCCTTCGGCTACATGCCCGAGCGCCACCAGGATGTCCGGCAGGCTCTTGCCTTCCGCCAGCAAGAGGCCTACGCGGCGGTTGCGTGACAGATCTCCGGTACAGGTGAGCACCAGGTCGCCCAGCCCGGCGAGGCCCATGAAGGTGTCACGGCGGCCACCGAGCGCGATGCCCAGGCGGGTAATCTCGGCGAGGCCGCGGGTGATCAACGCGGCCCGCGCATTGAGGCCGAAGCCCATGCCATCGGCCACGCCGGCGGCAATGGCCATCACGTTCTTGACCGCGCCACCCACTTCGGCGCCGATCACGTCGTCATTTGCATACAGGCGCAGGCGGTTGTCATGCAGGGCGTGGACCCAGTGGCGGGCGAATTCGATGTCGCCAGCCGCAATGGTCACGGCGGCGGGCAGGCCTTGGGCCACCTCCGCAGCAAAGCTCGGGCCGGTGAGTACACCGCTGGCCGCGTTGGCGCCCAGTTCCTCGGCGACGATCTGGTGGGGCAGCTTGGCGGTGCCGGCTTCGAGGCCCTTGCAGGCCCATAGCAGCGGCGTGCCGGGTGCGGCTGTCTGCAATGCGCGGGCCGTCGGACGCAGGCCCGCGAGGGGCGTGACCACCAGATGCAGGTCGGCCTGTGCGGCATCACGCAGGTTGTCCGACAGGCGCAGGCTGGCAGGCAGTGGAATGCCCGGCAGGTAGCGGCGGTTCTCGCCGTCGCTGCGCATGGCGGTGATTTCTGCGGCCTCGCGGCTCCACAGGACGACGTCGTGATTGCGGGAAAAGGCGAGGGCCAGGGCAGTGCCCCAGGCGCCGGCCCCAAAAACGGCTATGCGCATGGCGCTCAGAGTCCCCAGACTTGATTGGCTCGGACGAAGCCGACGGTGCCGTCCCGGTGCTTGACCTTAACCCAGCCGTCTGCCGGCTTGTCGGTGAGCTCGAGGACCACATCCTTGACGGCTTCGAAGGCGAGCGGTGCGGCGCTGTCCGGCTTTTGCCGGATGTCCGCGCGGGCTGCGGTGACGATGACCGTGCGCTTTTCGGACAGTTGGCGGCGCTCCAGCCACAGCATGCTGCCGGCGGGGTCGCGCACCTTCACCCAGCGATCGATGTTTACGACGGCTTCGACCGGGGTATAGCGCTGGATGACGAACATGGGCTTGCCCTGCTTGGACGGCGCATCGTAGAGGATGGCCGGTTCGGCGAGCGAGCGGAAGTCCGAGGCGCCGGCCTGCGCCGCCGCGAGGGCGAGGGGCAGGCCGAGCAGCGCCGCGGTGATGAGGCGCTGCGGCATCATTACTGGATGGGAACGTCGGTGCCGGATTGCTGGGCAGCCTGTTCGCGGTTCTGCTGGAACAGGGCTTCGAAGTTCACCGGGGCCAGGATCACGGGTTGGAAGCCGGCGCGGGACACGGCGTCGGACACCGCTTCGCGGGCGTAGGGGAAGAGGATGTTGGCGCAGCCGATCATCGTGATCGGCTCGAGATCTTCCTCCGGCACGTTGCGGATCTGGAAGATGCCGGCTTGGACCACTTCAACCAGGAATACGGTCTTCTCGGCGGGCAGCTGGGCAGTGACGGTGACGGTCAGGGCCACTTCGAAGATGCCTTCGTCCACTGCGTTGCTTTCGGTACGCAGCTGAACGTTGATCTGGGGGTTTTCACGCTCGAGGAAGATCTGCGGTGCGTTCGGCACTTCCAGCGACAGATCCTTGACGTAGAGCTTTTCGATGGAGAAAACGGGTTGTTGCGTGGTGTCGGACATGTTGATTTTTTCCGGTTGTGAAATGGTTTGTAAGTTGGAGCGCTGCAGAGCTCAGCCGGGCTCGCCTTGCAGCAGTGAGTCGAGCCGACCCTCGTGATCGAGGGCAAACAGGTCGTCACAGCCGCCTACGTGGTAGTCACCGATATAGATCTGTGGCACGGTGCGCCGTCCAGTGCGCTCCATCATCTCGTCGCGGCGGACCGGGTCGAGGTCGATGCGGACCTTCTCGATGTCGGTCACGCCCTTGCGGCGCAGCAGGCCTTCGGCGCGGACGCAATACGGGCACACTGCCGTGGCGTACATAAGGATTTTGGGTTGCATGGCGTTATTTCTTCTTCTTGCTGACCGGCATGCCGGCTTCGGTCCACGCGGCAATACCGCCTTCGAGGTTGAAGACCTGGCTGAAGCCGGCCTTGCGCAGTACGTCGCAAGCCGACGAGGAACGGCCACCGGTCTGGCAGTTGAGGATAACAGGCTTGTCCTTGAATTTTTCGAGATCAGCCAGGCGATTGGGCAGATCGCCGAGGGGAATGTGGCGTGCATTGAGCAGATGGCCACTGGCATACTCGGCCGCTTCACGGACATCGATCACGATGGCATCTTCGCGGTTGATCAGCTGGGTGGCCTGGGCTGGCGAAATGCCTCCACGGCCGCCACGCAGGGATGTGGCAAGAAGAAGACTGCCGCTGACGGCAGCGAGCGCAGCCCAGTACCAGTTGTGCTGGAGGAATTCCACTGAAAAGCTCCGGTTGGGATGAATTGGGGCGGTTTATTCGGCGTCGTCGCCGCAGAAGACTTCGCGCATCATCGCGATCAACTGCAGGGTACGGGGATCGCCGACCCGGTAGTAGACGCGGTTGGCGTCCTTGCGGGTCAGTAGAACGTCCTTGTCCCTGAGAATGGCGAGATGCTGGGAGATGTTGCTCTGAGAGGTGCCGACGGCCTCAACGATATCCTGCACGCAGACCTCTTCGCCGCCGATCACGCAGAGAATCTTGAGGCGGAGCGGATGGGAAATCGCCTTGAGGGCCCGGGCGGCCGTTTCGATGTGTTCCTGTTTGGCGATGAGGTCGATGGTGTTGGTTTTCACGAAGAGTCGAAGGTTTTACATACCTAATATTATAAAATAGCACTTTTTCGTACAGCGGTGCGGGCGGCAGGGACGAGACCCTGCAGGGCAGCGCGCGCTGCCGGGGAACCTTTCCGGTTTATACTCATCTCGATACGCAGAACAGCCTGTTCGCGGGATTGGATGGCGGTTGAACGGGGTTTCCCCGCGCCTGACGGAGACTTTATGCGCAGCAAACTGCAGCAAGCCGGCCTGGTATTCACGGGGCTGTGTGCCGGGATTATGATCAGCCTCAATTTCTCGGCGAATGCGGACAAGTCGGCGCTGGCGCCGCTGCCGGTAGAAGAGCTGCGCAATCTGGCGGATGTCTTCAATGCCATCAAGCAGGGTTATGTGGAACCGGTGGAAGACAAGAAGCTGATCACCTATGCGATCAGCGGCATGTTGTCCAACCTTGATCCGCACTCGTCCTACCTGGATGCGGAAGCTTTCAAAGACCTGCAGGTCGGCACGCAGGGTGAATTCGGAGGTCTCGGCATCGAGGTTGGCTCGGAGGACGGCTTCGTCAAGGTGATCTCGCCGATTGAGGATACGCCGGCTTTCCGTGCTGGTATCAAGGCGGGTGACCTGATCATCAAGCTCGACGATACGTCGGTGAAGGGCATGTCGTTGAACGATGCGGTCAAGCGCATGCGCGGCAAGCCCAAGACCAACATCGTTCTGACCATCGCACGCAAGGGCGAGGCCAAGCCTATCGTGGTGATTTTGACGCGGGAGGTCATCAAGGTCCAGAGCGTCAAGTCCAAGCTGGTCGAGCCTGGTTTTGGCTATGTGCGGGTTGTCCAGTTCCAGGAGCAGACCGCGCAGTCCCTGGTGCAGCATCTCGACCGGCTGGCGAAGCAGGGCAGCTTGAAGGGGCTGGTGCTCGATCTGCGTAACGATCCGGGCGGGCTGCTCAACAGCGCGGTCGGCGTGTCTGCGGCCTTCCTCCCGCCGCAGGCGCTAGTGGTATCAACGGACGGGCGTACCGACGACGCCAAGCGCAAGTACCTGGCGGTGCCGGACGACTACCTCCGCGGCTCCCGCGACGACTACATCAAGAATGTACCTGCGTCCATCAAGACCGTGCCGATGGTGGTGCTGGTCAATGGTGGCTCGGCATCCGCCTCTGAGATCGTGGCCGGTGCGCTGCAGGACCACAAGCGGGCGGTGGTGATGGGTACCCAGAGCTTCGGCAAGGGATCGGTGCAGACCATCCTGCCGCTCAACAACAATGCTGCCATCAAGCTGACGACGGCCCGTTACTTCACGCCCAGTGGCCGATCCATCCAGGCCAAGGGAATCGTGCCGGACATCGTCGTGGAAGAGACGCCGAACGGTTCGTCCCGCGATCATCTGCGTGAGGCGGACCTGGAGCGCCACCTTTCCAACGGCAAGGAACCGGAAGCCGCGAAGACGGAGGTGCTGGTAGCACCGAAGAAGGATGTTCCGGCCAAGGGGCGCGAAAAGGACAAGCCGAAGGAGGATGACGAGCTGAAACCGCCCTTCGAGATCGCGGGCAAGGATGATTACCAGTTGGCCCAGGCGGTGAATTTGCTCAAGGGATTGCAGATCCTCCAGAATAGCGGCAAGTGACCATCGTGCCGGAGGTTCGATCATGCGACGCGAGACTGCTTACAAGCTGGCCGGACGGAAGCATGGGAGCGCTTCGCCTCAGGCTCGCACCGGGCTCGTAAAGCGCCGGGAGATCCGCTTCAAGGATCTTCCCCCAGGCCAAGTTGAGCAGGCATCCCGCTCGCTTGGCGCGCTGGCGGGAGTCAAGGTCGAGGCTGGGCGCGATCCGTTGTCGTTGATCGTGCATTACAACGTCCTCGATTACACGCTCGAGCGCCTTGAAAATGCCTTGTCCGACGGGGGCTTTCATCTTGACCGCCCCTTGCTGGTCCGGCTGCACAGGGCTCTGGTCTATTACGTGGAGGAAACGCAGGTGCATAACCTGCGCTCTCCGGAACGGCTGATCAAGCAGTCCCATGAGGTTTACATCCACGCCTATGCGGCCCACCCGCATGGTGACCACGACGATACGCCGCCTGAGTTGCGCGATTTTAAATAAACCCCGGGGCGGCTGGCCCCGACTGCTTTTTTTCTTGATTCAAGCATGAACGACGAACAGCTGCTGCGCTATTCGCGCCACATCCTGCTTCCCCAGATCGGTATCGAGGGGCAGGACGCCATCGTTGCTGCCCGTGTGCTGGTCGTTGGTGCTGGTGGGCTGGGCTCCCCGGCCGCCATGTATCTTGCCGCTGCCGGGGTTGGAACCCTGGTGCTGGCAGATGGCGATACGGTCGATCTGACCAATCTGCAGCGGCAGATCCTGCACAGCCAGGAAGGGGTCGGGCGGCTCAAGGTGGAGTCCGGGCGCGACACGCTGGCGCGCCTGAATCCGGAAGTCCGCGTCCTGCCCATCGGTCGACGGCTGGAGGATGGCGAACTCGAGGCGGAGATCGCCGCGGCCGACGTGGTGCTCGACTGCTCTGACAACTTTGCCACCCGCCACGCCATTAACCGGGCCTGTGTGGTGCACCGCAAACCGCTGGTGTCGGGCGCGGCCGTGCGTTTCGATGGCCAGGTGTCGGTGTTCGACCTGCGCGCGGACGACAGCCCCTGTTACCACTGCCTGTTTCCCGAAGGCGAGGACGTGGAGGAGGTGCGTTGTGCGGTGATGGGCGTGTTCGCGCCGATTACCGGCATCGTTGGTGCCGTGCAGGCGGCGGAGGCGCTCAAGCTACTCGTGGGCTGTGGCGAAACGCTGACCGGTCGTTTGTTGCTGCTCGATGCGCTGGCGATGGACTGGCGGACGATTCGACTGGGACGGGATCCGGCCTGCGCGGTGTGTGCTTCACGCTGAGCGTTGGGCGTCGTTCCGTTTGAACAAGGCCTTGGCAAACTGTTGCAGGCCGAGTTTCTGTTGTGGCCAGAAAGCGTCGCGGGCAGCGATTTCCGCCGGAGTCTTTTCGTGGATGCCGGTCGGCGGGATCTCATCCCGCAGGTACAGGGTGCCGAACAGGACGTCCCATACTGGCAGCAGGATCGCGAAGTTGCAGCCATAGCGGAAACGCGGATCTGTGGGCAGGTCCAGCGCGTGATGCCAGCGGTGATAGCGCGGGCCGACGATCAGTTTTTCTCCGAGACGGCCGAATGTGAGGCGGGTGTTGGTGTGGGAAAGGTTCTCCACCAGCCGCAGGGCCATCAGTAGGCCGAGGAAGTGCCCCGGCGGAACGCCGATCAGCAGGGATAGGCAGGCGAACCAGAAGCCGGCGATCAGGTCGTCAAGCAGGTGATTGCGGGAGTCGGTCCACAAGGACATCTGCCGCTGGGAGTGATGGATGCCGTGCAAGGCCCACCACCAGCGCCAGGTGTGTGACAGGCGGTGGCGCCAATATTCGGCGAAGTCGAGAATCACCAGATAAATCAGGAAGCTGGCCAGCGGGTGGTGATCGAGGGCCGGCAGCCAGTCCTCCAGCTGGTTAGGAATGACGTCATGGAAGCGCATCCAGCGTTCCAATTCGCTGAAGCCTGGGGCAAGCAACAGGAAGACCACCAGCGGTATGACACCCAGGCGGTTGAGGAGCGCGTAGAGCACGTCCACCCGGACGGCACGTCGTTCGGCCCACTTTTCCGCCGGCCATAAGGCCTCCAATGGGCGGAGCAGCAAGAAGGCAGCACCGAGTTCGATGACGCCAAGCAGGACGAACTCAATACCGTCGAAGCCCATTTCTGCATAGCTCGCCAGGCCGATTGCGAACAGCAGTGGTTGTACCAAGGTGTCGAAAAGCCAGCCCTGCGCACCGATGAAGAGCTCGCTTAGCCAGTTCGTCATGGTGCACCGACTACGGTTGCGAAGCAGAAGCCGCGGGCCTTGAGCCCTGCGATCAACGGGTCCAGCATTGGTGCGAAGGGGTCCTTGCGTGACCAGATGCCCAGGTGGGCAAGCAGGATATCCCCGTCCCGAATGTTGGCGAGCGCCCGTTTGAGCAGGGCTTCGTTGGGATAGGTGCCGGACGGCAGTTCATCGCCGAGGAAGCCAGCCGGCGACCAGCCCACGTGACGATAGCCGCATTGCCTGGCGGCCTTCAGGGTGAGGGGTGTCGTGTGGCCACCAGGGGCACGCCAGATCGGATCGAGGTGGCGGCCGGTGAGTTCGGCGAAGCGCAGGTCGGGCTGCTTTACTTCCGCGCAGATCTGCGCGGGGTCCAACTTTTCGCGGCTCCCGTCCATCAACTGGTAGCTCACCTGACCGTCGTCCAGGTCCCGACGGAAGGCGCCATGACGCCAGGTGTGGCTGCCAAAGGCGTGGCCTTCGGCAACGCGCGCTTGCCAGTACGTTGCCCAGGATGCGTCGAGGGCCATGTCGCCGCGGTGAGTCTTTTCCTGGGCAACGAAGAAGGTTGCCTTGACGTGGTGCTTGCGCAGGATCTCGGCAATTGGCTCGGCGTAGCGCATGTTGCCGGTGTCCAGTGTGAGGTAGACCGTGCCCTTGCAGGCCGGCTCCACAGAGGTGGCGCAGGCTGCCAGCGGTGCAGCGCACAGCGTGAGGGCGAGCAGCAGGTGGCTTGGCGCACGCATCACTGCCTCGCCGCGTGCTTCAGGAAGAACACGCCATGGGGCGAGCGCCCGACGGGAATGGAGCGCGCTACCGCCTTCTGCTGTAGATCCAGCACCTGTACCTTGCGGGCGAAGCGCGCGGTGGCCCACAGCTCCTTGCCGTCCGCACGGATCTCCATGTCGTCGGGGCCGCCGGGAACGTTGTATTGTTCGACCTCGCTGAGCGTCTGGGTGTCCACCAGGGAAATGCTGCCCTTCATGCTGCGGTTAGATACGAAGACATGGCGCCCGTCACCGCGGGCCAGGAAGTTGTGGGCCGCCTTGTCTGTGGTGATCTTCTTGACAGTCTTGCGCGTCCGCCAGTCGATGACCTCCACGTAATCGGCGCCCATGATCGCCACCAGCAGGTACTTGTCGTCAGGCGTCATGTAAATGCCGGCTGGAGTCGGGCCTACGCTCATTTTCCAGGCGGGCTGCTGGGTCCTGAGGTCGATGGCGAGAATCTCGTCGGACTCCTGCAGCGTAATGAAGACGTAGTGGCTGGCCTTGTCGAAGGCCATGTGCGACGGTGTCTTGGCGGCAGGGATACGGGCGACCAAGGAAAAGTCAGCGGCCTTGTAGAGATCGACCCGATCCAGGCGCAGTGAGTTGGCGATGAACCACTTCCTGTCTGGCGAGAAGCCGAGTTGGTAGGGGTCGGAAATGTTTTTGACGCGCTTTTGCTCCTGCCCTGTGCGGGGGTCGAAGAAGACCAGTTCATTGGAGATCGCGCAGGCAACGATTACCGCGCTGTCGTCCGGCGTCGCCATCAGGTGGTGGGGTTCCTTGCAGGCTGGGATGCGGCCGGTTTCCTTGTAGCTGGAGGTGTCGATCAGGCTGATGTTTTCATCCCCTGAGTTGAGGACGATGGCCGTTTCTGCGCAGGCGGACACCGCCAGGCAGGCAAGGGCGACGGAGCCGATCAGGTGCGCGGGCTTCATGGTGGTGGTCGTGTTGCGGATATAGGCACTCAACGGCCAGCGCAGGGCGCGCGTTGACCGTGCTAAGCAGGGGCTCCTCCCCCGGGATTCAGGGGAAATGCGGGGGCTGCCTTAGCAGGGGCGGGCGATGATTCGCAGGTCGCGGCCGATCTGGCGGACGTCGCGGAAGGCCAGCTCGCGTTTGTCGGCCAGACTGCTTAGCTCGGGCAGGTTGAACAGGCCGCGTGCGTCGTCGCCGGCAAGGGCAGGTGCGAGATAGAGGATCAGTTCGTCCACGCAGCCTTCCCGTAGCAGGGAGCCGTTCAGCTTGAAGCCGCTCTCCGCCAACACTTCGTTGATACCGCGCCGGCCGAGTTCGGTCATCAGGGCGGGCAGGTCCACCTTGCCGCCGTTGTTTGGCAGGATCAGAACTTCTGCCCCGCGGCGTTGAAGTGCGGAGATGCGCTCGGCGTCCTCGACGGCGCCCGCTACCAGCACGCGGCCTCCGTCGAGGATCTTGGCGTTGAGCGGTGTTTCCAGGCGTGCGTCTACGACGATGCGCAACGGCTGCCGTTCGGTGGGAATGGCGCGGACGTTGAGTTGCGGATCGTCGTCGCGCACGGTGCCGATGCCGGTGAGCACCGCACAGGAGCGGGCACGCCAGCGATGTGCGTCGCGGCGCGCATCGTCGCCGGTGATCCATTGGGAAACGCCGTTGTTCAGGGCGGTTTTGCCGTCCAGCGTGGCAGCCGCCTTCAGGCGCAGCCACGGGCGACCGCGAGTCATGCGCGAGATGAAGCCGATGTTGAGTTCGCGGGCCTCGTTTTCCTGCACGCCGGCGAGGGCTTCGATGCCGGCGTCGCTCAGGCGGGCCATTCCACGCCCTGCGACCAGGGGGTTCGGATCTTCCATCGCCGCGACGACGCGGGCCACGCCGGCCTTGACCAGCGCGTCGGCGCAGGGGGGCGTGCGGCCATGATGGGAGCAGGGTTCCAGCGTCACGTAGGCGGTGGCGCCGCGGGCCTTTTCTCCAGCCATAGCGAGGGCGTGTACTTCAGCGTGGGGCTCGCCAGCGCGAACGTGCCAGCCTTCGCCAACGATCGCGCCATCACGCACGATGACGCAGCCGACGCGGGGGTTCGGGGTGGTCGTGAACAGTCCGCGCTCGGCCAGCTCGAGGGCGCGGGCCATCCACCGGTAGTCGTCGGCGGTGGCACTCATGGCGGTGGAACCTTCAGGAAACCTTGGGGGGGCGGCCACGGGGCCGGGAGGTGACTTCGCGGATGACTTCCGAGAATTCGTCCACGTCGGCAAAGGCGCGGTAGACCGATGCGAAGCGGATGTAGGCGACCTTGTCGAGCTTTTTGAGTTCGCGCATCACCAGCTCGCCGATGCGCTCGGAGGCGATCTCGCGTTCGCCGGAGGACAGGAGCTTGGCCTCGATGCGGTCGACAGCGGCTTCGACGTTCTCGGCGGTGACGGGCCGCTTGCGCAGCGCAAGTTTCAGGCTGCCGAGAAGCTTGTCGCGGTTGAAGTCGGCACGGCTGCCGTTCTTCTTGACCACCTGCGGCATCTTGAGGTCGATGCGTTCGTAGGTGGTGAAGCGCTTGTCGCAGGACAGGCAGCGACGGCGGCGCCGTACGGTGTCACCGTCCTCGTTCTCACGGGTGTCGGTGACCTGCGTATTGTCGGCGCCGCAGAAGGGGCAATGCATGGGCTAATGCGCGTCCCTGTCGCTGGTGCTGCTTAGGCGCCGTATACCGGGAACTTGCGGCAAAGCTCGGAAACCTTGGCGCGCACGTTCTCGATGGTGGCTTCGTCCTTCGGATTGTCGAGCACGTCGGCAATCAGGTGGGCGATGCGCTCGGCTTCGATCTCGGTGAAGCCGCGGGTGGTCATCGCCGGCGAGCCGATACGGATGCCGGAGGTGACGAAGGGCTTCTGCGGATCGTTGGGGATCGAGTTCTTGTTGACGGTGATGTGGGCGCTGCCGAGGACGGCTTCGGCTTCCTTGCCGGTGATGTTCTTGGACTGGAGGTCCACCAGGAACACGTGGCTTTCGGTGCGGCCGGAGATGATGCGCAGGCCACGTTCTTCACCGAGGACGCGGGCCATCACGCGGGCGTTGGCGATGACCTGTTCCTGGTACTGCTTGAACTCGGGGCTGGCGGCTTCCTTGAAGGCGACAGCCTTGGCGGCGATGACGTGCATCAGCGGGCCACCCTGCAGGCCCGGGAAGATGGCGGAGTTGATCGCCTTCTCGTGCTCGGCCTTCATCAGGATGATGCCGCCGCGCGGGCCGCGCAGGGTCTTGTGCGTGGTCGAGGTGACGACGTCGGCATGCGGCACCGGGTTCGGGTAGAAACCGGCGGCGATCAGGCCGGCGTAGTGGGCCATGTCGACCCAGAAAATGGCGCCGACTTCCTTGGCGATCTTGGCGAAGCGCTCGAAATCGATGCGCAGGGCGTACGCAGACGCACCGGCCACGATGATCTTCGGCTTGTGCTCGCGGGCCAGGGCTTCCATCTTGTCGTAGTCGATCTCTTCCTGCTCATTGAGACCGTAGGAGACGACATTGAACCACTTGCCGGACATGTTCAGCGGCATGCCGTGGGTCAGGTGGCCGCCTTCGGCGAGGCTCATGCCCATGATGGTGTCGCCGGGCTTGGCGAAGGCCATCAGGACGGCCTGGTTGGCCTGGGAGCCGGAGTTCGGCTGGACGTTGGCGGCTTCGGCGCCGAACAGGGCCTTCAGGCGGTCGATGGCCAGCTGCTCGGCCACGTCCACGTGTTCACAGCCACCGTAGTAACGCTTGCCCGGATAACCTTCCGCGTACTTGTTGGTGAGCTGGGAGCCCTGGGCTTCCATGACAGCTGCACTGACGTAGTTCTCGGAGGCGATCAGTTCGATGTGATCTTCCTGACGGCGGTTTTCGGCCTCAATGGCCTGCCAGAGTTCGGGGTCGACCTTGGCGAGGGTATTTTGCTTGGAAAACATGGCGATCCAGGTGGGCTTGAGTCAAAAACGGAGTTTAACACGGCACCTCGGGCTTGCCGAAAGCTGCCGTGCTCGTAAAAGCGATGAAAGGCCTCAGACGCGGAAGTGACCGACCTTGGTTTCGAGGTCGGCGACCAGTTGTTCGAGGGTTGTTGTCTGCTCGTGGGTGCGGCGGGTGATCTGGTTGTTCTGCGCCGCCATCTGCGCGATGCGTTCGACACCTTGGGCCACGTCCTGGCTGGATGTGCTCTGGGCGCGCGTGGTGTCGGCGATGTCGTTGACCGCGGCGGTGGTACGGACACTCTCGCTGCGGATCGTCTCCAGCATGGCGCCGGATTCGGTGGCGAGGCCGACCCCGTCGCGCACCCCTTTGGTAACGCCCTGGATCATGGTGACAACGCGCTGGGCTTCGCTCTGTACCTCGGTCACGGTGGCCGAGATCTCGCGGGTTGAGTTGGCGGTGCGCTCGGCCAGCTTGCGAACCTCGTCGGCCACCACCGCGAAGCCACGGCCGCTTTCGCCGGCACGGGCCGCTTCGATGGCGGCGTTGAGGGCGAGCAAGTTGGTCTGCTCGGCGATCTCGTTGATCAGCTTGCCGATGTTGGAGATCTGCGCCGAGTGCTCGGAGAGTTGTCGGACCGCCACGGCCGCCTCGTCGATTTCGCCGGCGATCCGCCCCATGCCGTCGATGACGCTGCGCACGCGGCCGCTTCCTTCGTCCGCGTGGACCTGGGCCTGCTGGGTCATGTCGCGGGCGAGGGCCGCGCTGTCGGAAACGTGGGTGACGCTGACGGCGAGCTCTTCGATGGCGGTGGCGAGGCCAGCTGCAGCTTCGCTCTGGGCTGCGGTGCTATTCACCACTTCATCCGAGCCCTGGCGTACGGCACGGGCGGCGTCGCGGACCGAATTGCCGGTGCGCATCACGTCGCCGATCAGCGTGCCGATCTGGCGCGTGGTGGTGTCGAGGGAGTGGGCGATCAGATCTAGCTCGTTGCGGCTGTCGGCCGGGGCTTCGGGAAAGCGCACGGTCAGATCGCCGTGGCCGATGCGCCGGGTTGCTTCGAGCAATGCGTGGATGGGGGCGAGGCGGTTGCGGGTGATGAAGTACAGCACCACCGCTAGCAGGATCGCGCCGCCGATGCACAGTGCGATCAGGGTGTTGCGCAGATGGCGGGCTTCGACGGTGAATTCGTCGATGAAGCTGCCGGTGGCGACGATCCAGCCCCACGAGGGGGCTGTTTCGAAGACCACCATCTTCGGGTCGGTCTCGGGCCCGCCCGGGGTGCGTGACCACTTGTAGGTCATCGCGCCCTGTTTGCGGCCGATTTGTTCCTCGACAATCCGGGTCAGGGACGGGTTGTTGATCTCGCCGATCTGGCGGCCGCCGAGGCTGGGGTGATAGACCAGTTCGCTCTTCGCCGTTTCTTCGGCCGGGGCCAGTACATAAGCGTAGCCGGTGCTGCCGGACTTGATCTCGGCGAGGGCCTTGAAAAGGCGATCCATGTCGCCGCTGATGTCCACGCGGGTGGACAGGGCGCCGACGACCTTGCCGGAGGCGTCGGTCAGTGGCTCGATCGCCGAGATGTAGTATTTGCCGTTGCGCTTGACCACGCCGGCATAGCTCTTGCCCGCCAGCAGGGCTGTGCTTTCCTTGCTGTTGCGGGGCAGTGTGCTGCCTTCGGCGCTGCTGCCATCCTTGTTCTTCAGCAGCGTGGCGGCGCGCACGAAATCGTCACCGGAGCGTAGCAGCAGCGCCGGGTCGGCGTCGATCTGCTGGCGCAGGGATTCCAGTAGCGCTGTGTTGCCGTTGAGGCTGCGCTCGCCGGTGTGCACCAGTGGCACCTCGTAGCTGCCAGCCTTGGTGGTTTCCGGGCCGATGCGCAGCGTGCCGAGGGCCGTCTTGAGCCGACTGGCACCCCGGCCAGCGTGAGCGATCGCGTTGCCGTGGCTCAGTTCGAGCATGCGGACGATGCCCGTCACCTGATGGGTGAGTTCGTCCTCTGTCTTGGCCAGCGCCGCGTCCTCAGCGAAGTAGGTCGTGAAGGCGATCAGGGCGCCGAATATGACCAGACTGACCAGCGCCGCGGCGAGGGCTAGCTGGTGGACGAGGGACTGCCGGTTGAATTTCAGCATGACGGGACTCCTGCCGGTTCGCGCCCCGGACGGGCTGCGTGCTCGTCCGAGGCATCGGCGGGGCCCCGGGAAACTTTAGGGTTTCCGGATGATGAAGTGCTAAATCAGGCGTTGTTAAGCTCGTCCAGCGCACTGTCCAGGTGGCGCTGCTCGCCCCAGGAGATCAGCGACCAGTTGTCACCGTCGTGGCCGATCCAGTTGAGGGCGGCGTTGGGGATCGTGAAGTCCCGCGGGGTTTCCAGCGGCTTGCCGGCGGCCAGGCGGTGGGCAATGTCGAGCACGCCGCCGTGGGTGACGACCAGCACCGTGCCGCCCCGGTGGGCGTCGGCGATGGCGCTGAGCTTGTCGTGGATGCGGCGGGCGAATTCCCGCAGGCTCTCGCCGCCCTCGGGGAAGGCGAAGTCCGGGTCACGGGTTTCGAAGCGGTGGTATTCGGCGGGGAAACGCTCGCGGGCTTCGTCGTAGGTCAGGGCCTGGAAGATGCCGTAATGGCGCTCGCGCAGTCCGGCGTCGAGGGTCAGGCTGAGGCCGTTGTGGGTCGTAACGGCTTCGGCGGTCTGGCGGGCGCGGGTCAGGTCGGAGCTGTAGGCGGCGTCGAAGCGCTCGCCGGCCAGGCTGGCGGCGGTGGCCTTGGCCTGGATCAGGCCGTGATCGTTGAGGGGGATGTCGATGTGGCCCTGAAGGCGGCGCTCGGTGTTCCAGGGCGTCTCCCCGTGGCGAACCAAGCAGATACGTGTAGACATTGCTGCGGTGCAGGGTAGGGTGAAGGGAAACCCAAGTATCTCACGTCGCGGAAGGGTGTTGCGCCGCACTGTCGGCAGGTGGGAGGTGAATCGCGTGCTGCCAGAGCGTGAGTGCGGCGCCAATCTCGCCGATAATCCGGAGCCAAAGAACATCGGCAGGGCCCCGCGGGGCATGCCTTCCATACGTTAAAGGAGACGCGGGACGTGCACGCCCTGCTCAAGATTTCAGGCCTGATCGACGCCATCACGGAGCGCGTAGGCAAGGCCGCGACCTGGCTGGTGCTGGCCGTCACCCTCATCAGCGCGGGCAATGCCTTCGTGCGCTACCTGTTCAACTTCAGTTCAAATGGCCTGCTGGAGATCCAGTGGTATCTGTTCTCGGCGGTTTTCCTGTTGTGCGGGGGCTATACGCTGCTGAAGAACGAGCATGTGCGCATCGACGTGGTGGCCGGACGCTTTTCGCCGCAGACACAGGCGTGGATCGATATCGTCGGGACGCTGTTCTTTCTGGCGCCGATGGCCATCGCGGTGCTCTATCTGTCATGGCCGATCTTCGTGGACTCCTACCGGGCTGGCGAGCACTCATCGAACGCAGGCGGGCTGCTGGTGTGGCCGGTGAGGGCGCTGGTGCCGGCAGGCTTTGCGCTGCTGGTGCTGCAGGGCGTCTCCGAGCTCATCAAGCGGGCGGCCTTTCTGCAAGGGCTGATCGGTGATCCGAATGCCAAGCCGCAGGCTTCCACGCCCGAGAGCGAACTGGCGCGGGTCATCGAGGCGCAGCGTGGGGGGCGGAGCTGATGGCCTTCATCGCTGCCAACATGGCGCCGCTGATGTTCGGGGTGCTGATAGTGTTCCTGCTGTTCGGCTACCCCGTAGCCTTTGCGCTGGCCGCCAACGGGATTGTCTTCGGCTTGCTGGGGATTGAACTCGGGCTGCTCACGCCGTCCCTGTTCCAGGCGTTGCCGGACCGGATTTTCGGGGTGATGTCCAACGACACCTTGCTGGCGATCCCGTTCTTCACCTTCATGGGCCTGATTCTCGAGCGCTCGGGCATGGCCGAGGACTTGCTCGACACCATTGGCCAGCTGTTCGGGCCAGTGCGCGGCGGGCTGGCCTTCGCGGTGATCTTCGTCGGCGCGATCCTCGCCGCAACGACCGGCGTGGTGGCGGCCTCGGTAATCTCGATGGGGCTGATCTCCCTGCCGATCATGATGCGCTATGGCTACGACGGGCGCCTGGCATCCGGAGTGATCGCCGCGTCGGGCACGCTGGCCCAGATCATCCCGCCATCCCTGGTGCTGATCGTGATGGCCGACCAGCTCGGCCGCCCGGTGGGGGACATGTACCAGGGAGCGCTGATTCCGGGTTTGCTGCTGACGGCCTTCTATGCAGTCTATGTGGCGCTGGTGGCGATTGTCCGACCCAGCCACGCGCCGGCCCTGCCGGCGGAGGCACGCACCCTGCACGGCACGCGTCTGCTGCTGCGGGTGCTCACCACCCTGGTGCCGCCACTGCTGCTTATCTTCCTGGTGCTCGGCACGATCTTCCTCGGCGTCGCCACGCCGACCGAGGGTGGTGCGATGGGGGCCTTCGGGGCGCTGGTGCTGGCCGTGCTGCGGCGGCGTCTCGGCCTCTCGCTGCTGCGCCAGGCGATGGAGAGCACCGCCAAGCTGACCACCTTCGTGGTTTTCATCCTGATTGGCGCGCGGGTGTTCTCCCTGACCTTTTACGGAGTGGAGGGACACCTGTGGGTCGAGCACCTGCTGACGGCCCTTCCGGGCGGGCAGGTCGGCTTCCTGGTGGCGGTGAACCTGCTGATTTTCTTCCTGGCCTTCTTCCTGGACTTCTTCGAGCTGTCCTTCATCATCGTCCCGTTGCTGGCGCCGGTGGCGGAGAAGCTGGGCATCGACCTGATCTGGTTCGGCGTGCTGCTGGGGGTGAACATGCAGACTTCATTCATGCACCCACCTTTCGGCTTCGCGCTGTTCTTCCTGCGTTCCGTTGCGCCGCCGTCGATCAGAACCGCACAGATCTACTGGGGAGCCGTGCCTTTCGTGCTGATCCAGATCCTGATGGTGGCCATCGTCATCCTGTTCCCGCAGCTGGTGACGATGGGGCTGGAGAAACATGAGAAGGTCGATACCGAGAAGATCGAGATCATCGTGCCAGCCGACGGCATGCCGGGCGATGAGCCCGTACAGTTCGACGATGCCCCGGCGGAGCAGGACGGGGTTCCGGCGGACGACCAGGAAGCCGTCCGGGCGATCGAGAAGGCCTTGCGCGGCGAGCTGAAGTAGCCGCGATTAATGGCCTTGAAAACGACAACGGCGCCCGCGGGCGCCGTTGTTCGTTGGAGCCGCGGCTGTGTCAGTTCTGGCTGGCGTCGTACATCAGCGTACCTTCGACGAAGGTGTAGCGCACCTTGCCGGGCAGCTCGAGGCCGAGGAAGGGAGTGTTCTTGCCCTGGCTCTTGAGCATGCTGCGGGTGATCAACTGGTGGGCGTCGGCATCGAAGATGCACACGTCCGCCCGCGCGCCGACTGACAGGTGGCCGCCCTTGGCGATGCCGGCGATCTTGGCGGCTTCCGAGGTGATGCGGGCGACCGCGTCGAGCAGCGGCAACTGGTGTTCCTGCGCCCACTTGAGGGTCAGCGGCAGCAGCAGTTCCAAGCCGGTGGTGCCGGGTTCGGATTCGCTGAATGGTGCCTGCTTGGCATCATCGTCCACAGGGGTGTGGTCCGAGCAGACGGCATTGATGCGGCCGTCGGCGAGTGCCTTGGACAGGGCGAGGCGGTCGCGTTGGCTGCGGAACGGCGGCACCACGTGGCAGTGCGGGTTGAAGTAGCCGATGTCCAGGTCGCTCAGGTGCAGGTGATGGGCGGCCACGTCACAGGTGACGTCCACGCCGTCGGCGCGGGCCTTTTCGATCAGGTCGAGGCTTTCGGCACAGGACACACGGGTGATGTGCAGGCGGGCGCCGGTCTGGCGGGCCAGGCGCAGGTAGGTGTACAGCGCGACGATCTCGGCGCTGGCCGGGATGCCGGGCAGGCCCAGGCGGGATGCAACCTCGCCGTCGTGGGCGACGCCGCCCTTCGACAGGTAGGGGTCCAGGGGCTGCAGCCACACGCGGAAGCCGAAGGTGGCGGCGTACTGCATGGCACGCGCCAGCACGCGGGTATCGAGAATGGGCACGTTGGCCTGGCTGAAGGCCACGCAGCCCGCTTCCACCAGCTCGGCCATTTCGGACAGCTGCTCGCCCTTGAGGCCGATGGTCAGCGCCCCGACCGGGTAGACGTGGGCGCGGTTGAGCTTCTTGGCGCGGTAGCACAGCATTTCGACGAGGCCGGGTTCGTCCAGCACCGGATCGGTGTCGGGCGGAATGGCCAGGCTGGTGATGCCGCCGGCCATCGCGGCGTCCATTTCGGATTCCAGCGTGGCCTTGTATTCAAAGCCAGGCTCACGTAGCCGGGCGGCCAGGTCGATGAGGCCCGGGGCGACCACGTAGCCGCTGGCGTCGATGGTCCGGGCGGCCGTGAAACCGTCGGGCGCGTTGCCCACGCCGACGATCTTGCCGTCGGCGATGAAGAGGTCCTGGAGAGCGTCGATCTTGTTGGCCGGATCGATCAGGCGGCCATTCTTGATATGGATGGTCATCGTGGGAATCCGGTTCAGTGGCTGCCGAGCATGCTCATCACGGCCATGCGGACCGCGATGCCGAAGGTGACCTGGGGCAGGATCACGGCCTGGCCGCCGTCGGCCACGGCGGAGTCGATCTCGACGCCACGGTTCATCGGGCCCGGGTGCATCACGATCGCATCGGGCTTGGCCAGCGCCAGCTTCTCGGCGGTGAGGCCCCACACCTTGAAGAATTCCTGCGGGCTGGGTAGCAGCGCGCCGTTCATGCGTTCGTTCTGCAGGCGCAGCATCATCACCACGTCCACGCCCTTGAGGCCTTCTTCCATGCTGTGGAAGACGCGCACGCCCATCTTCTCGACGTCGGTCGGCAGCAGGGTCTTGGGGCCGATGACGCGCACTTCGGGCACACCGAGGGTGGTCAGCGCGGCGATCTGCGAGCGGGCGACGCGAGAGTGCAGCACGTCGCCGACGATGGCGACGGTGAGGTTGTGGAATTCCTTCTTGTAGTGCCGGATCGTGTACATGTCCAGCAGGCCCTGGGTCGGGTGCGCGTGGCGACCGTCGCCGGCATTGACCACGTGGATGTGGTCGCGGCCGGTGTTCTCCAGGTGCTGGGCGATCAGGTAGGGCGCGCCGCTGGATTCGTGGCGTACCACGAACATGTCGGCCTGCATCGCACAGAGGTTATCCACGGTATCGAGCAGGGTTTCGCCCTTTTTCGTGGACGAAGTGGACACGTTGAGATTGATGACGTCGGCGGACAGGCGCTTGGCGGCGATCTCGAAGGTGGTGCGGGTGCGGGTGCTGTTCTCGAAGAACAGGTTGAAGACGCTCTTGCCGCGCAGCAGCGGGAGCTTCTTGACCTCGCGCTCGGCCACCTCGGTGAACGGGGCGGCGGTATCCAGGATCTGGGTGATGATGCCGCGGGGCAGGCCGTCGAGGGTCAGCAGGTGCTGCAGCTCGCCGTGCTTGTTGAGTTGGGGATTACGCATGGATCAGCCTCAGGGTGAGGGCGCCGGAGTCGTCGCGCTCAAGTTGGAGGTTTTGCCCGGCCGGCAGGGGCTCCGGCAGGGTCAGGGCACAAAAGCTCGCGGCGATGGGCAGCTCGCGTCCGCCGCGATCGATGAGCACGGCCAGGTCCACACGGGACGGGCGGCCGTAGTCGAACAGTTCGTTGAGGGCCGCGCGGGTGGTGCGGCCGGTGTACAGCACGTCATCGACGATGACGATGTGGGTGTCTTCCACGTCGAAGGGAATCTTGGAGCCCTGAGGCTGCGGATGCAGGCCCTTGGCAGCGTAGTCGTCCCGGTAGAAGCTTACGTCGATGCTGCCCAGCGGCTGGGACAGGCCCAGCAGCGCGTGCAGGCGCTCGGCCAGCCACACCCCGCCGGTGTGGATACCGACCAGGCAGGTGGCGGTGGAGACGTGGGGGCGCATCGATTCGGCCAGCGCGCCGATGAGCTGTTCGGCTTCAGGAAGCTGCATGTTTGGCACTTTCGAAGTACTGGAGCAGGATGATCTGGGCGGCTGCGGAATCCAGTCGCGGCTTTTGCTTGCGCCAGCCGTGGTGGCCGGCTTCGGAAAGGAGCTCTTCCGCTTCGGCGGAGGACAGGCGTTCGTCCACCAGGGCCACGGGCAGGCCGTAGCGGCCGTGAAGCTGGTTCGCGAAGCGGCGGCAACGGGCTGTCATGGCGTGCTCGCTGCCGTCCAGGTGGGTTGGCAGGCCAACCACCAGGGACGCGGGCTTCCATTCGGCCAGCAGTTTTTCGATGGCGGCAAAGCGGACGGCGTTGGCTTCTTCGGCGATTGCGGTCAGCGGGTGGGCGTGGCCGGTTTCCGTCTCTCCCACTGCCACCCCGATGCGCGCGAGGCCGAAATCAAAGCAGAGGACAGTACTCACGCGTGGCCGGCGGTGTCGGACAATTGGGCGAAATCGATGCCGAGCAGCTGCATGGCGGCGGCCAGGCGTTCCTCGGGGGGCAGGTCGAAGACGATGCTCAGGTCGGCCGGCACGGTGAGCCAGGCGTTCTGCGCCAGCTCGTGTTCGAGCTGACCGGCGGACCAGCCGGCGTAGCCGAGGGCGACCAGCACTTCGGCAGGCTCCCCGTCGGCAGCCAGGGACTGCAGTACGTCACGGGAGCTGGTGAGGCCGATGTCGTCGCTGACCTTCAGCGTCGAGTGCCATTTGCCGGACGGGCGATGCAGTACGAAGCCGCGGTCGGACTGCACCGGGCCGCCGAAATAAACCGGCAGGTCGGCAAACTCAGGCTGCTCGAAGGGGATGTCGATGCGCTCGAAAAGCGTGGACAGGCGCATGTCGGTCGGCCTGTTCACGATGACGCCCATCGCGCCGTTTTCGTTGTGCTCGGCGATGTAGGTGAGCGTGCGCGTGAAGTTCGGATCGGCCATGGCGGGCATGGCGATCAGGAAATGATCGGTGAGGTTGATGGTCGTCGTAGTCACGGGCGTATTTTAAGCCGAGGTCGGGGATGTGGGGGGATTATGGAGGCAAATTTGAGGCATGCTTCGGCCTCCGTGCATCCTTTGCTTCGAGTTCCGTCCATGTCTTCTGCCCTCGTCTGGTTCCGCCGCGATCTGCGCGACTTCGACCACGCGGCGCTTTATCACGCGCTGAAGCACCACGACCAGGTCTTCTGTGCCTTCGTCTTCGATACTGAGATTCTTGATGCTCTGCCGGGTCGCAGCGATCGGCGTGTGGATTTCATCCACGCCAGCACCATCGAACTGGATGCTGCGCTGCGCGCCCGCGGCGGCGGTCTGATCATCCGTCACGGACCGGCCCGGGAGCTGATCCCGGCATTGGCGGTGGCCCTCGGTGTGAGCGCGGTTTACGCGAACCGGGATTACGAACCGGCGGCGCTCGCCCGCGACGCCGAGGTAGCGGAGCGGCTGCGTGTGCTGGAGATCGACTTTGCTGACTTCAAGGACCAGGTGATCTTTGAAAAGAGCGAGGTGCTGACCCAGGGCAATTCGCCGTTCTCGGTGTTCACGCCTTACAAACGGGCCTGGCTGAAGGCGCTGACGCCGTTTCATCTGAAAGCCTATCCGGTCGAGAAGTACATGGCGCGACTTGCGCCATTGCCGGCCGGAGAGGCCGTGCCGGGCCTGGCCGAGCTGGGTTTCGAGGAGACCAATCTGCGCGAGCTGGGCATCACGCCCGGCATGGGCGGCGGGCGCAGGCTGTTCGACGATTTCCTGAAGCGCATCGCCCGCTACAAGGCCAAGCGCGATTTTCCAGCGCTGAAGGGCGTCTCCTACCTGTCGGTGCATCTGCGCTTCGGCACGGTGTCGATCCGTGAGCTGGCGCGGGCGGCCGTCGCGCTGGGGGGCGAGGGCGCCGACACCTGGCTGTCGGAGCTGGTCTGGCGGGACTTCTACTTCCAGATCCTGTGGCATCACCCGCATGTGGTGGGCGCCAGTTTTCGGCCGGAATACGACCAGGTGCGCTGGGACGACAAGCCGGAGTGGTTCGCTGCCTGGTGTGAAGGGCGCACCGGCTATCCGATCGTCGATGCAGCGATGCGCCAGATCCTGCACAGCGGCTTCATGCACAACCGCCTGCGGATGATTGTCGCGTCCTTCCTGACCAAGGACCTGGGCATCGACTGGCGGCGCGGCGAATCCTTCTTCGCCGAGCACCTCAACGACTTCGACCTCTCCGCCAACAATGGGGGCTGGCAGTGGGCGGCGTCTACCGGTTGCGATGCGCAGCCCTGGTTCCGCATCTTCAATCCGGTGACCCAGTCGGAGAAGTTCGATCCCGACGGGGCCTTCATCCGCCGTTACCTGCCGGAACTGGCCAAGGTGCCGGCCAAGTTCATCCATGCGCCGTGGACCATGCCGCCGATCGACCAGCAGCTGGCCGGCTGCGTGATTGGCAAGGACTATCCGGCTCCCATCGTGGACCACGCCCAGGCGCGGGAGCGCACGCTGGAGCGCTTCGGCGTGGTGAAGGGCAAGCCGGACGAAACTTAGCGGTGGCCGCTGGCGATGAGGACGGTGCTTTCCAGCGTGTAGCCGTCCGCGTTGCGGTAGGGCGTGAGTTCGTCGGTAACGGCTTCCTGCAGGCGTTGCCGTGTTTCGTCGGGCAGCCGCGACAGGGCTTCGGCGGCGCCGCCAGCCAGGTCGAGGAAGGCCTGCCAGTAAGTCGCCGGGCTGTCGAAGTGACAGGTGACAGGGCAGGGCTCGATGCGGATATCAGAGAAACCAGCCTGCTCCAGCAGTGCGTGCAGCGCTGGCGCATCACCAAAGCGGAAGACGGACGGGCGCGCCACTTTTGGGGCGGGCAGCAGGCGGGCGATGCAGTCCTGGGCGCAGTGGATCAGCGGGACGTCCTGGCGCTGCCCCCACACGGACAGTGCCAGGCGTCCGCCGGGTTTCAACACCCGCCGGATTTCCGCCAGGGCCAGCCCGGGTTCCGGAAAGATGAAAAGGCCGAGGCCCAGCAGCGTCACGTCGAAGCTGTGATCGGCAAAACTCAGGTGCTCGGCGTCACAGGCGGTTGCGAGCAGCTCCGTCAGGCCTTCGCTGGCCGCGCGGCGCAGGCCCTCCGCCAGCATGCCTTCGGCGATGTCGCTGGCCAACACCCAGCCTCCGGGCGCGACGTGCCGGGCGGCGTCACGGGCCAGCAGGCCGGGGCCGGCGGCCAGGTCGAGGACGTGCTCGCCGGGGCATAGCGCAGCCATATCGAGCAGCGCCTGCTGCAGCCCGGCTCGCAGCGGGGCACCGTCGGCATAGCGCCCGGCGATGCGGTTGAAGCCGCTGCGTTCGAGGGCCTTGAAACGGCGCGCGTCAAAGCCCCCGCTCATGGCAGCAGCCCGGCGAACTGCAGGACCGGGTCGAGGTAGTCCTCCCAGCGCGTGAAACTGTGATCACCACCTTCGAGCACCGTCTGCCGGCTGCGCGCATAGCGGGTCACCGCGTGGCGGTAGTCGAGGACCTCGTCACCGGTTTCTACCAGTAGCCAGTAGCGTTCCGGGCGTGTGATCAGCGGGACTTCAATGGCCCTCAGTTCGTCGATGTGGGCCGGGGTGAAATCGAAAGTCTCACCGGTGTACATGTGCGTCTGCGGCCCTAGGTAGGCGGACAGGGACAGGGGGGCCAGCACCGCCGGGTTGACCAGCACCGCTTGCAGCCCATGCTTTTCCGCGAGGTGCGTGGCGTAGTAGCCGCCGAGTGAACTGCCGACCAGTGTCGGGGCAGTGGTGCAGCGGGCGATCTGGCCATCGATCAGCGTGACGGCGTCACGCGCCGATACCGGCAGCTGTTCGCACCAGAAAGCATCGGCGAGGCCGCGCTCGGCCATGCGGGCCTGCAGGCTGCGGGCCTTCCATGATTGGGGGCCGGAGCAGAAGCCGTGGAGGTAAATGATCATTTGAACTCGAAGCGGTCGTCGCTGCGCAAGTGGTCGGTCAGGGCCGTGGTAAGCCAGTGGTGGGCGTTGTCGTCCCGCTGCAGGTAAGCCTGCCAGAACGCGGTGGAGGCGGCCAGCAGCGCGTGCTGGAATGGCGGCGGCTCGCGGCGCAGGCGAAAGACGGCACCTTCGGCTGCACTGGCCTGTCCGGCGAAATCCAGGTGATTGCCGCCGGCAAAGACCAGCAGGTATTTGTCGCCCGCGGGCATGTGGCGGTAGGGGAGCTCGCGGTTGGCGGCGGTGATGTCAGACAGGCCCATGCCGTCGTCGCGGCTGCCGGTGATGCTGAAGAAGGGCAGGTGGATGCCGCCGAAACGCTGGTCAAGGCTGGGGCCCTGGTCCGCGAAGCGGGCCGATGGGCTGAGGGCGAGGACTGCCCTTATCCGTGGATCGAGGGCGACCGGTAGATGTCGCGGGCGGTGCTCGCCGGCTACCAACTGCACCGTGACAGCGCCGAAGGAGTGGCCTGCCAGGCCGATGGCGTGGATGTCGGCAATGGCGGCCAGCGCCGGGTCGCGGCCGATACGGGACAGGACGAAACGGATGTCCTCCGCGCGGCGGGCGAGCTCGTCCGGATTCATTGCCGCCTTCAGGGCATGGCGCAGGCCGAGGGGTGAGTTGTTGCGCAGCAGGCTCGCGTCGCTGCCAGGATGCTGCACGGCAAGGGCCGCGAAGCCATGGCTGCACCAATGGGCCAGCCAGTCGGCCCCGCCTTCGCGGGAGCCGCCGAGGCCGTGGGAGAACAGGATCAGTCCGTGCGGCTGGCGCCCCTCGGGCAGGTACAGCTTGAGCGGCAGGGTGCGGGCACGCCGGGTGTCGTGGAGATCCAGCAGTTGCTGGCTCCTTGCCAACAGCCCGGCAGCCGCGGGAGTGGACGCTGCCGCCGGAGTGTGGGTCAGTGGGCCGTCCATTCCACGAGGCCGAAATGCCAGGTTGCAAGCACGATGATGCCAAAGGCGATGCGGTACCACGCGAAGGGCACGAAGTCGTGGCTGGAGATGTAGCGCAGCAGCCAGCGCACGCACAGGAAGGCCGATGCGAAGGCGGCGATGAAGCCGACGATCCACATGCTGATGTCGTCGGCGCTGAGCAGGGCCCGTTCCTTGTAGAGCTCGTACACCGTGGCGACGCCGAGGGTCGGGATGGCCAGGAAGAAAGAGAACTCGGTGGCCGCTTTGCGGGACAGGCCGAACAGCATGCCCCCGATGATCGTCGAACCGGAGCGAGACGTGCCGGGGATCAGTGCAAAGGCTTGGGCGATGCCCATCTTGAGGGCGTCGAGGGGGCGCATTTCATCGACGGTCTCGATGCGGATGCGGTGATTGCGCCGCTCGGCCCACAGGATCACGAAGGCGCCGACGATGAAGGCAGTGGCCACCGGCAGCGGTGCGAACAGTACGGACTTGATCTTCTTCCCGAAGGCCAGCCCGAGAATGGCCAGCGGCAGGAAGGCGATGAACAGGTTGAGGACCAGCCGGTTGGCCTCGCGCTGACGGCCGAGGCCCGCAAAGGTGCTGATGATGCGCTCACGGAACTCCCACACCACGGCCAGGATCGCACCGGACTGGATGACGATTTCAAACAGCTTGCCCCGGTCATCATTGAAGTCGAGCAGATCGCCGGCCAGAATCAGGTGGCCAGTGCTGGAGATCGGCAGAAACTCGGTGAGGCCTTCGACCACGCCGAGGATCAGGGCCTTGAGAAGCAGGATGATGTCCATGAACGATTGACTGTAAGCGGCTTAGGGAGTCGGGATTATAGCGTTTGTATATCTTGTGCTTTGCAGCACGGGAGCATGTAATTCATCACGATTGGCATCGAGATGCCTGAGTTGGGAAGTGACGGCTTCAGCCATTTGTGAGAATCTGTGGTTGAAACGGTAAAAATGTTAAATTTGTTTAATCTGAATGCTCAAAAAGATTTCCGTTAGTCGCCTGAAGCCGGGGATGTTCGTCCACGAATTGTGCGGGGACTGGATGTCACACCCGTTCTGGCGTGCCCAGTTCCTCCTCAAGAGGGAAGATCTTCACCGCATCGTCGATGCGGGTATCCAGCATGTGTATATCGATACCGATCGTGGCCTGGATGACCAGGACGCAGTCGCTGCAACCGAGGTTCAGGCGGCGGTCGAGGAGGAGCTGCAGGCCTTGCTGGCAACGCCTGACGATCACGTGCTGCGGGTGTCGGTGCATGAGGAAATGGCGCGGGCGCGCAAGGTGCATGAGCAGGCCCACAAGGTCGTGCGCACGATGATGAGCGATGTGCGTCTGGGGCGGGCGGTGTCCTTGGAGGACGCCGAGCCGGTGGTCGAGGCGATCACCGGCTCGGTGCTGCGCAACAGCGGGGCCTTGCTTGGCCTGATCGGCATCAAAAACAAGGACGATTACACCTTCCTGCATTCGGTGAGCGTGTGCACGCTGATGATCGCCTTCGGCCGCTCGCTCGGACTCTCCGGTGATGAACTGCGCCAGGGCGGGATCGGCGGGCTGTTGCACGATATCGGCAAGATGCGGGTGCCCGATTCGGTGCTGAACAAGCCCGGCCGGCTGACCGATGCCGAGTTCGATATGATCAAACGCCATCCCGGCGATGGCCATGCGGTGCTGCTGGAAACGCCGGGCATCGGTCCGGTGCCGCTGGATATCACGCGGCATCACCACGAGCGCCTGGATGGCCACGGTTATCCGGACAAGCTGTCCGGCGACGCGATTTCGACGATGGCGCGGATGGCGGCGATCGTCGATGTCTACGACGCGATCACGGCCGACCGTTGCTACCACAAGGGGCTTCCGGCAGCCGAGGCGCTGCGCAAGATGTGGGAGTGGAGCGCCGACCACTTCGACCAGAAGCTGCTGCAGGCTTTCATGCGCTGCGTCGGCATCTATCCGGTGGGCAGCTTGGTGCGCCTCGAGTCCGGGCGGCTCGGGGTGGTGGTCGAGCAGAACGAGGGCAGCCTGCTGACGCCCCGGCTGCGAGTCTTCTTTTCTACCCGCTCGAATGGCTATATCAAGCCGGAGATGCTCGATCTGTCCCGTCGGCCGGGAAGCGTAGACCGGATCGTCTCGGCCGAGGCGCCGGAGAAGTGGGGCGTCGATCCCCGGCGCTTCCTGCTGCTGGAATAAGCCTCAACCGGCGGCGCGCAGCTGGACGTCGAGGGTGTCGATCACCGCGCTCCAGTCGGCGTCCTCGGCAATCTCGGTTTTGAGAAAGGCTGCCTGTACCGGCGACCAGAATGGTGCATCACTCAGCGGCATGTCATGGGGCAAGGGCGCATGCGTGGCGATGAAGGTGTCGATCGCACTGCTGTCGCTGGGCAGTCCGAGCTGGGCGAACAGGTTGGCAATGCTGTGAATGTTCGGTTCCATGACGATCTCCCGATGTTGGTGATGGGGGCTATCGTTGGTCCGATCAGGATGACGCAGGTTCCCTAGTGCTGGTGCGGTTGGCATGACATTGTGTATATTAGATTTTTCTAATTGTTGAGGTCGTCATGTTCCGCCCTTCCCATTTCTCCGTTGTGGCTATTGCCTGTATTGCCCTCAATGTCCAGGCTCAGGATCTTGATGCGCTCAAGCTCGACACCCGCAAGCAGGCTTTGCCGGTGTTGCCGAAGGTGGTGGCGATGATGAAGGAAACCGTTGTCGCCAAAGGCGCGGTGGATGCCATCCCCGTCTGCAAGGACAAGGCTCCGCAGCTGATCAAGGAGCAGTCGGACAAAACAGGCTGGCAGATGCACCGTGTGAGCCTCAAGACGCGCAATCCGGAACGAGGCGCACCGGATGTCTGGGAGGCACGCCAACTGGCTGAATTCAACATCCGCGCGGCTAATGGCGAAAAGCCCGACACGCTGGAAGCCGGTGAGATCGTCAGCGAGAACGGCAAGCAGGTCTATCGCTATATCAAGGCCATCCCGGTCGGAGATGTGTGCCTGGCCTGCCACGGTGCGCGAGAAGGACTGGATGCAGCGCTGAAGGATCAACTGGCGCGCAGCTACCCGCACGACCGGGCCGTGGATTACCAGCTGGGTCAGATTCGCGGGGCCCTGAGCGTGCGTCGCCCGCTGTAAGGTGTCGGATGCCTGATAGCTGAAACCCGTTGATGCTGTTTGGGACTCCCGTATCATGCGGGCGGTATTCAATTACATGACGAGGTTAAGCTTGAAAACCCTGGCAACCCTGATGATTCTCGCCGGGCTGACCGGTTCTGCCGAGGCCTGCGGTCGCTACCACGATGACTGGGGTGGGAGCGACAAGGCGGCCCACTTCGGTGTCTCCGCGGCCCTCGGCGTCGGGACCTCCCGGCTCAGTACCGATACCTGGACAGCCTTCGGCCTGGCGCTGATCCCCGGCGTGGCCAAGGAAATCTATGATTCCCAGCAGGACTGCAACCGCTTTTCGTGGAAGGACCTGGCCTGGGATGCGGTCGGCGCCTATGTCGGCGTGCGGGCCGGCAACTGGGTGCTCGGGCCGACCGGGGCGTCTTATCGCCTGAGCTTCTGAAAGGTGTGCGCCATAAGGATTCGCTAAGGGACGCGAACTAGAGTGGTCACCCAGCCTCCGCTGGAGGATGTGATCGCCGGGAAGCGCGCCGACTTGTGCGATCCTGTCCAGCCGCGGGAGGGGAATATCCTCGCCTGCGGCTGTTTTCGTTTTCGTGTCGCCCGAAGGAGTTGGTCAGGATGCGTGTTCTGTTGGTGGAGGATGACCGCCTGCTGGGCGATGGCGTGAAGGCCGGGTTGACGGGCGCCGGTTTTGCGGTGGATTGGGTCCGTGACGGCGAGGCTGCCCTGGCGGCTTTGGGCAGTGAGAGCTTCGCGGCGGTTCTGCTCGATCTCGGCCTGCCACGCAAGGATGGTGTGGCCGTGCTGGCGACGCTGCGTGCCGCCGGCAACCCCGTGCCCGTGCTGGTGCTGACGGCCCGCGACCAAGTGGCGGACAAGGTCCGCGCCCTCGACCAAGGAGCGGACGACTATGTGGTCAAGCCCTTCGACCTGGACGAGCTGGCAGCTCGTCTGCGTGCGCTGGTGCGGCGCTCTCAGGGGCGTGCCGAGGCCTGTCTGCGTCATGGAGAGCTGATCCTCGACCCCGCGGCTCGCACGGTAAGCCTGAGGGGCGAGCCAGTGCTGCTGACCAGCCGGGAGTTCGAGCTGCTGCGCATGCTGCTCGATGGTGCAGGGCGGGTGCTGACTCGCCGGGTGCTCGACGAGCAGCTCTACGCCTGGGGCGAGTCGGTGGAGAGCAACGCGCTGGAGGTACATATCCACCACCTGCGCCGCAAGCTGGGCAGCGAGCTGATCCGCACCGTGCGCGGGGTGGGCTACATGGTGGACGAGGCGCCGCGGTGACGCAGGTTCGCGTCGTCTATTCCCTGCGCCGCCGCCTGGTGGCGATGTTGATCGTGGCTGTTGCCGCCCTGTGGAGCCTGTCGGCTGTGGTGGCTTTTCGGATTGCCCATGAGGAGGCCGACGAACTCTTCGATGCGCAGCTGATGCAGGTGGCGGAAACCCTGCTGGCCATCGTTGCGGCCGGGCAGTCGCCCCAGGTCGCCCAGGAGATGGCGGAGCATCAGCACGCGTATCAGCTGCCAGTTGCATTTCAGGCCCTTGTGCATGATGAGCAGGGGCGCTGGCAGTTGTTGGTGCGTTCATCGGAGATGCCGGAGCAACCGGTGACCGGCAGCGCCGGTTTCGAGGAGCGCGAGCTGGATGGCGAGTTATGGCGTTTCGTTACCTTGGACCACGGTCACAGTCCTTACCGGGTGATCGTTGGACAGAACCACGGTGCCCGTTATCGCTTGGCCGGCGAGGTGGCTTTGCACCTGCTGCTACCCATCCTGTTCGGGCTGCCGCTGATCGCAGTGGCTATCTGGGCTGTCGTGAGCCGCGCCTTGCGGCCGGTGCATGACGTCGCGACGGCGGTGAGAGGATTGGATGCGCGCTGCCCTGAGCCCGTGCTTGTTGATGGAGCTTTGCCAGAGGAGATCGAGCCGCTGGTTAGTTCCCTGGATGCGCTGATGTCGCGGGTGACCGAGGCCCTTGACCATGAGCGCCGCTTCACCGCCGATGCGGCCCACGAGCTGCGTACCCCGCTGGCTGCCGTCAAGATCCAGGCTCAAGTGGCGCGCCGGGCGGCAGAAGAGGGGATCCGCTCCCACGCCCTCGACCAGGTTCTGTCGGGGGTGGAGCGGATGACCCATCTGGTTGAGCAGTTGCTGACCCTGGCCCGCCTGGATCCCGATGCACATGCGGGCGCCGATGCGCCGGTGGATCTGGCCGAGCTGGCCGAGTCGGTGTGCTCCGTGCTGACGCCGCAGGCGCTGCGGCGGCACCAGAGCCTGGAGCTGGAGCCGGGAGGCGGTCTGGTGGTGCACGGCAATCGCTGGTGGCTGGAGGTGCTGATACGCAATCTGGTGGACAACGCGCTGCGCTATTCGCCGGAGGGCGGGCGCGTCGTTGTGCTGGTCGACGGGCGCGCGGCCAGCCTGACGGTTGCCGACAATGGGCCGGGCATAGCGCCCGAGCTGCGGCAACAGATGCTGACCCGCTTCGCGCGGGGAACTGGTAACGATGCGGATGGCTGCGGGCTGGGGCTGTCGATCGTCGCCCGCATCGTCGACATCGCTGGTGCCCGGCTGGATTTCGAACCGGGGTTGCTGCGCGATGGCGGCCATGGCCTGGCGGTGGTTGTGCGTTTCCCGAGCCGGGCCGTGTCGGCGGAGGCCTGAAGTCGCCCCGTCAGTGCTTTGTCATGGGGATAGAATGAGGGCGTTCCGACCCCGCGATGTCCGTCATGAGCGATTCCGATCTGAGCCGTCTGCGCATCGACCACCTGGAGGTGCCGCCGCGTCGCCGCCTGTTTACGCGAACGCGTCTGCTGCTGGCTCTGGCGCTGGTAGTAGCGGTGCTGGCCGCCCTGGCTCTGCGTTTCAATGCGCCGATTGCCGTTGAGGTGGCGACGGTCGGTGAAGCCTGGCCTTACCAGGGGCGTACGGTGCTCAATGCCACCGGCTACGTGGTGCCACAGCGCAAGGCGGCGGTGGCCTCCAAGGCGACCGGACGCCTGGAATGGTTGGGGGTCAGGGAAGGCTCGAAGGTCAGGGCTGACGAACTGATTGCACGGCTTGAGCAGCGGGATGTGTTGGCCCAGGTCTCCCAGGCCGAAGCCAACGTGGGTGTGGCCCACGCGGGCATCGGCCAGGCCCGGGCCGAGCTCCATGATGCCGAACTGGCCCTGGGGCGGGCCCGTGACCTGCGTGCCCGCAACTTCGTGGCCCAGGCGCAACTCGACCAGGCCGAGGCGCGGGCAGTCAAGGCCCGTGCGGCGCTGGGCTCGGCCCAGGCGGCCGAGAAGGCCGCCCAGGCTGCGTTGCAGGCGGCCCGGGTGGCGGTTGCCCAGACGGAGATCCGGGCACCCTTCGACGGCGTCGTGTTGACCAAGAACGCCAATGTGGGGGATCTCATCACCAATTTTTCGGCCGCCGCCGACAGCAAGGGGGCGGTGGTCAGTGTGGCCGACATGGCAACGCTGGAGGTCGAGGCGGATGTCTCCGAGGCCAGTCTCGCCAAGATCAGTCTGGGCCAGCCCTGCGAGATTCAGCTGGACGCCTTTCCCGAACTGCGTTTCCGCGGGGAGGTAGCCCGCCTGGTGCCGACTGTGGACCGGGCCAAGGCCAGCGTGCTGACCAAGGTGCGCTTTGTCGATTCCGATCCACGGGTTTTGCCCGAAATGAGCGCCAAGATCGCTTTTCTTTCAGAAGCCGTCCCGGCTGACGCCCGCACTCCCAGGCCAGCCGTGCATAGGGACGCGATCCAGCAGGCGGACGGCTCGGCGGTGGTGTTCGTCGTGACGGATGGCGTGGCTCGACGGAAGGCTGTGCGCGTCGGTGGCCGAATCGGGGAGCTCGTCGAGATCCATGGCATTGAGGCGGGAAGCCGCGTGGTCCTGCGTCCGCCCGCATCCCTGCGGGATGGGGCAGCGGTGAGCGAGGGTACGCGGCAATGACTGCAGCGGCGGCACTGGCCGTTCGCCTTTGCGGCGTGCGCAAATCCTACCGGCGGGGCCACCAGGTGGTGCCGGTGCTGGCCGGCATCAGTCTAGACATCGCGGCGGGCGATTTCCTTGCGCTGATGGGGCCGTCGGGGTCGGGAAAGAGCACGCTGCTGAACCTGATTGCCGGTATCGATCACGCCGACAGCGGTGAATTGTGGGTGGCCGGAACCGAGCTGGGCTCCCTGAATGAAGCGGAACTGGCCGACTGGCGGGCCCGCACGATCGGTTTCATCTTTCAGTTCTACAACCTGATGCCGGTGCTTGACGCCCGCGAGAACGTGGCGCTGCCGCTGTTGCTGACCGGCCTGTCCGGCCGCGAGCGACGGGAGCGGGCCGAGTTTGCACTGGCCATGGTTGGTCTGGCGGACCGCATGGATCACACACCGGGGGAATTGTCGGGCGGTCAGCAGCAAAGGGTGGCGATCGCCCGGGCGCTGGTGAGTGATCCGGTGCTGATCGTTGCGGACGAGCCCACTGGTGACCTGGACCGGGACTCTGCCGGCGAGGTGCTGTCCCTGCTGCAGCGCCTGAACCTCGAGATGGGCAAGACCATCGTGATGGTGACCCATGATCGGCGGGCTGCCGACGCGGCGCACGCGGTCGTTCACCTTGAAAAAGGCGTGCTGTCGCTCAGTGGAGAGCGGAGCGGGCCATGAGGTCCATCCCTCAGGCCCGCCAGAGGGCTTCAGGTAGCCAGGTCGCCGGCGATGTAGCCGGACAGGTGGTTGATGGTGGCCTGTTGCTGTTCCATCACCGACTTGACCGCGTCGCCGATACTGACGATGCCGACCACCTTGCCGTGGTCCACCACCGGGAGGTGGCGCACGTGGTTGTTGGTGATGATGCACATGCAGTCGTCCACCGTGTGGTTGGGGGAAACCGTGAGCACGTTGGGTGTCATCAGGTCGCCAACCCTGGTGTCCTTGGAGGCGAGGCCCTTGAGGACGACCTTCCGGGCGTAGTCCCGTTCGGTGAAGATGCCGGCCAGTCGCTCGCCTTCCATGACCAGCACCGCGCTGACGTTGTGCTCGGCCATCAGGTGGAGGGCCTGCAGCACGGTGGTGTCGGGCGCCACGGAGTAGCAGGTGGAACCTTTGGTCTGAAGAATCTGTTGAACCGTTGCAGCCATAGTCTCGTACCCTCCTTTTTGTTGGTATCCCTGGGGCCTGCGGCTCTGCGCTGCAGGCTAGTCAGAGTGTATAGATTGAGGGCAAGAGCGCAAGAGCGCAAGCCGCTGTGCGCCGCATCCGGCGCCGCTGACGGGGCTTGAGGAATGCTGGCGAGCGTGCTCCGGCTGATCCTGCTGAATGCCTGGCGGCATCGTCTGCGCTCGGCGCTCACCGTGCTGGGCATGGTGGTGGCGATCCTCGCTTTCGGATTGCTCGGGACCGTCGTGGATGCCTGGTATGCCGGAGCCGACGCGGCCTCGGCCAAGCGCCTGGTGACGCGCAGCTCGATCTCCCTGGTCTTTCCGCTGCCGCAGACCTACAAGGAGCGCATCCGCGCCGTCGATGGTGTGCGGGCCTTGTCGTGGGCGAGCTGGTTCGGCGGTATCTACAAGGAGCCGAAGAATTTCTTTCCCCAGTTCGCGGTGGATGGGGAGAGCTATTTCCGCCTGTATCCCGAGTTCGTCCTAGACGACGCCCACTTGCAGGGTTTCCTGCGCGATCGCCGGGGCTGTGTCGTCGGGCGCAAACTGGCCGAGACCTACGGTTTCAGGGTCGGCGACACCCTTACCCTGAAGGGCACGATTTACCCGGGCAACTGGGATTTCGTCGTGAGGGGCATCTACGATGGAGCCCGGAAGGGGACCGACCGCTCCCAGATGTTCTTTCACTGGGCCTATCTGGACGAAACGATCAAGAAGCGCATGCCGGGGCGTGGCAATAACGTGGGGGTCTTCGTCGTCGAGGTGAGTTCGGCCGACCGGGTAGCCGAGGTGTCGCGGGCTATCGACGGCGAGTTCGCGAATTCCCGCGCCGAGACCCTGACCGAGACCGAGAAGGCCTTTCAGCTCGGTTTCGTGGCAATGACCGAGGCGATCGTGGTGGCGATCCGTATCGTGTCCTACCTGGTGATCTTCATCATTCTGGCGGTGATGGCCAACACCATGGCGATGACGGTGCGGGAGCGGACTGCCGAGTACGCCACGCTGAAGGCGCTCGGCTTCCGGCCATTCTTCGTCGGTGTGCTGATCCTGGGAGAAAGCCTGACGCTGTCCCTGGGCGGTGGGGCGATCGGCATCGTGCTGACCTTTCCGGTGGCCCACGCTTTCTCGGTACAGATGGGAACGCTCTTCCCGGTCTTCAACGTGTCGGAACAGACTGTGTTGCTGCAGCTGGCCTGTGCCAGCGCGGTCGGCGTGGTGGCGGCCCTGCTGCCCATGCGGCGGGTCGCACGCCTCTCCATCGTCGATGGTCTGAGGGCCGTGGCATGAAAGCCATCCCGCTCTCCTATAGCCTGCGCAACCTGTGGGCGCGCCGCCTGACGACCCTGCTGACGGCCGGGGGCATGGCCCTGGTGGTGTTCGTCTTTGCCGCCGTGCTGATGCTTGGGCAGGGGCTCAAGGAAACCCTGGTGGATACCGGTCGTGCCGACAACGTGGTGGTCATCCGGAAGGGCTCGGAAACCGAGGTGCAGAGCGTCGTCGAACGCAGCCAGGCTGCCCTGGTGGAAAGCCTGCCGCAGATCGTCCGGGGCGCGGGCGGGCAGCCGCTCGTTTCGAAGGAGACGGTGGTGCTGATCACCCTCACCAAGCGGAGTGGCGGCAAGCCGGCCAACGTGATCATTCGCGGCGTTGGGGAGGCGGGCATGGTCTTGCGCCCGCAGTTGCAGATCGTGGAGGGGCGGATGTTCCGTCCGGGAAGCGAGGAGATTGTCGTTGGTAGCGGCATCTCCGGGCGCTTTCGCGGGGTGGGGCTGGGCGAGGCGGTGCGCTTCGGCGGCCGGGAGTGGCGTGTGGTCGGCATCTTCGACGCCGGCCGCAGTGGCTTCGATTCCGAAATCTGGGGGGACGTGGAGCAGCTGCTGCAGACCTTTCGCCGGCAGGCGTTTTCGTCACTGTTGTTCCGCCTGGCCGATCCGGCGCGCTTCGAGGATGTGCGCCGGCACCTCGACGGCGATCCCCGGCTGCTGCTGGAGGCGAAGCCTGAACGGACCTTCTATGCGGATCAGTCTGCCCTCCTGGCGAATTTTATCCGCATCCTGGGGCTGACCTTGTCGGTGATCTTCTCGGTCGGCGCGATCATTGGCGCCACCATCACGATGTACGCCGCGGTGGCCAGCCGGACATCGGAGATCGGGACCTTGCGGGCGTTGGGCTTCCGGCGTTCCAGCGTGTTGCTGGCCTTCCTGGTGGAGAGCCTGCTGCTGTCCCTGCTGGGCGGTCTGGCGGGCCTGACAGCGGCTTCGCTGATGCAGCTGTTCACCATTTCTACGATGAACTGGCAGTCATTCTCGGAATTGGCTTTCAGTTTCCGGCTGACGCCGGCCATCGTCGTCCAGACCTTGCTGTTCGCGCTGGGTATGGGGCTGATCGGTGGTCTCATGCCCGCCTTGCGGGCGGCGCGGATGAGCATCGTAAGCGCCCTGCGGGAGTCGTGAGCCGCGCCGTGCCTTGCTCTGCGGGGTGTGAGCGAGTTCACGCTGGACGTTTGAAAGGGGGCATGTGTGCGGTCCGCCGTGACCTTTTCGGCATAGCCCATTCCGGCCACTGTTTACTCTTGAAGCGTCGGAGTAAGCGTAGTTGGACTGAGGTGCATCATGCTCATCGTATTTATTGGTGGTTTTGGGATCTTCGCGCTGATGGTCATCGCCATTCAGACTTGGCGCGAACGCAAGGCAGAGCAGAGGCGCCTGGCTGACGAGTGGAACACCCTGCTGACACGGATGCTCACGGCCCAGGCCATGGGGCATCATCGGATCGTGCGCGAACAGGTTCTGCAGTCTTGCAGGGGCCTCGACCAAGGGCTGGTGCCGGCGTCGCAGGTGCCGCAGCTGAAGGCGCGCCTGGCCAGTCTGCTGGTGCAGGATCCGGTTTATCCCGCGGTGCTGCAGGAAATACGCAGTGCCTGTTCTGCGCAGCTTGAAGTGAGCGAGTTCAGCCTGGCAGTGAGTCTGCGCGAATTCCTTATCGAGGATATCCGTCAATGCCTGGTGCTTGCCGAAGCCTTTGGGCAGGTTGAGCGCCGTGATGAGCCGGGCGATACACGGGTGGCGGCGAACTTCCACCACGCGGCCCTGTAAATAGAAAAAAGGCGACCGATGCGGTCGCCTTTTTTCTTTATGCTCAGATTTCCAGGTTGTCGATCAGGCGGGTGCTGCCGAGGCGGGCTGCCCCGAGTACCACTAGGGGGGCGTCGTCCCGGGCCGGTGCCTGAAGGTCGCTACGGCGCCGGATCGTGATGTAGTCCGGATGCCAGCCGTGGGCGGCCAGCTCGGCGACAGCTTCGGTTTCCAGGCGCAGGAAATCCCGCTCGCCGGCGGCAACCCGCTCGCGGATCCATGACAGCTGGCGATTCAGGCGCGGGGCTTCGGCCCGCTCCGTAGCGCTCAGGTAGCCGTTGCGCGACGACAGGGCGAGGCCGTCGTCGGCGCGGATGGTCTCGCCGGCGATGATCTCGATGGGCAGGGCCAGTTCGCGCACCATGTTGCGCAGGACCATCAGCTGCTGATAGTCCTTCTTGCCGAACAGCGCCACGTCGGGTTGCACGATGTTGAACAGCTTCAGGACCACCGTGGCGACGCCGCCGAAGTGGCCGGGCCGTACCGCGCCTTCCAGGATGTTCACGTGGGCCGGGTCGGGCTCCACGTGATAGTGCTGGGGCGCGGGGTACATCTCTTTTTCATCAGGCGCGAACAGGAAGTCTACGCCGGCAGACGCGAGGCGCGCCGAGTCGTCGGCGAGAGTGCGTGGGTACTTGTCGAAATCCTCGCTGGGGCCGAACTGCAAGCGGTTGACGAAGATGCTCGCCACCACCACGTCGGCCTGCGCACGTGCTTCGCGCATCAGTGCGATGTGGCCGTCGTGGAGGTTGCCCATGGTCGGGACGAAGGCGACACGCCCGGCCCCGGCAAGGGCCGCGCGCAGGCCGGCGATGGTGTGATGGGTCTGCATTGGGTGCTTTCAGTAGCTGTGTTCGGGGCCGGGGAAGCGGCCCGCCTTGACGTCGGCCACGTAGCGGCCGACGGCGTCGTCGATGCTCGCGGCGCCTTCCATGAAGTTCTTGGCGAAACGTGGGCGCTTGCCGTGGAAGACGCCCAGCAGGTCGTGCAGCACCAGCACCTGGCCGTGGCAGTCCACGCCGGCGCCAATGCCGATTGTGGCCATTGAGGTCAGGCTGGCGGTGACATCGGCAGCAAGGGCCGACGGCACCATCTCGAGCACGACCATCGCCGCACCGGCTTGTTCGAGGGCCAACGCATCGGCCTTGAGGGTCGCTGCCGCCTCCTCGCTGCGGCCCTGCACGCGGTAGCCGCCGAGCTGGTGGACGGATTGCGGCGTGAGGCCGATATGTGCGCACACCGGCACACCCCGCTCGACCAGAAAGCGCACTGTCTCGGCCATGAAGGCGCCGCCTTCGAGCTTGACCATCTGCGCGCCCGCGGCCATCAGGCGGGCGGAGTTACGCATCGCCTGGGCGGGGCTCTCGGTGTAGCTGCCGAAGGGCAGGTCGGTGACGATCAGCGGGCGACTGCTGCCGCGGGCGACACATTCGGTGTGATAGACCATGTGCTCCATGGTCACCGGCAGCGTGGTCTTTTGTCCTTGCAGCACGTTGCCAAGGGAGTCGCCAATCAGGATCACGTCCACGCCATTGCGCTCCAGCAGTGCCGCAAAGCTGGCGTCGTAGCCGGTAAGCATGGCGATCTTGCGACCCTCGGCGCGCATCTTGCCGAGTTCGAAAAGGGTTACGGGTTTGTCGTTTTCTTGTAGATAGCTCATGGCAGGTCCTCCTCGCGGCGGCAGTTAACCCCAATCTTGTGCAGGGCACAAGAGGGGGGGCGGCGGCAAAGAAAGCTAAAGAAAGCGTAGGCGGGTATGGGGCGCGGGATCAACCTGCGTAGCCGAAGAATTCCCGGTAGCTGCGCATGGCGAGCAGGCGGGAGTAAAGCAGTTCGAAGTCTTCAGCCTTGTCCACCGGATTGAGGGACTCGGCATTGACGATGAACAGCGGTGCGGCGTCGTAGTGATGGAAGAAATCTGCGTAGCGTTTGGCGACCCGCTCGACGTAAGCCTCGCTGAGCTTGCGCTCGGATTCCACGCCGCGCTTGCGCACCCGTTCGACCAGCACTTCGGGCTGGGCCTGCAGGTAGATCACCAGGTCGGGCTTGCGGACAGTCGGCTTGAGGCGGGCGTAGAGTTGCCGGTAGAGATGCAGTTCGTCCTCGGCCAGGGTGAGCTCTGCGAACAGCGGGTCCTTGTCGATCAGGAAGTCTGATACCACACGGCGCTGGGGGTTGTGTTCGTGGTTGAAGCTGGCGAGTTGTTCGCTGCGCTGGAACAGGAAGGCGATCTGTGTCGGCAGGCCCCAGCGCTCCATGTTCTGGTAGAAGCGCCCGAGAAAGGGATTGGCGGCCGGATTCTCGAGCAGCAAATCTGCGCTCAGGCGGTCGGCCAGGCGCTTGGCGAGGGTGGTCTTGCCCGCGCCGATTGGGCCTTCGACAACGATGTAGCGCGCTTTTTCGAGCATGGCTTGCTCCGCCTTTCAGGCCCGGAAAATGAAGTAAACGGCCCCTAGGATACACAGGGCGGCCCACAGGTAGTCAAGTTTGAGGGGCTGCTGCATGTAGAAGAGGGCGAAAGGGACGAACACCGTGAGGGTGATCGCCTCCTGCATGATCTTCAGTTGGGCGAGATTGAACTCCTGCGCGCCGATGCGGTTGGCAGGTACCTGAAGCAGGTATTCGAACAGCGCGATGCCCCAGCTGATGAAGGCCGCCACGTACCAGGGGGCAGTGGCCAGGTTTTTCAGGTGGCCGTACCACGCAAAGGTCATGAAGATGTTGGAGGCCGACAGCAACAGCGCGGTCTGGATCCAGATCGGCATTCAGAGGGGCTCGGTGCGTGTGATCGCCTGATCGGCGACGGACGGCAGGAAATCCCGGCCAGGGCCGAGGGCCGGCAGGGTGATGTCCGGTGCGACTTCCAGCAGCGGTAGCAACACGAAAGCGCGCTCGTGCATGCGTGGGTGGGGCAGGGTGAGTTCGGTGTCCTGTATCTGCAACTCACCGTACAGCAGCAGGTCCAGGTCCAGCGTGCGCGGTGCGTTGGCTACGCTGCGCACGCGGCCATGACGGGTTTCTATGGCAAGCAGCTGATGCAGCAGCTCCAGCGCCGCCAGCTTGGTGTCCACCGCCACCACCGCGTTGATGAAGTCCGGCTGGTCGAGCAGGCCGACCGGCGCACTGCGGTACAAGGACGAGCGGGCTACGACCCGTGTTTCGGCGAGGGCATCGAGGTCATCGACTGCGGCCCGCAGGTGTTTGACCGGCTCGCCGATGTTGGCGCCGAGCGCCACGTAGGCGCGGGTGACAGCGATGGCGCTCATGCTGCCGGGCTTGACGAGCCAGCGGGCTTCTTGCGACGCCGGCGCTTGCGGGCGGCGCCGCCCTTGTCGGGTACCAGCATGCTTTCCCGAGCGTCCGGATTAGCGTCGGCAAAAGCATCCCACCAGTCGGGCAGTTCCATCGGGATCTCGCCGGACTGGGCGCGCAGGCGCAGGAAGTCCCAGCCAGCCCGGTAACGTGGCTGCTCAAGGAGTCGGTACGGGGTTTTGCCGGCGCGCTTCTCGAAACGCGGCTGCAGAGCCCAGATTTCCTTGATGTCGCCGACGATGCGGCGGGTGATCGCGAGTTTCCCTGACTGCCGGTCGAGGACTGCGTCCATCGCCTCGAAGAGTGCCGGTTGGGAGTGCTCTCCCTTTTCCTTGCGCGCTTCCCAGTCGGCCAGCACTTCGTGCCACAGCAGGGTGGCGAACAGAAATCCGGGCGACACGGGCTTGCCCTGGCGAACCCGTTCGTCGGTGTTCTCGAGGGACAGCCATACGAAGCGCTCGCCCAGCGGTTGCTCGAGGATCACGTCGAGCAGCGGCAACAGGCCGTGGTGTAGGCCTTCCTCGCGGAGCTGGCGCAGGCACTTGACCGCGTGGCCTGACATCAGCAGCTTGAGCATCTCGTCGAACAGCCGTGCCGGCGGCACGTTTTCGAGGAGGCTGGACATTTCGCGGATCGGTGCCCGCGCTGCCGGATCGATGGTGAGGCCCAGCTTGGCGCCGAGGCGGGCGGCACGCAGCATCCGTACCGGGTCTTCACGGTAGCGCACGCGGGGCTCGCCAATCATGCGCAGGGTCTTCTGCTGCAGGTCGGCGACGCCGTGGTGGTAGTCCACCACCGTTTCGTCGGTGGGGTTGTAGTACAGCGCATTGACGGTGAAGTCGCGGCGGGTGGCATCCTCGGCCATCGAGCCGAACACGTTGTCGCGCAGTACGCGGCCGTGTTCGTCGGTCTCGGCAGACTCGGCGTCCTGCATCGCGCGGAAGGTGGATACCTCGATGGTTTCCGGGCCGCTCATCACGTGCACTATCTTGAAGCGGCGGCCGATGATGCGGGAGCGGCGGAACAGCGCCCGGACCTCTTCAGGTGTGGCGCTGGTGGCGACGTCGAAATCCTTCGGAGTCTGGCCGACGATGATGTCGCGGACCGCGCCACCGACGACGTAGGCCTTGTGGCCGTTTTCCTGGAGCACTGCGCAGACCTTGTTGGCTGCGGGGGAGATTTGCTCCCGGCGGACTCCGTGGCGACTGACGGGAATAACCGCGGGTTCAGGCAGGGCGTTGGCAGGTGCGGCGCGGCGAAACACTCGGCGCAGCAGTTTGCGGATCATTGGCGGGGCTTGGATTATTGGGGTCAAGTCACGCATGATAACCCATCAGGCGGCCGCCTTTGGTTTCTGCGGCCGCCCTCCCGTCCAATCAAGCCAAGATCCGGACGCAATTTTTACCCGCTGGAGGCTTACGTCGATGCTGCGCTTCTCTGCCAACCTGTCTTTCCTGTTTCTCGACAAGCCCTTTCTCGACCGTTTCGCGGCTGCGGCGGAAAGCGGTTTCAAGGGGGTCGAGTTCCATTTTCCGTATGCCTTCCCCCTTGACGAGGTGGCGGACGCCGCACGGCGGGCGGCGGTGGAGGTGGTGCTGTTCAATTTTCCGGCCGGTGACTGGGCGGCCGGCGAGCGAGGAATTGCCTGCCTGCCGGAGCGGGTGGCCGAGTTCCGCGATGGGGTGCTCGAAGCGGCACGTTACGCGGAGGGCTTGAACTGCCCCCGGATCAACTGTCTCGCCGGACTCAGGCCGCCTGGCAGTGACGAGGCCGTGCTGCGTGACACCTTGGTGGGCAATCTCCGCTTTGCTGCCGACACGCTGGCGCCAGTGGGCCGTCAGGTGCTGATGGAGCCGCTCAACAGCCGCGATACGCCTGGATTCCTGGTGGACCGGACTGTGCCGGCGCTGGCGTTGTTGGATGAGGCGGTGCGGCCGAATCTGTTTCTGCAGTACGATATCTACCATGCTCAAGTCATGGAAGGGGATCTTGCCCGGACCCTGGGTGCCCACTTGCAACGCATTGCTCATATCCAGCTGGCGGATAATCCGGGGCGTCACCAGCCGGGCACGGGCGAGATCAACTTTCCCTTTTTGTTCAAGCATCTGAGAGCGATGGGCTACGGCGGGTGGATTGGTTGCGAGTATGTGCCGAGTGGCCCGACCGAGGATTCTTTTGGATGGATGGCCGCCTGAGACTTTTGCGGTGCGTGCCGTGTGCGAGACCTTTGCCGAGCAGTGGCGGGAACCGGCTGGGCTCAAGGGCGGTCGGTGACGGGACGGGCCGGTTTGCTGCGGAAAGGCTTAGGGCAGCTTGCCGCCGCCGCTGGGATATTGACGTGGTCCGTCGAGAGTTTTGGCGTGTTGGCGGGAGAGGGCCCGAGGAGCCTCGGAGTGAGGTAAAAAATACCCGCTCAACATCGTTGTTGCATTGATGAATATGTCACGAGTGCGTTCTGAAAGATTGTGTCGTGGCCGAGTGTTTGGCCGGCATATTCCGAATTAACGGTTAATATTAAGAAATTGAAAATCGTCGTCTATCCCCGGCCGGGTAGCGCCGGAAATCTGAATGCGCTGACACCGGTGACGACTTACCAGCCATTGTTGCCCGCCTTATGTTAAGACCAAGCCCATCCTCGTTTGCGGCGCCCGACACCACTTCAGCCAAGAAGCGCTATCAGGCGGAAGCCTGCGTGGCCAAGCATACGGGTGACCGGACCGAGCAGCAGGACAGGGCTGCGGTCTTTGCGCATCCCACCCGGAAAGGGACGCTGATGGCTGTGCTTGCGGATGGCATGGGCGGGCACTCCGGTGGAGCGATGGCGGCGGAGCAGGTGATTCTGAAAGCGCGTCAGAATTTCGAGGCCTTCGCGCCGGCGTCCGAAAGCGCGACCGACCTGCTGCACAGCATCGTCGACGAGGCGCACATCGTCATCAAGCTGACCCGCTTCACCAGTGAGCAGGATCCCCACAGCACGGCAGTCGTTTTCATGATGCAGCCGGACCGGGCCGACTGGGCCCATTGCGGGGACTCACGTTTCTATCACTTCCGGGCCGGCAAGCTGGTGACCCGCAGCATCGATCATTCGCTGGTAGAAGAACTGGTGCGCAAGGGGCGGCTGGATCCGGAAGGGGCGCTACGCCACCCTAACCGCAACGTACTGCTGTCCTGTCTGGGATCGGAGCGGGAGCCCCGCGTCGATTTCGGCCATGCGTCGCCGCTGGTGGGGGGCGATGCCTTCCTGCTGTGTTCCGATGGCCTGTGGGCCTATATCAACGAAGACGAGACGGGCCAGATCCTGGCCAGCATGTCACCCCGCGATGCTGCTTCGGCCCTGATTGAGCTGGCGCGCCAGCGGGCCAAGGGAGGGGGGGACAACATCTCCCTGGCCATCGTCAAGTTGGTGGAAGTCAATAACACTCCGTCCCACCGCCGCTGAAGTCAGCGCGTGCGGAGCCAGTTCCGGCGCCAGAACGATGCGGCCATCAGGGCTGCGGCGCCGAGCATCATCCCCATTGCAATGTCGAAGCCATCGTGCTCGGCGAGCAGCGGCATGTCGTGGAAGTTCATGCCGAAGATGCCGGCGATCAGCGTGGCAGGCATGAACAGCGTGGTCAGCACGGTTAGGATGCGCACTTCGGTATTGAGCCGGTTGCTGACGCTGGACAGGTAGATGTCCAGCAGGTCAGCGAGCAGGTCGCGCACCGACTCCAGGGTTTCGAGCACATGCACCGTGTGGTCGTAGATATCCCGTAGATACAGGCGCGTGTCGCCGGAGAAGAAGCTGTTGTCCGCCCGCGCCAGGGCATTGAGTACTTCCCGCAAGGGCCAGACCGCGCGGCGAAGGACCAGGGCTTCGTGCTTGACCCGGTTGATCTCCGCTAGAAGCTCCGGTGTCGGGTGGCTCAGCGCCTGGTCCTCCAACTCCTCGGCCATGTCGGCCAGGTTGTCGAGCATCACGAAATAGCGGTCCACCAGGGTGTCCAGTAGCGCGTAGGCCAGGTAGTCGACACCGTGGGTGCGCATCGCGCCGTGTTCGGAGCGCAGGCGTTCCCGTACGGCTTCGAAGGTGCCAGTGGCGCGTTCCTGGAAAGTCAGAACGAAATTGCGGCCGAGCACGATGCTGACCTGATCTGAACTCAGGCTGCGACTTTCCGTATTGAACTCGAAACAGCGCGCGACGATGTACAGGTAGTCGGCGTATTCGTCGTTCTTGGGCCGCTGATGGGTATTGAGGATATCTTCCTGAACCAGCGGGTGCAGCTTGAAGCGCCGGCCGATTTCCGCCATCACGGCCGGGTCGTGCAGCCCATATACATTCAGCCACAGCTTGCCGCCGCCGGGTTGATACTGGCGGGATGCTTCGACGGAATCGAAGCGTGTCTCGACCAAACCATTGGAATCGAACTCTATGAGGGTGATGCTGGGCTTTTCAGTCTTGATTTCACCGATATGGACCAGTGAACCTGGGGGTAACCCTAACTTTCGGCTGGGATGGGATCGTTTCTTGCTAGACTTTCGCATCGTATTTGCGATATTCGGTTCAAATAACCGTTTTTAGATGCAGTATTCAGGTGAAAACCAGCTTTTTTTAGGGTATTCACCAATAGATTTGGGTCGTTCGTGAAACCCTCTCACGACGATAGCAGATTTCCAACTACCCCTCGAAGGAGCTTTCATGCCCCTGGTCATCGGTGTGACCAAAGAGCTTACGCCGGGAGAGCGCCGCGTTGCGCTGGTTCCGGACGTAGCCAAGAAATATCAAGGGCTTGGCGCAGCTTTGCTGCTCCAGGCAGATGCCGGCGCATCGGCTTACTACCGTGACGCAGATTACGGAGAAGCCGAACTGGCCAGCGATCAGCTGTCGGTGCTGAAAAAGGCCGACGTCATCCTTCAGGTCCAGCCGCTGGGGCTCGAAGCCCTGGCCGAGCTGAAGCCCGGTACGGTTCTGGTGGGTTTGCAACAACCCTGGTCCAGCAAGGAGCGCGTGGAGCTTTTGCGCCAAAAGCAGATCACCTGTTTCGCTTTGGAACTGCTGCCCCGTATCAGTCGTGCACAGAGCATGGACGTGCTGTCCAGCCAGGCAGCAGTGGCGGGCTACGAGTGCGCGCTGATCGCCGCCGACCATTCGCCGAAGTTCTTCCCGATGCTCACCTACGCCGCCGGCACCATCCGGCCCGCCAAGGTGCTGGTGATCGGCGCCGGTGTGGCTGGCCTGCAGGCCATCGCCACCGCCAAGCGCTTGGGCGCGATGGTTTCCGGCTACGACGTGCGGCCGGAAACCAAGGAGCAGATCGAGTCGTTGGGTGCAAAGTTTGTTGATACTGGCGTCTCCGCCTCCGGTTCCGGCGGTTATGCCCGCGAGCTCACCGACGACGAAAAGCGCCAGCAGGCCGAGAAGCTCGGCAAAGCCGTCGCTGATTGCGATGCGTTGATTACGACTGCCGCGATTCCGGGCAAGAAGGCGCCGGTGATCATCAGCGCCGACATGGTGGCGCGCATGAAGCCCGGTTCGGTGGTTGTCGACATGGCTGCCGAGACCGGCGGCAACGTTGCTGGCACGGTGGCTGGCGAGAAGGTGTGGGTTGGCGAGACCCTCCTCATCGGTCCCACCCACATCCCCAGCCGCATGCCGGTGCATGCCTCCGAGATGTACGCCAAGAACCTTTTCAACTTCATCAGCCCGTTTATCAAGGACGGCGCACTGACCCTCGACTGGGACGATGAAGTGATGGCCGGCGCCTGTCTGACTCACGCGGGCGAACTGCGCCACGCGGGTGTCAAGCAGGCCTTGGGCCTCTGACCGGGAGACGAGACCATGGACGGATTTGTTGCAATCTACATCTTCATGCTCGCTGCCTTTACCGGCTACGAGGTGATTTCCCGTGTGCCGGTGATCCTGCATACCCCGCTGATGTCCGGCTCGAACTTCGTGCACGGCGTGGTGCTGGTGGGCGGCATGATCGCCCTCGGCCAGGCGGAAACCCCCCTCGAACAGGCCATCGGCTTCGTCGCAGTACTGCTGGGTGCCGCCAACGCGGCGGGCGGTTACGTGGTAACCGAACGCATGCTCGCCATGTTCAAGGCTAAGGAGAAGAACTGATGGCTATCAAATGGCTGATCGACGCGAGCTACTTCGTCGCCGCGATCCTCTTCATCCTCGGCCTGAAGGGCATGAGTTCGCCGGTCTCGGCGCGTAAAGGCATCGTCTGGGCGGGTGTCGGCATGGTGCTCGCCACCGTGGTGACCTTCCTCACCCCGGGCATGAACAACTTCGCGCTGATGATCATCGCCATCGCTGTTGGTGGGGCGCTGGCCTGGATTTCCGGCAAGAAGGTCGCCATGACTGACATGCCGCAGATGGTGGCGATCTACAACGGCATGGGCGGCGGTGCTGCAGCGGCCATCGCGGCGGTGGAGTTTGCCCGCGGCGAGATGCACGGCGTGGTGGTGACCCTGCTGGCCACCCTCGGCGCGCTGATCGGTGCGGTGTCCTTCGCGGGCTCCGTGGTGGCCTGGGCCAAGCTGCAGGGCGTCATGAAGAAGGCCTTCCGGCTGCCCGCCCAGAACGCGGTGAACATCCTCCTTGCCCTGGTGACGGTGGGTGTTGGCGCGGCCATCGTGATCGCTCCGGAGATCGACCCGACTCTGGTCGGTGCCTTCTTCATCCTGGCGCTGGTGCTCGGCACCGTCATCACGCTGCCGATCGGCGGCGCCGACATGCCGGTGGTGATCTCCCTGTTCAACGCCTTCACCGGCCTGGCTGTAGGTTTTGAAGGCTTCGTGATGGGCATTCCGGCGCTGATCATCGCAGGTATCGTCGTCGGCGCAGCCGGCACGCTGCTGACCCAGCTGATGGCCAAGGCCATGAACCGGCCGATCAGCAACATCCTCTTCGTACCGATGGCAGCCGCCGGCGGCGGCGAAGCGGTGGAGGGCGAGCAGAAGGAAGTTGGCGCGATGGATGCTGCGGCGATGATGCGTTACGCCTCCAAGGTCATCATCGTGCCGGGCTACGGCATGGCGGTGGCCGGCGCCCAGCACAAGGTGTGGGAGATGACCGAGCTGCTGGAGGAGGCCGGTGTAGACGTCAGCTTCGCGATCCACCCGGTGGCGGGCCGCATGCCGGGCCACATGAACGTGCTGCTGGCCGAGGCGGGCGTGCCCTACGACAAGATCTTCGACCTGGAAGAGATCAACGGTGACTTCCCGCAGGCTGATGTGGCCCTGGTGATCGGCGCCAACGACGTGGTGAACCCGTCGGCGCGCACCGACAAGTCCAGCCCGATCTACGGCATGCCGATCCTCAACGCCGATCTCGCCCAGAACGTCATCGTCGTCAAGCGCGGCAAGGGTACCGGCTACTCGGGCATCGAGAATGCGCTGTTCTACAAGGACAACACCCGCTTGCTGTACGGCTCGGCCCAGCAGGCCATCGGTGAGGTCATCCAGCACGTTAAGGCGCTGTCGGTGTAAGGGGTAGTTGTAGAACCCGAGCCTGACAAAAAAGGGCCGCCGGGGAAACCCGGTGGCCCTTTTGCTATGTGTGGCTCGTCTTGTTAAACCAGATCGGCCGGCATTACGGTGCGCAGTACCGTTTGGGTTTCCCCTTCACGGACGCGGTTGGTGAACCACCACAGGGCGCCTTTCTTGATCGTCCAGTCGGCTTCGTGGCCGGACAACAGCAGGGAGGCCAGGCGGCCGAGCTCCGGCTGATGGCCGACGACCAGTACTGAGCCACCACCGTCCGGCCAGCCGCAAGCGGCGAGGATGCCGGAGATATCGTTACCGGGCGCCAGGGCCGGGACGATCTCGAAATCGGTGGTGAAGGCGCTGGCGGTCTGGCGGGTCCGCGTGGTCGGGCTGACCAGTACGCGCAGCTTCTTGGGGCGGCGGCTCTCAAGCCATTCGGCCACCTTGTGGGCCTGGCGCATGCCACGCTCCGTCAGTTCGCGGGTGTTGTCCGGCAGTCCGTCCACGGCTTCGGCGTGGCGCCATAGCAGCAGATCCATTTTTGTTGTCTCCTCGCTCCTCGAAAGAGGGCGGGAGTCTGCGGCCGCGACGTTACCGGAAGATGAAGCCATCATCGCCTCCACGGGGCTTTGCCCCACAGGATGGGCTCGAGGGAGGGCAGCACGCTCTTGCGCAGGCGGGCGATACGCGGGGCGTGCCAGCCCGCGACGAAGGCCGCGCCGCTGCGCAGCTCGGGGTCCTTGCCGGCCCAGCCCTTCAGGCGGCTGCGTGCCACCGCCTCATCGTTTAGATAGCCAAGGGTTTCCTGTACTTCGGCGATGTCGTTGGCGTAACGCACGGTGGCTTTTTCCGGCAGCAAGGGCAGCAAGAACTCGATTGCGTAGCGCAGGCGCTTGAGGGAGACCCGCAACTCGTGGAGCTTTTCCGGATGAAGCTCCGCTGCAGCCGCGTGGCGCTTGCGGGCACGTTTGCGCAACTGACTCAACTGCAGACGGGCGAAGGTGGTGAGGTTCGCGGACTTCACCAGGGCATCGCTTTGCAGCGCGTAGAGGTCGGCTGCGAGGGCCAGCATCTGGCGGCCGTGGCTGGCGGCGAGGAGTTGCTCGCGGGCGGCTGCTTTCTCGCGGTCACGGCGGTCCACGGCCATGGCCATCAGGCGCAGCGTTGATTCATCGGCAAGGCCTGACTCGGCAACTGGCGTGAGTACTTCAGCGAGCATCACGTCGAGGTCGCGGGCCGCGCCGAGTCCGTCGGCCGCGTCCTTGAGGCCATCGGACCAGCGCTGCACGAACTCGGCGGGCAGGGCGGGGCCGAACAGGCGCAATGCGGAACGCAAGCGGCGCAAGGCGACCCGCAGCTGGTGGATGAACTCAGGGTCGTCGCTTTCCCGGGCGCCGGATTCGTTGGCTTGCCACAGGGCCAGGCAGTCGAAAGCGATGACGCGGAATGCGTCCACCGGGGACTGCTCTGCATTCAGGCGCGACGGCCTGGCCTTGGCTGGACGCAAGGCGTGATTGGAATACAGGCGATAGCCGCGCTCCGCCTTGCTGACGTTCTCCGGGGTGAGGGGCAGGGTTTCCGCCAAATTCAGTGCGATGGCATAAAGTTCGCGCGGATCGCCTTCCACCAGTTCCAGTTCGAGTTCGCACAGGGGCGTGCTGCGGTCGGCGGCCTCAATGGTCCCGCTGTCGATCATCGCCAGTACCTTGATGCCTTCGCGCGGCGTGAGGACGCAGGTCTCGCGTTTGAAGTGGGTGGTGAACACCGGCACCAGCCGCGGGTGGAGGGTCTCGAGGCGTGCGCGCACGTCGTCCCGGTCGATGGCCGAGAAATCGAAGCTGCCGTTGGCGTAGGGCTGTTCCCATTCCGGTCGGCTGGAGAGGCCGGCGACAGATTCAGCGGCGCACTTCACCGTCTGTAGCCAGTGATTGCCGGCTTTGCGGGTGCGTACAGCCATGCGGCGCTCGCGCAACTCAAGCTCAGGCGTGTCGAAATAGGTGTTCTCGAGGGTCACGCTACGGCCTTCGCGGGGGGCTTCGGCGATCAGCGGGTGGCGGCGCAGGGCGGCAAGCGATTTTTGCGGAAAAGTGAGCTTGAGTTCGATTTCGTTGCTCATGGCGGACCGGTGACGAAGAAGGGGATTGCCGGCGGGAAAGGGATTAGGCCGGCTGCATGCGGGCATTCTAGCCCCGTGCCGAAAGCCTGTCTTGCGTGCGCAGATGACAAGGACGGCGGTCCGCCAGCCTGCAGGATTCAGGTCGTGCCGAAGGTGGTTTCGGCGTCCCCACGTTGCCCGTGGTTGTCGAGCCAGGCGACGCCGACCCGGTCACCGGCCTTGACGTCCTGGAGTTGGAACGCGAACTGGGGATTGGCCGATACGGCCGTCCCCAGGCCGGCCTCGATCACCGGGCGGTCGTTGAGGCTCAGCGTCATGGACGTGATGTAGTCGGCGGGAATGCGCTGCCCAGCCGGATCGTGGCGCAGGCCCGATTCCATCTGGTGGGGGATCAACAGCCGGACTTCGCCAGTGCTGCCCTTCAGTGTCGCGCGGATCTTGATCGGATCGGCCATGGTGTTCCTTATTCTCCGCAGCCACCGACGGTGACCTTCACGTCCCGGAACACGGTGTAGAACTTGCCGCCGGCCGTGGCCACCAGCCGCAGTCGGGAACTCTCAGCCATCTTGATCCGGGTCTGGAAGCGCGGCAGGACTTGTGGGCCGAAGCTCAATCGCACAACGAGGGGAAAGGGATTCCTATCCACTAGCACGGACAAGCTCGTCGTGCCCGGGATGGTGCTGATGCCCTCGATCGGGACGGCGGCACCGTTCTCTGCGATTTCCGGTGCCCTGATCGTCAGGGCGGCGTTTTGTTCGGCTGCGCCCGCACCGAGCAGGCGCAGGGCGTCGAGGGCCGTTTGGGCGTCAAAGGCTGCACGCCCGCTGTCCGCAGCGAGTGCCGTTTGGGGCTTGAGCAGACCACTGCCGATGAGCGGGGCAAGGGCCGCGGCGGAGCCGAAGGCCTGCAGAAAGCTCCGGCGGCGCATGCCTTAGTCTTCCGCCTTCCAATGCCCGGACTTGCCGCCTTCCTTCTCGAGCAGGCGGATGCCCTCCATTGTCATGCCTTTGTCCACGGCCTTGCACATGTCGTAGACGGTGAGCAAGCCGATCTGAACGGCGGTGAGCGCTTCCATTTCGACGCCGGTACGGCCGACGGTCTCCGCGGTGACGGTGCAACGGATGGTGTCGCCACCCTCCGGAACGAAGTCGGCGGCGACGCGGGTCAGCGGAATCGGGTGGCACAAGGGGATCAGCTCGGCGGTCCGCTTGGCGCCCTGGATGGCGGCGATGCGGGCAATGCCGATCACGTCGCCCTTCTTGTTGTCGCCGGCGAGGATCCTGGCCAGGGTGCTCGGCTGCATCACGATGCGCCCTTCGGCACGGGCAACCCGGCGGGTTTCTGACTTGGCAGAGACATCCACCATGTGGGCCTGGCCGTGTGCGTCGAAATGGGTGAGAGCGTCGCTCATGGGGCGGGGAACTGGTTGCAGGGGTCGCGTATCATAGCACCGTGAAAAATCGTCTGATCGCCGCCCTCTTGTGCGTGGCCATGATGCCGCGCGGCTTTGCCCAGAACCTGCCGGAACTTGGTGACAGTTCCGCCAGCGACCTCTCTCCGGTTGCGGAGCAGCGCATTGGCGCGCAGATCATGCGTGAGATCCGCTGGCGTGATCCCGCCTACCTGCAGGATGCCGAGATAGAGGACTATCTGAACAATCTCGGTGATCGGTTGGTGGCCGCCGGGGCCGGGGCGGGGCTGCCGTTCGAATTCTTCGGTGTCAGCGATCCTTCGCTCAACGCCTTTGCGATGCCCGGCGGCAAGATTGGCGTACATACCGGCTTGATCGTGGCGGCGCAAAGTGAATCCGAACTCGCCGGTGTGCTGTCCCATGAAATCGCCCACGTCACCCAGCACCATATTGCGCGCATGGTGGGCAAGCAGAGCCAGACCGGCATCCTGATGCTGGCATCCCTTCTGGTGGCGGTGCTGGCCGCCAAGTCCAATTCGCAGGTCAGCCAGGCGGCGATCATGGCCGGTCAGGCGGCGGGCATCAGCAATCAGCTCGCTTATTCGCGGGATTTTGAAAGCGAAGCCGACCGACTCGGTGTGCAGAACCTAGGGGCGGCCGGCTTCGACGTGCGGGGTATGTCGAGCTTCTTCGAGCGCCTGCAGAAGAACAGCCGCCTCTACGAGAACAGCGCCCCGGCCTATCTGCGGACCCACCCGTTGACCTCCGACCGGATCACCGAGATGGAGGGGCGGGTGATGCAGCTGCCTTACCGCCAGGTGCCGGACTCTCTGGATTTTCAACTTGTGCGCGCCAAGCTCAAGGTTGGCAAGCAGGTGCGTCGCGAGCAGATCGAGGAGCTGGAGCGCCTGGGACGGACGGCGTCGCTGGCCGTGCCGGCCCAGTACGAGCTGACCCGGGCGTACTTGGCCGCAAAGCGGTTGGCGGATGCCGACAAGGCGATGGTTGAGCTGCGCAAACGCCGCGCGGTGTCGCCGATGATCGATGGGCTGGAGGCGGACCTGCGCCTTGCCCACGCCGATCCGGTTGGCGCCGCGAAGATCTTCCGCGAGGCGCGTACCCGCTTTCCCCAGTCTCTCCGCCTGATCTACGGTGAACTGGGCGCCCTGATCGATAGCGGGCGGTATGCGGAAGCGCTTGATCTGGCCAAGGCCGAGGTGCAGACCAGGCCGGGCAATGCGGCCCTGTGGGAGCTGCGCGCCCGCGCGGAGTCTGGCCTGGGCAGGCGGCTGGCTCAGCATCGCTCGCTCGGCGAGGTCTATGCGATCCAGGGCAATTATGCGGCTTCAGCCGAGCAGCTCACGCTGGCCCAAGGTGCGAACGACGGAGATTTCTTCGAGCACTCGGCGGTGGATTCCCGCTTGCGCGAGGTGCGCGCCCTGCTGGCCGAGCAGATGAAAGAACGGCGCGAACAGCGCTGAGCGGTCGGGCTTCAGATCCGGCCATAGCGCGTGTACAGCGCCCACACCAGTTCGGCAAAGGCGCGCTGGTTGAAGCGTGGCCGGCCGCTGACCGCAAGCACCAGCCGCGTGCGGCCCACGTGCATCGGCCAGAAGCTGAGGCCGCTGACGCCGGCGGCGTCCACATTGCCCCAGCCATCGAGAAGGTGAGCCCCGAGTTGTGCCAGGGGCGTGGCCTGCCGTTCGGTCACCGACAGGATGTCGGCACCGACCGCCGCCAGCGCATCGCCGATCTCAGCCGTGTAGCCGGTAACCGCCAGGCAGAAGCCCTGATGGTCGGCCAGCAGCGCCTGACCGCTGTCGCTGAGAACCGCCAGATACTGGGGCAGGGTGCTTCCCAGAGCACCGGTCGGGGCGCTGCGGGGGGATGGCCAGCCTTCGAGGCTGGCGTCGTCCTGCAGGGAAAGGAGGGCTTCCAGGGCCTTCTCTGCCGATGTCTCCCCGCTCCATGCTATCGCCGAATCCACGCTCAGCAGCGGGCTCTCGGTTTCCTGAAGAATGCTCCGCAGGATGCGCCGCCGGGGGCCGCCGTCGTCCGCGCGGGCAACGGCCAGCCATGCTCCGTAGGGGGTGACGGCGAGATGGGAGCCGGGGACGATCTCAAGCATCGCTCAGTCCGGGATTGAGGGTGAACAGGAGCGCCCTGACCAGCATTGCCACGTCTTCGCGGCTGCGGGCGTCGACGCGGAAAACGGCGGGCAGCGGGCTGTGGCCGAGTTCGGCGAGCCGCGCCCGGTAGGCATCGAGCGCTGGAGCGGGTGCGCGATCCATATGGGTGATGCCGATGGTGACGGCAGTGCCCGCAATGAACTTCGAGAAAGCTGACAGATAGTTCTCCAGGTCAGCGAGCGGATCGGGGCGGGCGTTGTTGATCAGCAGGATAAGGCCGATCCCGCCAGTGCTCAGGATCTCCCACATGAAGCTGAAGCGTTCCTGGCCCGGCGTACCGTACAGCATGACCTTCTCGCCGTCAGGCAGGTTGAGTACGCCGTAGTCCATGGCGACGGTGGTGGTCTTCTTGATGCCGGCGATCTCGTCGCTGGCCAGCGCCTCGGTGCTCACCGGCAGAATGTCGCTCAAGGCATTGATGGCGGTGCTTTTGCCGGCACCGACAGTGCCGGAGAAGATGATCTTGTTGTGGCGGACGCGTTCAGACTGCATTGAGAAGTTTCCTCAGAATGCGGGACAGGATGGAGGTGCGCTGGGGGGCGGGAGAGCGGTGTGCTTCCGGTGCGATAGCGGGCGGCATTTCTGCCAAGGGCTCGGGGTTGAACAGCCCGGCGAAATGGGCCGACGCGCAGACCGAAAACACATAGCGTTGTGGAATGTCGAGCCGGGAGGCGAGCTGGACCGGACTGATCCACTCGCGGGTCCACAGGGCCGCGATCCGTAGTGCGTGCGGTGCGGCCCAGGCCCGAGTGAAGTTGGGCCAGGCACGCAGGCGGCGCGGGCGGTAGGGGTCGATGCCGGCTGGCAGGCGGCCCCGGGACGCCCAGGCCGCGGTATTCCACAGGAGGTCTTCGGCGGCATGGATCGTGTCGCCGCTGGTGGATCCGCTGATGGTGAGGGCATTTACGATGCGGGCGGTGGCGTCCGGCAGCTGGGCCATTGAGAACGGGCGCAGCTGGGTATCGCGGAAGCCCGTCACACAGATGGGCTGGGGCAGCGGATGGACGCCGATCAGGCGCGGCAGGCCGGATAGTACGTGGGGTCGCCCGGTTCTCAGTGCTTCGTCCAGGGCCCGGGCGAGATGCCCGACCAGATACAGCTCGGGGGCAAAGAAGAGCCGGTCGGGTAGCGCCGCGCCGGGAACAAGGGGCAGATCCGCCTGGGTGCCGCACAGCTCCGGCTCGTCGTCACCCGGGCGCGGGCGTGGTGTCGAGGCATCGGGAATCGCGATGTTGGACGGGGAGACGGAGAGCCGGGGGCGGCTGCGTGTGGTTGCCTGGCCCAGGGCTTTCGGCAGGATGGCGATATCGAGGGGTTTGCCGAGCGTGAGGTGATTGGGATGGCGCGCCTGCAGGCCTTCCGGACGAAAGGCATAACCGACGACATGGACATGCGGGTGGGAGGCGAGCAGGGCCAGGGCCTTGTCGACGCCGGGGCGGTCGTGGTCGATGAGCGCAACGTCGGCTTCGTCGAGGGATTGGGCAAGGCGGATGCTCCGCTGCCAGTGCCGCTCGACCGACAGTCCGATCAGGCGGGTGTCCATGCTGCCGATGTGCAACAGGAAGATGGCGGTCGGAGCTGGCGCTGGATTGGGCGAAGGACGGCTCATGTTGACTGTGCAGGGCGGGGCCTGGACGGCTCAGGGGGTGGGCGCTGGGCCAGGGATCCGGCTGGCCGCAGTCGGGCGGAGGAAGGCGCGGCTCCCTTCCACGGGGGTGGCCAGGACGACGCCGCGCAGGGCGATCTCGGGAGCATGGCGATCGATGCCGCGGTGGAGGCGGGCGTGCAGGTAGATATCCAGGTTGTGCTGCTCAAGGGCCGCTTGATGTGCGTGAAGTACGCGGGTCCGCAGCTCGATTCCGCAGGCGCCCAGTGCGATCCACAGGTCGATGACGGCTGCGGCGGTCTGGGCCGGGTTGCCCAGCTTTTGCCAGATGGAGATCCTTTGCATATGCGCGTGCAGGTTGCCCGGCCGGCGCCCGATCTCGGCCGCCAGCAATGTGGCAGTGGCCGGCGAGCGCCATGCGGCGGTGATGTCCAGGGTACGGACGGGCAGTCCGAAGTCAGCTGGTGGGCTCGATGCGCGGATCCGACCAGGGTTGCCAGGGGCCGTGATGAAGGTGTTCACCGGGTCAGCGTGGAGATGATGTCGATCATGAATTCCACGTCTTCCTGCTGTACGGTCTGCCAGCGGCTGGCGCCGAGGGCCGACAGGATGGCTTGTCCCCTGTCGGTTTCATGCATGGACAGGAGGGCGTGCAGGAAATCGTCGGTACGGGAATGCAGGTCGTGGCCGAGCAGGAACACATGGTGAATTACCTGGATGTCGCTGGTGACCAGGGCACGCAGTTCGCGGCGGACCAGGGACGACAGGCCATGGTAAGCGCCGACTGGCATGAAGCCCACGTCGGCCTGGCCACGCAGGAGATCCTTGGCGACCTGAATGTAGGTCTCCTTCTGCTGTTCAATGGTGTTGTCGACATTGAGGTTGGCAGGTTCGAGGAGGATGCGGCCTACCGTGTTAACGCTGGGGTCATTGGCGCAGGCGATGCGGGTGCCCGGTTGGAGGTCGTGGACGGACTGGGCGGGGTGTCCGAGGGCGGTGACGATGACCATTTCGTCTGGCTCGCCGTCAGGGCATGCGATGGCGCGGAAGCCCTTTTCCCTGACCAGCAGGGAGGCGTCGAAGGGATTGGCGTGGATCAGGTCCACCTGGCCGGCCTCTATCGCCGCCCGCTGTGCGTCGAAGCCGTCGTGCAGTTCGAGATGGATCGGGATGGACAGGGAACGCTGCAGCCAGGTATTGAAGATGTACCAGTCGGAAATGCGTTCGGCTGGGAAGCTGGGGCTGACCGTGAAGTTGAAACTCATGACCGGATCCACTCCCTGTAGTTGGCTTCTGCCTGCGCGACCTTCTCCCGGGAGGGCTGCCGCCTCACCGAGGTATAGCCGACGATGCGTCCGTCCCGGATGTTGGGGACGACGGTGGCGAACACCCAGTAATGGCCGCCGTCCTTGCGCAGGTTCTTCACGTAGCCGTGCCACTGGCGTCCGCCCTGGACGGTCTCCCATAGTTCGCGGAAGGCGGCTGCAGGCATGTCGGGATGGCGCAATAGGCAATGTGGCTGGCCGATCAGCTCATCGCGCGTGTAGCCCGACATATCCACGAAGGACTGGTTGCAGTGGGTGATGATGCCGCGGGTGTCCGTGCGGGAAACGATCAGCCGCCCCTGTGGGTAGGGTGTTTCTATGTGCGTCACGAATACCTGGCGGCAGCTCCCGTCGGCATGTTCGAGGCGGTGCTCGGTAACGTCGCCTGCGTCGGGGGGAGGAGGCATGTCGAGCATCGGTCGCTCCGGTCAGCCGAGAATGCCGCCAATCGCGTCGGCGGCACGGCGTACGTCGAGGAAGACCAGGCCTAGCTTGGCGCTGGGCTTGGCCATTACGGTCAACACCGCATCGGTGCCTGCCTGGACCATCAGTACGTAGCCCTTGGCGCCCTTGATCAGCACCTGCTCAAGATTGCCGCGGGCGAGCTCCCGTGCGGTGCGGTCGCCGAGGGACAGCATGGCGGCGCTCATCGCACCGACCCGGTCTTCGTCCACGGTATTGGGCAGCAAGGCGGCCATCATCAGGCCGTCGGAGGAAATGATGGCCGAGGCCTCGATATCCGCCGAGCTTCCGTTCAGATCATTGAGTACGGTTTGAAGCATGTCGGATCGCATGTCGCATTACTTTCGAAGTCGATTGTCCTTTAGCACCCAGATTTGACGGCTGTGCCGGCCCGGGGTGTTCGATATATTTTAATGACATCATATGAAATATCGAATGTCATTATTCCATATGTTGAGGGGGTATTTAAGGGTGTTGTCGAAGAGGTGGGCGCGATATCAGCCAGATGGCCGGTGCCGCCGCGTTAGAATCCGGGTTTGATTGCCTTAGTACGAGATGGAGCTCGACGATGGATTTCGACAAGGAAGTGGATGCCCGGGGACTTAACTGCCCGTTGCCGATTCTGCGCGCCAAAAAGGGGCTAGCCGAATTGCAGGCCGGGCAGGTGATGCGCGTGCTGGCTACCGACCCGGGGTCGGTCAAAGACTTCGCCGCCTTTGCCCGCCAGACGGGCAATGAGTTGATTGGGCAGCAGGAGTTGCCCGATGGAGCTTTTGAGTTCTTTCTTCGGCGCAAGTAGGAAGAAAGAGCCAAAAAAATGGCCACGCAATGCGTGGCCATTTTTTTTGGGCGGTAGCGCCGCGTGGGCGCCCGGACCGTCAGTGACCAGCCAGTTTGGCCAGCTGGGGCTTGAGCTTGTCCACGGTGGCGGTGAAGTTGGCCAGGCGTTCCTTCTCCTGGGCCACGACCGCAGCCGGGGCGCGGGCCACGAAGCTCTCGTTGGACAGCTTGGCGTTGGCCTTGGCGATCTCGCCTTCGAGGCGGGCGATCTCTTTGGAAACGCGTTCGCGCTCGGCGGCGATGTCGATCTCCACCTTGAGCATCAGGCGCTGCTCACCCACCACAGCAACAGGAGCGAGTTCCTCGCTGCCGATTTCATCCACCACCTGCACTTCCGACAGCTTGGCGAGGCCGGCGATGTAGGGGGCGAACTTGCTCAGGCGCTCGGCGTTGCCAGCGGCCACCAGCGGCAGGCGCTGGGCGGGAGAGATGTTCATCTCGCCGCGCAAGTTGCGGCAGGCGTAGATCAGGCCCTTGAGCTCGGCCACGTCGGCTTCGCTCTTTTCGTCGAGCTTGCCCAGGTCGGCCTCGGGGTAGCGGGCCAGGCACAGGCTGTCGCTGTCCTTGCGACCGGCTAGTGGAGCGACGGTCTGCCACAGCTCTTCGGTGACGAAGGGAATCAGCGGATGGGCCAGGCGCAGCACAGTTTCCAGCACGCGGATCAGCGTGCGGCGGGTGCCGCGCTGGGTGGCTTCGTCACCGGTCTGGATCTGCACCTTGGCGAGTTCCAGGTACCAGTCGCAGTACTCGTCCCACACGAATTCATACACCGCGCGCGCGACGAGGTCGAAGCGGTAGGTCTCGAAATGCTCTGCCACTTCCGCGGCGGTGCGTTGCAGGCGGGAGACGATCCAGCGGTCGGCGAAGGAGAAGTCGAGGTAGCCGCCGGGCGCGCACTGGTCGGCAGCATGCTGGCCCAGGCCGCAGTCCTGTCCTTCGGTGTTCATCAGCACGAAGCGGGTGGCGTTCCACAGCTTGTTGCAGAAGTTGCGGTAGCCCTCGCAGCGCGCCAGGTCGAACTTGATGTCGCGCCCCGGGCTGGCGAGGCTGGCGAAGGTGAAGCGCAGCGCGTCGGTGCCGAAGGCGGGGATGCCCTCGGGGAATTCCTTGCGCGTCTTCTTCTCGATGCTCTGCGCCTGCTTCGGGTTCATCAGGCCGAAGGTGCGCTTCTTCACCAGTTCGTCGAGCGCGATGCCGTCGATGAGGTCGATCGGGTCGAGCACGTTGCCCTTGGACTTGCTCATCTTCTGGCCTTCCGCGTCGCGGATCAGGCCGTGCACATAGACGTGCTTGAACGGGATCTTGCCGGTGAT
>NZ_JAYSDK010000003.1:0-78592 GCF_041914405.1 Zoogloea sp.
TGCCGATGTTGGCGTTGATCTTCACGAGGAAGTTGCGGCCGATGATCATCGGCTCGGACTCGGGGTGGTTGATGTTGTTAGGGATGATGGCGCGGCCGCGGGCGACTTCGGAACGCACGAATTCGGGGGTGATCTCGCCCGGGATGGCGGCGCCGAAGTCCTGGCCCTTGTGCTGGCGGGTCAGGAGGGCGGCCATCTTCTCGCCCTGCGGGCCGGTGGCGCGCAGGCTCTCGAGGTAGGCGGCCCGATTCACGTTCTCGCGGATGGCGACGAATTCCATCTCCGGCGTGATGATCCCCTGGCGGGCGTAGTGCATCTGGGAGACGTTGGCACCGGCCTTGGCACGGCGGGGCTTGCGGTGCAGGCCGGGGAAGCGCAGCTCGTCGAGTTTCGGATCGGCGGCGCGGGCGCGGCCGAATTCGGAGGACAGGTCGGGCAGCACTTCGGTGTCGCCGCGCTCTTCGATCCAGCCCTGACGCAGGGCCGGCAGGCCGGAGCGGATGTCGATGCGGGCGGTCGGGTCGGTGTAGGGGCCGGAACAGTCGTAGACGAAGATCGGCGGGTTCTTCTCACCGCCGAAACCGGTCGGCGTATCGGCCTGGGTGATCTCGCGCATCGGCACGCGGATGTCCGGGCGGGAGCCTTCGACGTGGATCTTGCGGGAATTGGGTAGCGGCGCAACGGCCGCTTCGTCCACATGGGCGGACGCAGCGAGGAATTTGTCGGTGGCGTTCATGGAGGCTCCTTTGGGGGAGGGCCGCCGGAAGAGGGAAAGGCGGCAGGAGCCACGTTTCCCTACGCCGGTACGACCCGGATCAGGTTCGGAGGGTAATTCTCAGCCGGGCGATCAAGCGCCGCGGCACCCCTAACGTTTGTGCCGGCAAAGTACTGGAAGCCACAGGTAAACGCAAGATTTGGCGGGATTTTCTGTCGATACCGGAGGCTTGGGGACGGTGGTCTGCAGGGGAAGAATCCGGCGGGAATGGCGCCATGCCTAAAGGTTTTGGCCATCCCGGCCGAAATAGCTAGCAATCGGCCACCCACTGGCCACGCATATTTCCCGGAGACGCAACCATGCGCCATCGCATGCGAACCCTCGTAACCCTGCTGGCGTTAGCCGGTGTGACGTCCGCTCTGGCGGCCGACTGGCAGACTGTCGCATCCGACAAGAAGCGGACCATCGAGCTCGACCGCGCAAGCATCCTGCAGTCCGATCCCGGCACCAAGGTAGCCTGGGGACGCATCGTTCTGTCGGAGGCTGAAGCCGCTGCTGCAGGCTACACGTCGGTGAAGGCGCTGAATCGCTACGACTGCCGCAACCAGACTTTCGCCACGGTCAAGCGCGTCTATCTCGACGCCGACGCGATGGTCATCAAGGACGAGAAGGTCAAGGTCGAGAAAGACATGCAGGTGACGCCGGGCAGCGTGGATGAGCGCTTGTGGCGCGACGTCTGCAAGCCCGCAGGCGGGGTGGCCGACATCTCCCAGCTCGCCAAGACGGCGTCGAAAGCAGCCCAGACGGCCCAGGCTGGCAAGCCCGAGCTGCGTTCTGCGGATTATCGTCCGGCCAAGGGCGTCGACAAGCCGGTCACGACCCAGGTGGCGGAAGGCAAGGGTGAGCGCGGCGAGGAAATCACCCTGCCCATCAAGAAGAACCTTATCGACAAGCCCGCGCCGCCGGCCAAGACCGAAGCGGCGGAGAAGCCTGCCCGGGCCGAGGCCGCTCCGCCCGAGGTGCAACGGGTGCCGGTGTACATTCCGGCGCCACGCCCCAGGCCGCGGGTCGTACGGGCTCCGGTCCAGTATGTCGAGTCGCCGCGTCCGGTGGCGCTGGCGCATCACGAGATCCACTGGAGCTACGAGGGGGACAACGGCCCCCCGAATTGGGGTTCCCTCAAGCCAGAGTGGCAGTTGTGCGGAAATGGTGAGAGGCAGTCACCGATCGATATCCGTGAGGGCATCAAGGTCGATCTCGAGCCCATCCGCTTCGACTATCGGCTGTCCAATTTCCGCATTGTGGACAATGGTCACACCATCCAGGTGAATCTGGGGCAGGGCAACACGATGTCCGTGATGGGGCGCGTCTATGACCTAGTCCAGTTCCATTTCCATCGCCCGTCGGAAGAGCGCGTCAACGGGCGTGGCTTCGACATGGTGGTGCACCTGGTGCACAAGGATCTGGATGGCCGCTTGGCGGTGGTTGCCGTGCTGCTTGAGCGCGGCCAGGCCCACTCCTTGATCCAGACCCTGTGGAACAACCTGCCGCTGGAGAAGAACGTCGATTATTCGCCAGAGGGGGTCAGCATCGATCTGAACCAGTTCCTGCCGGAGAACCGCAGCTACTACACCTACATGGGCTCCCTGACCACGCCGCCGTGCAGTGAAGGTGTGCTGTGGATGGTGATGAAGCAGCCCCAGCCGGTGGCGGCAGAGCAGATTGCGATCTTCTCCCGCCTCTATCCGATGAACGCTCGACCGATCCAGTCGGTGCGTGGCCGACTCATCAAGGAATCGCGTTGATCTGAGAGCCCTGCGTCAATGAAAACAAAGCGGCCCGAGAGGCCGCTTTGTTTTGTGTGCCCTGACGAATGTGCCCCGGTCGACTGGATCACAGTCCGTTGTGTCCGGAGCTGGTGGGTCAGGAGGGCTGCATTGCGACGGATGGGGTGGAGGATTCGGCTTTCTTGCCGTGGGCCTTCAGCCAATACCACGAGCTCACCACCACGACCATGATGTTGTAAGGAAGGTCGAAGTAGGCAAGGCTCAAGAAGGCGCCACCGACGCCATAGCCGATTAGCGAAACCTGACACATCCCCGCTAAGTGGAATAGCCAGAAAAGCTCTTTGTCATTCTTGGTCTCTTTTCGAATTCGCCCCGCCATGCTGTAGGCACCCAGCCATACGCCCAGGAAGAGGAACAGGCCGATATAGCCGTGCTCGCCCAGCACCGAGAAATAGATACTGTGGGCAACGTGGATGTCCATCGGGTTTGGCGCGTACATTGCAAACGTCTCGGGTGTATAGGCTTCGTAGCCGGCACCAGTCAGACGGTGATTTGCGATGTTGATGGCCAGTTGCCATGCGTTGATACGCCCCATCGCAGAACCGTCAGCCTCATAGTTGTTGATCGTCTGCATCCGGTTTTCCCAGCTGGAGGGCATGAAGCCAACGAGCAGGGCGGCGAGCACCGCCACGAAGATGCCGGTGAGCAATTTGTGATCCGAGCGTAGCCACAGGGCGAACCCCATCGCGCAGATGGCCAGGAAGGCCCCGCGGGACTGGGTGCCCAGTGCCGCGATGGCGGAAAAGAGCATCATGGCCAGCAGGCCGCGCTTGATCCACTTGTTCGGGAAGGCGAGGCGCAGGTAATTCATCAGCGGGATGGTGATGATCAGTGCGGCCCCGAGCTCATTGTTGCCTTCGATAAAGCCGCCGGGCGGCCCCCAAACGCGTTGTGCACCACCGCTGGTAATGGTGAATACCCCCCCTTTCAGGCCATAAAAGCCGATCGAGATGACGTTCATCCAGATGAACAGCTCAATGTGCTTGCGCTCCTTCAGCGCGGCGAGTGCTACGAAGGTCATGATCTGGATCTTGAGGACCTTCGTCAGCTGAACGATGGATTCAGTGGGATACAGGGAGGCGGCCGTGGTGATGCACATCCAACCCACGAAGAGCATCAGAAAGATGACCGGACGCGCCTTGGGCAATTCGAGCTTGTCCTTGGTGACGACGAGGGAGATCAGCGCGGCGGCGGCGGCGATGGCCGCAAAGGGCGCGTTATGGGCGAATCCATAGGCCAGCCGGTGAGGATTCATGATGCTGATCCACGTCCACAGGTTGACGGCGACGTAGGTATGCCGGACTGCGCTTGGCAATACGTAGAACAGGATCAGAACCATTAACAGATCACGCACGGCACACCTCTTGGAATTGCGTATCGGATTGATTCGGCAAAGGAGCCTGCTGGAGACAACATCGGGTTTGCATCGTGTTCAAGCTGTTTGGGGAGCAAGGGACCAAGCTGCGGTTCAATCTAGCCTGGTTTGACGCGTGCGCGGAGTTTGGTCCAGGCACTGCTCAATTCCTCCCGGAGCGGGTGACCGGTCAGGATGGCCGCGCCGATGAAGCCGATTGATGCGCCCGTGCCGCCGAGCCCGACTGCAAGCAGGCTGTTTTCGGGGGCCAGCCCGAACTCCGCGACGACGATCAGGGGACCGATGGCCGAGGCCAGCGCAATCAGCGCACTGCGCCACAGGGCATCGAAGAGCTGGCTCCAGGAAAAGCCGACCACGGCCTTGAGCATGTGGATCCACACAGCGGCGCTGACGGCTGCCGTCAGCGTCATCGACCAGGCCAACAGGGTGACGCCAAGGGCCGCACCACCTACTGCCAGCACGATGGTGGTGACGGAGGTGATGCCAGTGATCATCAGCATGCGGCCGGCCTGCCCGGAGGCTGTCAGCGCGGCAGCGCCAAGTGTGACGGGAGCGACAAACATGTTGCCGATCGCCAGAATCCGTGCGAGGTCGACGGAGTCATCCCACTGGGTGCCATACAGGACGTGGGTGATCGGATGCGCGAGCAGGATCAGGACGAGGCAGAACGACCATCCCAGGGCGCAGATGTAGGCGTTGGCCTTCAGAAAAGCCTCGGTGAATTGGCCGTGTTCCCGACGTTGCCGGGCAAAACCGGACATTGCGACAGTGATGATGGGGTCGGTGATCAGCCGGTTGAAGATGGCCACGAGGCCGCTGGCGCGGGAGTAGAAGCCGACGGCAGCCATGTTCTGCATCTTGCCAAGCAGGAGTTCGGGGGCGTTGCTGCTCAGGGTGTTCAGCAGGGACGTGGAGGTCAGCTTGCCGCCGAATGACAGCACGCGCCGGATTTCGCTGGTCCCCGGAATCCACGGAAAGGACTTGGGGCGGAAGTAGATGGAGGTGAGCGCGCTCACCAGCGTCGTCGCGAACATGCCCAGGGCCAGGCTGATGGGGCCGTAGCCCTGCCAGGCCAGCGTGAGCGAGACGACGGTGCCGGTCATGGTCCCGGAAAAGCGGATCAACGCGATCGAGTCGAAGCGCATTTCCCGGATCAGGTAGGCGTAGGTCAAGGAGCCGAAGGGGTTGATGGCGTAATTGAGCGCGATGACGAACATGATGTCGCGCATCTTCGGTTCTCCGTAAAAGGCGGAGACGGGTACCGCGGCAAGCAGGATGATCAGCGCAAGGCCGAGGCCGAGGCCCAGCTGCACCGCCCATACTGCACGGACGCGGGCCGTGGTCAGCTCCTTTTCCTGGACCAGATATTCGCCGGCGCCCAGATCGCGAACCGTGCTGAGAAAGGCCAGCAACACCATCGTTACCGAGAAGACGCCCAGCTCGCCAGGTGTGAGGAGACGCGCAATGATCATCGACGAGACCATGCCAATGGCGTGGCTGGCGTAGCGGTCGAGAAACGAGAAGGCGAGGGCTTTGCGTGTGGACAAGGGAGCGACAGGGGTAGGTGTTCAGCCGGGCACCAAGTTTAGCCGAGTCGGCGCTACGCTTTTGCGAAAAACTGCCGTTTGCACGTCATTGCAGCCTGCATAGCAGGGCGGCTGTGACGCTGTGCGCGACGCTGGCCCGGTGTTAAGTTGCCAGCGGCCAGGAATGTGTCTCGAAGCGTATGAGCGCATCATCGACGGCCTGCCAGTGGTCGCTGATGACGCTGTCGGGCAGGGCGCTGCCGAGGGCGCTCTCGAGATCCAGGCAAGTGTCGGTAATCCTGCCCAGCCCGAGGGTGGCCGCAGTGCCCCGGAGGGCGTGGGCGCGACGCTTGAGTGCGTTATGGTCCCGTTCGTCGAGGGCCTGGCGCAGCTGTGTGCGTTCCTGCTGCACGCTGCGGCGGAAGCCCTGCAGTAGGGTTCGGTAGGCCACTGGTTTGCCGCCGGTATTGCGCAGTCCGGTGGCCACATCCAGTTCGGGAATGTCGCCAATCCCCGTCAGTGGGTCGGCTGCTGGCGGCGCCGACGGGGAGGAGGCCTCGCCCCCGGCGTCGCTGCGGGGTTTGGCCGGCAGCCAGGCCAGCAGCGTGGCGTACAGGGCTTCGGGATCGACCGGCTTGGTGATGTGGTCGTTCATGCCGGTGTTGAGACAGGCCTGGCGGTCCTCGGCGAAGGCATTGGCGGTCATCGCAAGAATGGGGGTCTGCGCATAGCCGGGCAGGGCACGGATCGCGCGGGTCGCCTCGATGCCGTCCATTTCCGGCATCTGCATGTCCATCAGGATCAGGTCGTAGCTTTGCTCGCGGGCCATGGCAACGGCCTCCACGCCGGTACGGGCCAGGTCGGCATGGAGGCCCGCCTCGGCCAGCAGTGCCAGGGCGACCTGCTGGTTGGCTTCCATGTCTTCGGCCAGCAGGAGGCGGCAGCTGCCGCACTCACTTGCCAGGCGGAGGGCAATACCCGAATCACGTGCGCTGCTGTCGAGGGGATCGTTGAGCGGGATGTCCGCAGCACGACCGAGCCGCAGGGTGACCCAGAAGGTGGCACCGCTGCCGGGGCTGGCCTCCACGCCGACCTCGCCGTCCATTAGTCGGGCCAGGTGGCGGGTGATCGCGAGGCCTAGGCCGGTGCCGCCGAACTTGCGGGTTGTGCCTTGGTCCGCCTGCTCGAAGGCCTCGAACAGGCGGACCTGTTGGCTGGCGTCCAGGCCGATGCCGGTGTCGCTGACTTCGAAGCGGATCATCCAGCCGTCGTGATCTTCCACGAGGACGAAGCCGCGCAGCGCGATGTGCCCGCGCTCGGTGAATTTGACCGCGTTGCCCAGGTAGTTGACCAGGATCTGGCTGATGCGGGTGGCATCGCCGTGCATCGCCGGTGGCAACCCGGCGATGTCCACCCCGACCCGGAGGCCTTTGGCCCGCGCCCGCGCGGTGATCATCTCGACGGCCTGCTGGACCACGCTGGCTGTCCGGAAGTCGGTGGCTTCCAGCTGGAGCTTGCCGGCTTCGATCTTGGAAAGGTCGAGGATGTCGTTGATGAGGGCGAGCAGATGGGAGGCCGCGGTGGAAATGTGCTGGATCCAGTCCTGCTGGTCCGGCCGGGGATTGCTAGATCTGAGGAGGTGCCCGGCACCTATGATGGCGTTCATCGGGGTGCGGATCTCGTGGCTCATGTTGGCCAGGAAGGCACTCTTGGCCTGGCTGGCCTGTTCGGCGGCATCGCGTGCCGCGATCAGTTCGGTCGAGCGTTCGGCGAGGCGGTGGTTGCTTTCTTCGAGTTGGCGCGTGCGCTCCTCCAGCAGGAGGTCGGCCTGGTTCTGCCGGTGCATGGCCCGCGCCACCAGCAGGCCGAGGATGACCAGCACGGTGCCGCCCAGGAGGCTCAGCAGCAGGCCCCGGTTCCATTCCGCGAAGGCTTCATCGAGGGGAATTCCTACCACGATGTACAGGGGGTGGCGGATCGCCTTGCGATAAGCGTTCATGCGCTCGATGTTGTCGAGCGGCGAAACGCCAATTTCCAGGCCATCGGTGCTGCCGCTGCGAATTGCGTTGGCAACGGCCTGGGTCGTGCGTGGCTGCCCGATGGCTGCCTCGACCGCGGGCTGGCGGACAATGATGTTGCCGCTTCCGTCCACAAGACTGATGCGTGTGCGCGGCGACAGGCCGAGGGTGGCGTAGTAATCCAGAAAGCCCTCGGCAAGGCCGAAGTTGGCGACGATCATGCCGCCAAAGCTGCCGTCGGGCAGATCGAGCCGGCGGGCAATCTGGATGCCCCATTTTTTCGAGACTCGCCCCTTGATTGCGCCGGACACTACCGGTTGGCGACGGGCTCCGTTCTTGAGTTCGAGAAAGTAGTTCCGGTCTTCCAGTGTGCTGCCCGGCGGGGTGCCGACTGAGTTGGCGAAGACCAGGCCGGCTGCGTCGGTCAGGGAGATGGAAACCACGCCATTGGTACGCTGCTGGTGGCTGACGAGCAAGGCGCTCAGTTCTTCCCGGCGCGTGCTCGCAAGCTGGCGGGCGTTGCTCAGGTCGGCGATGGTGACGCGTTCGCCGATGCTTTGCAGCATGTCGTCCACCCGATCGATGTTGCCCGAGGCATGCTGTTCGATCATGCGTGCTAGGGTGGTTGCGCGATCCTCCGTCTGGTGCCAGATGGAGTCCCGGGACGCGACCAGATTTCCCATCAGGAACAGGATGAAGCAGGTGACGATCAGCAGGATCATCGAAACGTTCTTGTTCACTGTGTGCTGCTTTCGGGTTATGGCTGGGTGGGCGTCGGTTGCCGTACCTGCATTGAAAACTGAATGGAATATACATAAAGGATGAGGGCTTGCGCAGGAAGGAAGTCACTGCGATATGGCGAAAGTACTGAATGCCCATAATGGGTATTGGCGATGGTGTGGCAGCAAGCGGTCGGGTGCCTGGCGGCGCGGGGTTGGCGATCCCGGGCTGGACGGTTGTGTTGGGCCTCGGCAATGTCGGGCCATCGTCTGAAAGGAGGGACCTCGGATGGATTCCAGCAGCAAGGCGGATCGTGCGTTGGGGGCGGTGGCGGGGCGGATTCCGCGTGGCATCTGGGCGCTGGGGCTGGTGTCGATGCTGATGGACATCTCGTCCGAGATGATCCATGCGCTGCTGCCGGTCTATCTGGTGTCGGTGATGGGAGCATCGATGCTCGCGGTCGGCTTCATCGAAGGGGTCGCCGAGGCAACCGCGGCAATCACCAAGGTGTTTTCGGGGGCGCTGTCCGACTGGCTCGGTCGGCGCAAGCTGCTGGCCGCGCTGGGCTACGGCCTGGCGGCGTTCACCAAGCCGGTGTTCCCGCTGGCCGGGACGCTCGGCTGGGTGGTGGCGGCCCGTTTTGTGGACCGCATCGGAAAGGGCATCCGCGGTGCGCCGCGGGACGCGCTGATCGCCGATCTGGCACCGCCGGAGCTGCGCGGGGCGGCTTTCGGGCTGCGCCAGTCCCTCGATACCGCCGGCGGCTTCATCGGCCCGCTGCTGGCGATCGGCCTGATGGGGCTGACCGGCGACAACATTCCGCTGGTGTTCTGGTTCGCGGTGATCCCGGCCTTCGCGTCCTTCGCGGTGATCCTGCTGGCCGTGCACGACGCGCCGCGGAATGAGATCCATAAACCGCGCATACCCTTGTCGCGGGCCGAGCTGGCGCGCCTGCCGGCTTTCTACTGGGGCATCGTAGCGCTCTCCGCGGTATTCACGCTGGCCCGCTTCAGCGAGGCCTTCCTGGTGCTACGGGCGCAGGAGGTTGGTGTGACGCTGATTTATGTACCGGCGGTGCTGGTGGTGATGAACGTGGTGTATTTCCTGTCCTGCTACCCGATCGGCGTGCTGGCCGACCGTTGCCACCGGGGCATGCTGCTGACGCTGGGCCTGGCCGTGCTGGTGCTGGCCGATCTGGCGCTGGGGGTGGTCGATGGGCTGCCCGGCTTCGTGCTGGGACTGGTGCTGTGGGGGCTGCACATGGGCATGACCCAGGGCCTGCTGGCGACACTGGTGGCCGATGCTGCGCCGGCCGAGTTGCGGGGCACGGCCTTTGGCGTCTTCAACTTGGTCGGCGGCCTCGCGCTGCTAGCCGCCAGCGTAATTGCCGGCGGCCTGTGGGATGCCTTCGGCTCCCGCGCGACCTTCCTGGCCGGTGCCCTGTGTGCGGGGCTGGCCTTGCTGGGCGCCTTGCCACTGCTGCGCCACCGGTCGCCAGCCGGCTGACCGCGCGTCGGCGTCAGAAGCACATGGCCAGAATTTCGCGGTACAGCCAGTCGTAGCCGGCCATGCCGCAGGCGGCGGCCAGCGCGCACAGGGTGTAATCCACCAGGCGGCTGCGCCAGGCCGGGGCGGTGGCGGGGGCGGCCCGGGTGTTCATCTGGCGGCCAGCTTGTCGGCGTGCTTGCTGCGGATTTCGTCGAGCAGGGTCTGCACGTCTTTGTGGCGGCCGGCATCCGCATCTTCGCGGCCGGGGCGAGGCGGGGCTGCGAGGGCTTGCTGCAGATGCTCGACGGCGGCGGCGTAGTCGCCCTTGTCGGCCAGGTAGTCGGCGTAGAAGTAGTGGGCGTCGATGCCCTTCGGGTTCATCTTCAGCGCCGTGTCCAGATACTTGCGGGCCCGCTCCTTGTCGCCGAAACCGATCGGCCAGCCCGGCACCTTGGCGTAGAGGCTGCCGAGACTGGTGTAGACGGAACCGTGGAGCGTTTGCGGGTCGATCTTCTCGGCGGCCAGCAGCAGGTCGCGGGCCTGCTTGGCGGCAGACAACGCACCGAGGCCGCCGTTGGCCTTGGCGTAGCTGGCCAGCACAATGGCTTCCCAGACCATCGGCTGGGGTTTGCCGGGCTCCGCGACGACCAGCTTGTCGGCCTGCTCGGCGAGCTCCTTGAAGGCTTTCTCGTGCTCCTTGGTCGGGGCCTGGTAGTTGATGCGCGCCCAGCGGTGGGCGATGTCGGCGACGGAAGGTTCGAGCTTGCCGTCATCGGCCAGCGCGGTGGCGGACAGCAGGGCGAGCAGCAGGGTGGCGAGGGGTTTCTTCATGAGGGGCTCCTAGTTGGATTCGGCCAGATGGTGGCGGGCGAAGGGGCGCATCTGGCGCCCTTGGCGGATCAGCGCCCGGTCCACCAGGCGCGGCAGGATGGCGTTGAGGCGGACGAAGAGCTTCTCCGGCCAGCCCAGGTAGGTGTCGGCCGCCTTGTGCAGTACGGCGGCGAGGACCTGCTCGGCGACGGCCTCGGGGCTGTCCTGGTGCATGCCGAGCGCGTCGGCCATGTGGGCGACGGCTTCGCTGTTGATCGCGGTGCGGGTGTAGCGGGGGGCCACGTAGTGCACCTGCACCGGTCCGCCGGCCAGTTCCCGCCGCAGGGCTTCCGAGTAGCCGCGCAGCGCGAACTTGCTGGCGGAGTAGGTGGCGAAGCACGGGAAGGCGATGGAGCCGAAGATCGAGCCGACATTGACGACATGGGCTTCGGGGCGGCCTTGCAGGTGGGGCAGCAGGGCCTGGATCAGCTGGATCGGCGCCACGGTATTCACTGCGAAGGTCTCGGCGGTGGCGGCGGCCGATTGGTCGGCACTCAGCCCGAAGTGCTGTACGCCGGCGCAGTTGATGATCCCGTCGAGACTGCCGAAGGCGTTGATGGCCTTGCGGGCGACGTCCGCCGGCGATGTGGTGAGCAGGTCGGCGATGACCAGCCGCGCTTCGTGGCCTTCGGCGCGCAGGCTGGCGACGAGCTCGATCAGCGGCCTGGATTGGCGGCCGAGGAGCACCACGCGGGCGCCGGCGCTGGCGAAGCTGCGGGCCAGGGCGCGGCCGATGCCGCCGCTGGCGCCGGTGATCAGGATGGTCTTGTCTTTCATGCTGCGTCTCCGGTAGGAAGGCTGCGGATGAGGTCGCCGTACAGGCGGAAGAAGCGGTTGGCCGCGTGCAGGAGGGCGGCCTTGTCGGCCGGCTCGTCGAGGCGATTCACCAGCGCGCGGAAGTGCTCCATGTGGCTGACGTCGAGGCTGCCGTGGCTGCTCAGATAGCTGAAGGCGCGGGGCGGCAGGTCGAGGGCGGGGCCGAGGGTGCTGGCCAGCTGGCTGGCCAGCGCGACGCTGGTGCTCTCCAGCACATAGACCATGCCGAAGAAGCCGACTGGATTGCCGCGCTGCACGGTGTCGTAGGCGTAGGCGACCATCAGCTCGGTCTCGAAGGCGGGCTGGCCATGGCGCACCACTTCCGCATCACCGCCGGTAGCGGCGATGTCGTTGAGGATCCATTCCTGGTGGCCCAGCTCTTCGTCGATGTAGTGGGCCGTGGCGTCGCGCAGCCATTCCAGGCGGGCCGGCAGGCGGCCGCAGCAGCTCATCAGCAGCGGCACGGTGTGGCGCACGTGGTGATAGGCCTGGGTCAGGAAGGCCAGGTACTGGGCACGGCTGACGCGTCCGCCGAAGGCGCCGGCGATGATCGGGGCGGACAGCAGGCGGGTGCGTTCGGCGCGGGTCGCCTGTTCCAGTTCAGCAAAGCAGTCCATGGGTCTCTTTCGATGTGTCGGACGGATGGGTTGGAGTCAGTGCGTTGGCATACGCGCTGGCGATGGCCTCGCGGCGTGGCCGGCCGTTGGCGGTGAGCTGCCCGTTGTCGGGGTTGAAAGGCGTCGTGGCGCGGATCCACGTGCCGACGCGGGCGTAATCGGGCAGATCCCGGTTGGCAGCGGCGATGGCTGCGTCGATGTCGGCTTGGCTGGCCGTGCCGCGCGGCACGATCACCGCGACGTTGCTGCTGCGGCCCTCGCCGAACACCGCGGCCTGGGCGATCGGCGCCTGCAGCAGCAGTTCCCGCTCGACCCATTCCGGTGCCACGTTGCGCCCGAAGGCCGTGATGAACATGTTCTTGCGGCGGCCGGTGATGTGCAGCCGACCGTCCGCATCCAGGTGGCCGACGTCGCCGGTGTCGACCCATGCGCCGTCGCGCGGCGCTTCGCCCAGGTAGCCGAGAAAGCCGGCGCCGCCGATGTGGATGGCGCCGCCGGGGCCGATCGCCAGCGCGACATGCGGCAGAGGGCGGCCGACGCTGCCCGGCCGGTTGTCGCCGGGGCGATTGACGGCGACCACCGACGCGCATTCCGACAAGCCATAGCCCTCGAAGACCGGCAGGCCCCGCGCAGTGGCGGCTTCCAGCAGGCGCGGCGAGACCGGGGCGCCGCCGACGGCGACATAGCGCAGCGCGGACGGTTGCGCAGCGCCGGTGCGGAGCGCCGCGACCAGGGCCAGCAGCAACTGCGGTACGAGGATGGTCGAGGTGGCACGGGCGGTGCCGAGAGCGGTCAGCAGGCGCGCCGGATCGACGCCGGCGCTGCCGTTCAGGCCGACCTGTTCGCCCGGCAGCAGGCGCGTCGTCGCGCCGGCCAGCAGCGGGACATACAGTCCACCGATGTTTTCCAGTAGCGTCGCCAGGGGCAGCAGGGCCAGGTGGCGGTCGTCTGGCCGGGCCGCGCTGGCCTGTTGCAGGCTGGCGGCCACGCTTTCGATGGCCTCGCGGCCCAGGCAGACGCCCTTCGGTGTGCCGGTGGTGCCGGACGTGAAGGTGATCTTGAGGGTGCCGGAGGGCAGGCGCGCCGGTGCCGAGTTGAGCCGGCGCAGGTACAGGCTGCCGTGCAGTCGGCGCGGAGTGCCTGCTCGGGCGAGCGTGCCCAGTGCGTCCGGGCGGTCGCTCAGCAGCAGGTCGACGCCTGCCTGGCGGACCGCATGGGCATGCTGGGCTGCTGTGAAGAAGGTTGGCAGCGGCACGAGCGGAATGCCGGCGGCGAGGCAGGCCAGATCCGCCACCGCCCAGTCGGGGCCGTTTTCGGCGAGCAGTCCTACGACCCGCGGGCGCAGGGCCAGGAGGGTTTCGGCCAGCGTGCCGACGGCTTCGGCGAGGCCTGCGTAGCTGAGGCCGCTGGCCGGGCCTTCCAGCGCGATGGTGTCGGGCGTCGTTACCGCGTGGCGAACGAGGGCGGCCAGCAGGGCGCCCGGGTGGTGGCTCAGGTGACTCATGCCGGCCGGCTTCCTGCGAGACGCCCGGCGATGGCGGCGAAACCCTCGCGGATGTCGCCGAACATCACCCGTGGGCTGTGCTGGTAGTAGCTGCCCCAGTCGGCCTTCTCCGCGGCGGACAGGCAGGCGGGGTCGGCCAGCGCCAGTTCCCGTGGGGCCAGGCCGAGGCGGGCGAAGGCGTTGCGCAGGGCGGTGGTGCCGGTGAACACCACCCAGCGGTGGCCTTCCTCGTGCAGGCGCTCGGTGACGCGCAGGATCAGTGTGCGGAAGCTGCCGGCGCCGCGCCCGGCGAGCTGGCCGACCTCGACGATGCTCGTGCGGCTGACCGGCTGACCGATGGCGCGGCCGATCGCGACATCTATCGGCTGATCCAGATAGCATTCGAGGAAGAGCGGCTGCAAAGCGGCTTCCCGCAGGCCACAGACGCCGATCGGCTGGTCCGCTGTTTCCTGCAGGCTGAACAGGCGCGGCATGAAATGCCCGATACGGGCGTCGTAGGCGGCGGCGAAACGGCTGCGGATCATCGCTTCGGCGGCCTGCCGGCCGTCGCCGCGGTGTTCGATCAGGCGTTTGTTGTCCGGGACGAGGATCGGATGGGCTGTGGCCGCAGGCTCGAAGGGCGGGAAAAGTGGCATGCCAGCCGGCTGCGTGCCGACGGGCGGGGTTCTGAACGGAATTTGCAGTGCCGACACGGTGACTCCCTTCGAGGACGATGGGCCGACGGGCTGCGCCGGCTTTGCTGTCGATATCGCAAAAGGGGTGCCATGTGCCCTTAAGAGGGATTAAGTGATTGATGTGATATGGGAAAGCAGCCTGTTGCGGGTGGCGTCAGGGGCTTGTGGAGGGACTGCAAGAACTTGCAGTACTGCAAAAAAGGTAGACGGGGATTGCAGGCCTCAGCGCGGACAGGGCAGGCCGTCGTCTATCGTCAACACCACGTTCACCCGCTTGTCGGCGAGGCAGGCCGGTACGTAGCCGATGGCGCCCGGCGTGGTGGCGACGAGGCGGATTACTGCCTCCTCGGAACTGGCGACGAAGGGTGGTAGTTCGCCGTGGAAGTACTGGTCGCGCCAGTAGTCGTCCATTTCCTCCGGCGTATGGCCGAGGATGGCGACGGAGAAGGCCTTCCGGATGTTCTGGCCGGCCGGCAGGTTGACCGGCGCGATCCGGCGGCCGTCCGGCCACAGGCGTTTCTTGCGCTTGTAGATCAGCGCCAGCTCGTGCTTGTCCAGGTCGCGGAGCGTGGAGCCGGGGGCGACGATCACCGCGATGCCGGACAGCTCGGCGGCGTCGGCCAGGCTGGCGGCACCGAGCAGCAGCGCTGCGAGGCACGCTGTGAAGCCGCTGCGCAGGATGGGGGCGAAGGGCATCCGCGGGTTCAGAACAGCACGCTGATGGAGGCCAGCAGGCCTTCCGGCGTGCCGTCGGGCAGGTGGCTGCCGCCAGTGACCTCGGCCTTCAGCGACAGGGCCCGGTCGTAGCGGTAGTTGAGGCCGGCGACCCAGTTGCGGGCCGGGTGATCGGTGCCGTCCAGGCGCATTTGCTCGAAGCGGCCGACGGCGTAGAGGCGGCCTCGCAGCGGCGCAACCACCTGCACGAAGCCGCCTTTCTCGGTATGCGGTGCGCCGGCGCTGGATCCGCGGTAGATGCCTTCGCCGGAGATCTCCCAGCGATTGTGGGTCCACAGGAAATCCATGCCGGCCAGGCGCTTGCGCTCGCCCCGGGTCTGGTCCTGCTCGAAATCGACGAGGGACAGGCCGACCTGCAGCCTGCTGCTGACCGGCAGGTTGAAGTGCACGCCGCGGGCTTCGGTGAAGGGGTCTTCGGCGGGTTTGCGGCGCAGTTCGGTACCGGACGAGACATATATCGAGTAGTCCATCTCCCGCTCACCGATTTCGGTCGTGCCCTGCAGCATCACGCCGGTGGCGTAGCCAGGGAAGACCGCGTGGGTCACCATCGGGCGGGACGTGGTCCACACCAGCGGGTCGGCGTGGATCGGGTTCCAGCGCCCGATCGGGGTCAGGAACTTGCCGACGCGTACGGTGGCCGTGTCGTTGACGGTGTAGTCGAAGTAGAAACGCTCAAGGGCCAGGAAGCGTTCTTCGTCCGGGCCAGTGCGCTTGGTCGCCAGGCTTTCCTCGAAGTCGGTCTCCGAGAAGAACTTGAGGCGCCCGCCGCCTTCCCACCACAGCATCAGGCTCAGGTGGTCGGCGGTGAGGCGCGGATCGCGGCCGCGAACGTCGTCGTAGCGTGCGGTGGCGTAGCCGCCAACGGTGAAGCCGCTGTCGCCGAGGGGCAGGCCGCGCCCCAGTTCGTAGTTGCCGAGGCGGATCGGCGTCGGGGCTTCATCGGCGTCGTCGGCCCGGGCCTGGGCGTTCAGCAGAAGTAGGGTCGGCAGCAGGACGCACAGGCAGGCCCGCGCTTTTTCGTATACTCGGCAGTCCATGTCCCGATGCGGTTCTCCGTCGATAACGTGCCCAGACCGGTAACGATCCGCAGCACCCTGCTCAAGGCCTTCGTCGTGGTGGCCCTGGCGCCCGCCATACTTCTGGCCGGCCTGGCGTTTGTCAAGGCGCGCCAGGCCTTGCAGGCCGAGATCGAGCAGAGCCTGGCCAGCCAGGCGGGGGCGATTGCTGCCGACCTGGACAAGGTGCTGTTCGAGCGCCTGCAGAACGCCGCGATCTGGAGCCGCCTGGAGGTCATGCAGGATCTGCAGGTGCAGGACGTGGATCGCCGCCTGTCGGCGTTCCTCGCCCGTCTGCAGGAAGGCTACGGCGGGGTGTATCGGGATCTGTCGGCGCTGGATACCGCGGGGCGGATCGTTGCCAGCAGCCGGCCTGCCGCTTTAGGGCAAGTGATCACGCATGATCGATCTGACCGGAAAGTGAGCCTGTCGGGCACGCCGCTGACGCTCAGCCTGCCGGCGCCGGGGGCCGTGGGGCCGGCAGCAAGCCTGTCGATCGGCGCACCCATCCTGTCCCGCTTCGACGATGCGCCCCTTGGCGAACTGCGTCTGGAGTTCGACTGGCAACAGGTGGATGCGATGCTCGACCGGGCCGCCGGTGACGGCCGCACGCTGGCCATCATCGACGGCAGCGGGCGTCTGATTGCGGCGTCCCGCCGTCTGCGCGAAGCCATGGTGGCGGATGCCGGGCCGGTGAGCGGGTGGACCCTTATCCCGACGGCGGCCGGTGCCTACGTGCTCGACGCGACGCCGGCTTACGGTGCGACGGTGGCGGTCGGCGTCGGCCGGGCTGCGGCCTTTGGTGGTTTCGACGGCCTGGGCTGGCGCACGCTGGTGATCCAGCCCCTCGACGAGGCGCTGGCGCCGATCCACCGCATGGTGGCGATCGCGCTGCTGTTGCTTGGGGCGCTGGTCGGCGCGACCCTGCTGCTGGCAGCGTGGGTCAGCGGAGCGATCGCCCGGCCCATCGTTGCGCTGACCGAATTCACCCGCCGTTACCGGCGCGATGGTCGTCTTGCGGGCGCGCCGCCCGGTGGGGCAGGAGAGGTCGGCGAACTGTCGACGGCCTTCGTGGAAATGGTCGGTCACATTGACGAATCCCAGCGTAACCTGGTGCGGGCCTCCAAGCTGGCGATGGTCGGCGAGATGGCGTCGGTGATCGCCCACGAGGTGCGTACGCCGCTCGGAATCATCCGCTCATCGGCGCAGATGCTGCGGCGGGAGCCGGGTCTGTCGCCGGAAGGACGGGAGATGACCGGCTTCATCGACAGCGAGACCGAGAGGCTCAACCGGCTGGTGTCGACGATGCTCGACAGTGCCCGGCCGCGGGCGCCGGTGTTCGTGCCGACCGATGTTCACGGCCTGATCCGCCGCTGTTTTGCGCTACTTGCCGGCCAGGCGTCCAAGAAGCAGGTGGTGTTCGCCGAAGCCCTCGAGGCGACGGATCCGGTTGCCGAGCTGGACGCCGAGCAGATGAGCCAGGTCTTTCTCAATCTGATCCTGAACGCGCTGCAGATCCTGCCGGAAGGTGGCACCGTCAAGGCTTTCAGTGTGGATCTCGGCGATGCGCTGGAGATCGGCATCGGCGACGACGGGCCGGGCATCGTGGCAGAGGAGCGCGAGCGCATCTTCGAGGCTTTCTTCTTCCGCCGGGAAGGTGGCGTGGGCCTCGGCCTCGCCATCGTGCAGCAGATCGTCCAGGCCCATGGCGGCACCATCGTAGCGGGCCAGAGCCCCCTCGGCGGCGCCTTGTTCACCCTTCGCCTGCCCCGCCATGCGGGGCCGCACAGCTCATGAACCCGAGTTACATCCTCGTCGCCGACGACGAACCCCACATGCGTCGCGTGCTGGAGATCATGTTGCGCCAGATGGGGCACACGGTTTTCTCCGCCGGTGATGGCCTGGAGGCGCTGGAACTGGCCCGGCAGCATCCCCTCGACCTGATCATCACCGACATGCGCATGCCGCACATGGACGGCATCACGCTGCTGTCGCGGCTGCGCGAGGAAGGGCTGGCGGTGCCGGTTATCGTCATCACCGCCCACGGCACGGTCGAATCCGCGGTGGATGCGATGAAGCGCGGCGCCAGCGATTACCTGTTGCGGCCCTTCGACCTGGAGGCGCTGGAGCTGGCCATCGAGCGGGTCCTCGGCTCGGCCCGCATGAGCCGCCAGAACGCCTTCCTGCGCGAAGAGCTGAACCGCGGCTGGGAGGGCTTCGTCGGCACTAGCGCACCGATGCAGGCGGTCTATCAGCAGATCCGCCAAGTGGCGCCGAGCAAGGCGACGGTGATGATCACCGGCGAGACCGGCACTGGCAAGGAACTCGCCGCGCGGGCGATCCACGCCGCCTCGCCGCGGGCCGAGCGGCTCTTTGTGCCTATTAACTGCGCGGCGATTCCCGCCGAGATGCTGGAGAGCGAGCTGTTCGGCCACGAGAAGGGGGCCTTCACCGGCGCGGTGAAGGAGCGGGTCGGCAAGTTCGAACTGGCCGACGGCGGTACCCTGTTCCTCGACGAACTCACCGAGATGCCGATGGCCCTGCAGGCCAAGCTGTTGCGGGTGCTGCAGGAAGGCACGCTGGAGCGTCTCGGCTCCAACCGGACGATCAGCCTCGACCTGCGCATGATCGCCGCCACCAACCGCGATCCGCGCCAGGCGATTGCCGACGGACGGCTGCGGGAGGATCTGTTCTACCGCCTCAACGTGTTCGCCATTGCGTTGCCGCCGCTGCGCGAGCGCAAGGAGGACATTCCCGGCCTGGTCGCCCATTTCGCCGCCAAGCACGGGCGCAGCGGCGGCGCGCCGCTGGCCGAGCCGGGGCTGTACGAGCATCTGGCCACCTATGCCTGGCCCGGCAACGTGCGCGAGTTGGAGAACATGGTCGAGCGGGCGCTGGTGCTGGCCGGTGGCGGCACCCTGCGCCAGGCGCATTTCGTCTTCGATACGCCGCCGGTTGCGTTATCTTCCACCGGCAGCGCCACTAGCGACGTGCCGGAGGGGCCGATGAACGAGGTCGTCGAGGCCCTCGAGAAACGCATGATCGAGGCCGCCCTCGGCCGCTGTGACGGCAACAAGACCCGCGCGGCGGCGCAGCTCGGGATCAGCGAACGGACCCTCTGGTACAAGCTCAAGAAGTACCGGGGCGACGCCGACGAATAAGCTCCCGCGTGGGCTGTCGGCGATTGTCCCGTGCCCGGAGTGCGTCGGCTGCTTCCATTCGTCGTTTACTCCGCGGGGGGTTTTGGTTAGATTACTGACTGGTCAGTCAGTAATCTAACGCCATGAGCGCAGTCACCCCCACCCGCCGCCAGCGCCGCAAGGAGGCGCGCCCATCCGAACTCGCCGCCGCGGCGCTGTCCCTGTTCATTGAAAAGGGCTTCGCGGCGACGCGCCTGGATGAGGTGGCGGCCCGCGCCGGGGTGTCGAAGGGCACGCTCTACCTTTATTTTGACAGCAAGGAAGCGCTCTTCAAGGCGGTTATCGAAGAAGGCGTGCTGCCGCTCTTCGATGAGATCGAAGCCAAGCTGGAGACCCTCAAGGACGACCCGGAGCGCTTGTTGAAGGAGATCCTCCTCGACTGGTGGGAGAAGGTCGGTCAGACCGATCTCGGCGGTATTTCCAAGCTGATCATCGCCGAGGCAGGCAATTTTCCAGAGGTCGCCCGCTATCACCATGAGGCCGTCATCGTGCGCTGGATGGCGCTGCTCGGGCGTGCCATCGACATCGGCATCGAGCGCGGCGTGTTCCGCCCGCTGGATGTGCCGACCTTGCGCCAACTGGTGTTCTTCCCGCTGCTGATGCTGTCCGTCTGGAAAAACTCGATGGCGGGCTGTACCGGGCCGGACCTGGTGTCCGACACCTATTTCGACACTTATTTCGACATGATCTTCCGCGGCCTGCTGGTCGCGCCTCGCGAGGAGTCCCCCCGATGATGCGTAGTCTGGCCCTGAGTATCCTTGCCGCGGCGTTGATGGCCGCTTGTTCGAAACCGGCGCCGGTGGCTGAGGCGCCGCGTCCGGTGGTCGTCCACAAGCTGGCCCTGGCGCCAGTTGCGGCCGGTGCGCTGTATGCCGGCGAGGTGCGGGCGCGCTATGAATCGGATCTGGCGTTCCGCATCACCGGCAAGATCATCGAGCGCCGTGTGGATGTGGGAACGGCGGTGAAGCCCGGCCAGGTGCTGGCCCGGCTGGATCCGAGCGATGCCGGTCTCAACGCGGAAGCGGCCCGCGCCCAGCTGGCGGCGGCGCAGAACGAATACGCTTTCGCGAAGGCCGAGGTCGAGCGCTATCGGGATTTGGTTGGCAAGAACTTCGTCAGCCGTAGCGTGCTGGACGCCAAGGAGTCGGCCTTCAAGTCGGCCGAGGCGCGCGTCGCCCAAGCCCGCGCCCAAGCGACGGTGGCCGGCAACCAGAGCGGCTACACGACGCTGGTGGCCGATCAGGCCGGGGTGATCACCGCGGTCAGTGCCGAGGTCGGGCAGGTGGTGAAGGATTCTTCAGTCGTCATGAAGCTGGCTCGCGACGGTGAGCGGGAAGTGCTGATCGCCGTGCCGGAAAGCCGCCTGTCGGCGCTGCGCGCCGCCAAGGACGTGGAAATCCGCCTGTGGGCCCAGCCCGACACGGCACTGCGTGGCAGGGTGAGGGAGATTGCGCCGAGCGCCGACGCGGCAACTCGCACCTACGCGGTTCGGGTGAGCATCATCTATCCGACCCCCGCGGTACAGCTGGGGATGACCGCAAACGTGGTACTGCCGGATGCCCAGGCCGCGGCCGGGGCGCTGCTGGTGCCGGCTGCGGCGGTCTTCGAGCATGACGGACGCAGTGCGGTGTGGGTGATGCAGGCCGAAGGCGCGCTGGTCAAGCCCGTGCTGCGACCGGTGACGGTGCGCCAGTACCGGGAGGATGGCGTGCTGATCGCCGACGGCGTGAAGCCCGGCGAAACGATCGCCGCCGCCGGCGTGCACAAGATCGTCGCCGGCCAGCTGCTGCAGCCGTTGGCGCCCAACCAGCCCGCGCCTGCGCCGGCTCCGGTCAGCGTGAAGGCGGCGGGGGGCGGCGCGTGAAGCACTTCAACCTGTCGGAATGGGCGCTGCGCCACCAGCCGCTGGTCCGTTACCTGATTGTCGCGCTGGCATTGGTCGGCATCCTGTCCTACCAGAAGCTCGGCCAGTCCGAGGATCCGCCTTTCACTTTCAAGGTGATGGTGGTGCGTACCGAATGGCCGGGGGCGTCGGCGCGGGAGACCGAGGAGCAACTGACCGACCGCATCGAGAAGAAGCTGCAGGAAGTCCCCAACGTGGACTACATGCGTAGCTATTCGCGGCCGGGCGAGTCGGTGGTGCTGTTCGTCGCCAAGGATTCGACTCCGTCCAAGGACGTGCCGGACATCTTCTACCAGGTGCGCAAGAAGATCGGCGACATCAAGGGCACGCTGCCGGCGGGTATCCGCGGGCCGTTCTTCAACGACGAGTTCGGCGATGTGTTCGGAAACATCTACGCGCTGACCGGCGATGGCTTCGACTACGCCCGCCTGAAGGCCGAGAGCGACAAGATCCGCGCCGAGCTGTTGCGGGTGCCCAATGTGGCCAAGGTGGACCTGATTGGTGAGCAGGAGCAGCGCATTTACGTGGAGCTGTCCAACACCAAGCTGGCCACCCTGGGGCTGGACGTGCAGACAGTGACTGACGCGCTGGCGCGCCAGAACGCAGTGGCTCCTGGGGGCTACTTCGAAACGAAGGACGAGCGCATCTACCTGCGCCCGAGCGGTGCTTACGACACCGTCGAGGCGATCCGCGAGACGCGCATCCAGGCCGGTGGGCGGGAATTCCGCATTGGCGATATCGCCACCGTCGCGCGGGGCTTTGTTGAGCCGCCGGCGCCGCGCTTCCGCTTTCGCGGCCAGGACGCCCTCGGTATCGGCGTGTCGATGGCCAAGGGCGGCGACATCATTGCTCTCGGTGGAGACTTGAAGGCGACCGTTGCGCGCATCCAGGCCCAGCTGCCGGTCGGCCTGGAGCTCACCGAAGTGGCCAGCCAGCCGGAGGCGGTGCAACGCTCGGTCAGCGAGTTCGTGCACTCCCTGAATGAAGCGGTGATCATCGTGCTGGTTGTGTGCTTCTTCTCGCTGGGCCTGCGAACTGGCCTGGTGGTGGCCCTGTCGATTCCGCTGGTGCTCGGCGTGACCTTCTTTGGCATGCGCCTGTTCGACGTGGGCCTGCACAAGATCTCCCTGGGTGCGCTGATCCTTGCGTTGGGTCTGTTGGTGGACGACGCGATCATCGCCGTCGAGATGATGCTGGTGAAGATGGAGCAGGGCTGGGAGCGCTCTAAAGCGGCCGCCTTCGCCTATACCAGCACGGCCGGTCCGATGCTGTCGGGCACGTTGGTGACGGTGGCCGGCTTCCTGCCGATCGCCACTGCCCAGTCGTCTACCGGCGAATACACCCGCTCGATCTTCCAGGTGAATGCCATTGCGCTGCTGGCGTCCTGGCTGGCAGCGGTGGTGGTGGTGCCTTATTTGGGCTATGTGTTGCTGCCCGACCCGCGGGCGCCGAAGAACACCAGCTGGTTCGCGCGCCGCTTCCCGCGCCTGGAGCGCTTCAAGGACCGCATCGGCCTGGGTGACCCGCATGTGGAAGGGGATGAGGACGCGGTGTTCCGCACGCCCTTTTACAACCGTTTCCGGGCCGTCGTGGATTGGTGTGTGGCGAAGCGTTGGGTGGTGATCGCCACGACGCTGGGGATTTTCGTCGCGGCGCTTGTCGGCTTCGGCCTCGTGCAGCAGCAGTTCTTCCCCAACTCGACGCGGCTTGAGCTGCTCATCGACCTGCGCCTGCCGGAAGGGGCCAGTCTGCGAGCGACCCAGGCCGAGGCGGAGCGGCTGGAGCGCATCCTCGACAAGGAGGAGGGCATCCAGAACTACGTGGCCTACGTGGGTACCGGCAGCCCGCGCTTCTACCTGCCGCTGGATCAGCAGCTGCCTGCCGCCAATTTCGCCCAGTTCGTGATCCTGACCGACAGCATCCCGGCCCGGGAGGCGCTGCGGGAGCGCATGATCGAACTCTTCAAGCGGGATTTCGCCAACCTGCGCGCCAACATCACGCGGCTCGAGAATGGCCCACCGGTGGGCTTCCCGGTGCAGTTCCGCGTCAATGGGCCAGACATTGCGACGGTGCGCCACTACGCCGGGGAGGTGGCCGGGGTGATGCGTGGCAATGCCAGCCTGTCCGACGTGCAGCTCGACTGGGACGAGCAGTCCAAAGTGCTGAAGGTCGAGGTGGATCAGCACAAGGCGCGCCTGCTGGGCTTGTCCACGCAGGATGTGGCCAACTTCCTGAACACCTCGCTGCGCGGCCTGGCGGCGACCAGTTACCGTGAGGGCATCGAGTCCATCGACGTGGTGCTGCGCGGCGATGCTTTCGAGCGCAACAAGCTGTCCCTTGTCGCCGAATTGGCGATCCCGACCCGCAGCGGCAAGTCCGTGCCGCTGGGCCAGGTGGCGACCGTCAGCTACGCCTTTGAACAGGGCCTGGTGTGGCGTCGCAACCGGGAGCCGAGCATTACCGTGCGCGGCCAGATCTACGACAGCCGCGTCCAGGCGCCGACCGTTACCGCCCAGGTGGAGCCGCTGCTTGAACCGATCAAGGCGCGCCTGCCGGCGGGCTACCGTATCGAGACTGGCGGCGCGGTGGAGGAGAGCGCCAAGGGGCAGAACTCGGTCAATGCCGGCTTCCCGCTGTTCCTCGGGGTGGTGTTTACGGTGCTGATGGTGCAGCTCAACAGCTTCTCGCGGACCGCGATGGTGGTGCTCACCGCGCCGCTGGGGTTGATTGGCGTCGTGCTGTTCCTGCTGCTCTTCAAGCAGCCCTTTGGCTTCGTCGCGATGCTCGGCACGATCGCCCTGTTCGGCATGATCATGCGCAACTCGGTGATCCTCGTCGATCAGATCGAGCAGGACATGCACAAGGGTTTGCCGGCCTGGAATGCCATCGTCGAATCCGCGGTGCGCCGCCTGCGGCCGATCGCGCTGACCGCGGCCGCGGCGGTGCTGGCGATGATCCCGCTGACCCGCAGTGCCTTCTTCGGGCCGATGGCGGTGGCGATCATGGGCGGGCTGATCGTTGCCACCTTGCTAACCCTGTTGTTCGTGCCGGCGCTGTACGCCGCGTGGTACCGGGTGAAGCCGGTGCCGGGCGACGGGAGTGCTACGGATGATCTGCGCAGTGCACAACTGAGCTAAAATTCGAAAGTTTTGTCGCAACCAATTCAGGCATGCAGATCATCAATATTAGCTTGTGCTAATATTTATCCGGGAGTCACACAATGAATTTCGAACAAGCACGATTCAACATGGTTGAGCAGCAGGTCCGCCCCTGGGAGGTTCTGGACTTCGGCGTCCTCGACCTGCTGATGAGCGTTCGCCGTGAAGAGTTCGTGCCGGAAGCGTACAAGTCTCTGGCCCTGTCGGAAGCCGAGATCCCCCTTGGCCACGGCGGCAGCATGCTGGTCCCGGTGATCGAAGGCAAGATCCTGCAGGCCATCCAGGTCAAGCGTTCCGACAAGGTTCTCGAAGTCGGTGCCGGCTCCGGCTACTTCGCCGCGCTGCTCGCCGCCAAGGCCGACTGGGTGCGTACCGTCGACATCGAGCCGGCGCTGGTCAACATGGCTCACGACAACCTCAAGCGCTACGGCGTGGAGAACGTCATCGTCGAGGAAGGCGATGCGGTGCGCGGCTGGGCCAGCAGCGCGCCCTACGACCTGATCGTGGTGTCTGGCGGCGTGCCGCAGATCGCCGATTCCCTGCTGGAGCAGGTCAAGGTAGGTGGCCGCCTGTTCGCCTTCGTCGGCGAAGCGCCGCTGATGACCGCAACCCTGGTGACCCGTGTGTCCGAAAGCCAGTTCCGCACCGAGTCGCTGTTTGAAAACCTGGTTCCGGCGATGCGCAACGCGCCGCAGAAGAGCCACTTCACCTTCTGAGCACAGCCCTGATGAATCACATCACCCCTCCGCAACTGGCCGAATGGCTGCAGGATGAAAATCGTCCTTCGCCCTTCCTGCTCGACGTCCGGGAGCCTTCGGAGTTCGAGTACTGTGCGATCCCGGGTTCGGTGCTGATGCCGATGGCCAGCGTGCCGGCGCGCATGCAGGAACTGGAGCCGGATGCGGAGATCGTGGTGATCTGCCATCACGGCGGCCGCAGCATGCAGGTGGCGATGTTCCTGGAGCGCCAGGGCTTCACCAACCTGATCAATCTGGCCGGCGGGGTTGCCCAGTGGGCGGCCCAGGTCGACCCGACCATGCCCCAGTATTGAGCGGTCGAACAGGGACGGAGCACGGGATGAAGCGTCTTGCGATGGCAATGGTGGCGGGGCTGTTGGCGGCGGGTGCGTCGGCGGCGGATCTGGAGCAGGTCTATCGCGATGCCTTGGCCTACGATGCGCCGCTGGCCGCGGCCCGGGCTTCCCTGGCCGCCGGACAGGAAAAGTTGCCGCAGGGGCGTGCCGGACTGCTGCCATCCATTGGCTTGTCCGGGAACACCACCTGGAATGACATGGACCCGCGTCGTCCGGCGGGCTCTTCAGTCGGCTTCAACAGCCACGGATGGCAGGTGCAGCTGACGCAACCCTTGTTCCGCTGGCAGAACTGGGTGCAGTTCAAGCAGGGAGAGATCCAGGTGGCGCTGGCCGAGGTGCAGTACCGCCAGGCCCGCCAGGATCTTGCCTTGCGCGCGTCCCAGGCCTATTTCGACGTGCTGGCCGCTCAGGATGTACTGGCGGCCGCAAGTGCCCTGCACGAAGCGAACAGCCAGCAACTCGAGTTGGCGAAGAAGAGCTTCGAGGTGGGCACTGTGACGATTACCGACGTACACGAGGCCCAGTCCCGGGCTGACCTGTCGTCGGCACAGATGATTGCTGCTGACAGCGATCTGGCCGTCAAGCGCCATGCCCTGTCGGTGCTGACTGGCAAGGACGTAGATGGCCTGAAGGGACTGCGCAAGGGCGTCACGCTGAGCCGTCCGGAGCCGGGAGACGTCCAGTCCTGGGTGGCGGCCTCGGAAGGCGGCAATCTCTCCGTGCAGGCGGCCCAGCTGGGTGTGGAACTGGCTGGGCGCGAGGTGGAGCGCAACCGCGCCGGCCACTTGCCGACAGTGGACCTGGTGGCCAGCCGCGGCAATACCGTTTCGTCGACGGCAGCCTTCATGCCGACTGCGCCAGTCCGTTACGACATTGATTCCACTGTGATCGGCGTGCAGGTGGCGGTGCCGCTGTTTCAGGGCGGGGCGACGAGTTCCCGCGTTCGCGAGACGATGGCGCTGCGCGACAAGGCGGGCGCAGATCTCGATAACGCACGCCGAAATTCCGCACAGGGAGCCCGCCAGGCTTACCTCGGTGTGACCAGCGGCCTGGCCCAGGTGAAGGCCTATGAGGCGGCGCTGGTGTCATCCACCTCGGCCCTCGATGCCAACAAGCTCGGCTACGACGTGGGTGTGCGCATCAACATCGACGTGCTGAATGCCCAGAGCCAGCTTTACGACACCCAGCAGCGGCTGGCCAAGGCCCGCTACGATACGCTGCTCGCCCAGCTGCGCCTGAAGGCGGCGGCAGGCACCCTCGGCGACGAGGACATCAAGGCGGTGAACGCCTTGCTGGACTGAACTACCCGGTATCCGGGCAAGGAACGGCCGCAGCAGCGGCCGTTCGCATTTCAACCCTTCCTGTCATTCCTTCCATGCGATACACCGACCTGCGGGATTTCATCAGCCAACTGGAGCGTCTCGGCGAGCTCAAGCGGATCAAGACTGAAGTCGATCCGCACCTGGAAATGACGGAGATCTGCGACCGCGTGCTGCGAGCAGGCGGTCCGGCGATCCTCTTCGAGAACCCCAAGGGCCATCGCGTGCCGGTGCTGGCCAATCTGTTCGGCACACCGCAGCGGGTGGCGCTGGGAATGGGCGAGAGCGGGGAGGACTGGCAGGGGGCCTTGCGCGAGGTCGGCAAGCTGCTGGCCTTCCTGAAGGAGCCGGAGCCGCCGAAGGGTCTCAAGGACGCGTGGGACAAGCTGCCCGTATTCCGTCAGGTGCTCAACATGTCGCCGAAGACGGTGTCGTCGGCCCCCTGCCAGGAGGTGGTGAAGGAAGGCAAGGACGTGGATCTCGCCGACCTGCCGATCCAGCATTGCTGGCCGGGTGATGTGGCGCCGCTGATCACCTGGGGCCTAGTGGTGACCCGCGGCCCCAACAAGACCCGCCAGAACCTGGGCATCTACCGCCAGCAGGTGCTCGGATCCAACAAGGTCATCATGCGCTGGCTGGCCCATCGTGGCGGTGCGCTGGATTTCCGCGACCACCAACTGGCGAATCCGGGTCAGCCCTTCCCGGTGGCGGTGGTGCTTGGCTGCGATCCGGCGACTATCCTCGGCGCGGTGACGCCGGTGCCGGACAGCCTGTCTGAATACCAGTTCGCCGGCCTCTTGCGCGGCGCCAAGACCGAGTTGGTGAAATGCCTGGGCTCCGACCTGCAGGTGCCGGCTTCCGCCGAGATCGTGCTGGAAGGCGTGATCCATCCCGGAGAAACAGCCCTCGAAGGGCCTTACGGCGATCACACCGGTTACTACAACGAGCAGGCCGAGTTTCCGGTGTTCACCATCGAGCGCATTACCAGCCGGCGCGACCCGATCTACCACAGCACCTACACCGGCAAGCCGCCCGACGAGCCGGCGATGCTGGGTCTGGCCCTCAATGAGGTCTTCGTGCCGCTACTGCAGAAGCAGTTCACCGAGATCGTCGACTTCTATCTGCCGCCGGAGGGCTGTTCGTACCGGCTGGCCGTGGTCAGCATAAAGAAGCAGTATCCGGGGCACGCCAAGCGCGTGATGTTCGGCATCTGGAGCTTCCTGCGTCAGTTCATGTACACCAAGTTCATCATCGTGGTGGACGACGATGTGAACATCCGTGACTGGAAGGAAGTGATCTGGGCGCTGACCACTCGCATGGATGCGACGCGGGACACCACGCTGGTGGATAACACGCCGATCGATTACCTGGATTTCGCCAGTCCGGTCGCCGGGCTGGGTTCGAAGATGGGCCTCGATGCGACCAACAAGTGGCCGGGCGAGACCCAGCGGGAATGGGGGACGCCTATTGTCATGGACGCGGCCATCAAGGCGCGGGTCGATGCCATGTGGAGCGAGCTGGGGCTCTGACGGTCAGCCGCCGTTCCGTGGGCTGGATTGCCGCCCGTCTTTCAGGCGGCCGCGCTCGCCATCTCGTGGTGGCCGGTGTCCACCAGCAGGTCGTTGGCGGTCAGCGCGAAATCCTTCCATGCGGCGGCCAGCTCCCGGCGCATTTCCAGCTGGTAGACCACGCTGGGCAGGTGCTCTTCGGCAAAGTTGGAGATTGCGCAGGAGCTGCGGTTGAAGCGTAGCGCGTCGTCCAGCAGGGCTTCGCAAAAGCCCTGGAAGGGCTCCAGGATGCGTAGTGTAAGCTCCGACCAGCCGCGCTCCACGCGGACGCCACGGCTGTCGAAGGGCAGTTCGTAAAGCATTTCCAGCGCTTCGCGGAAGAGCGCTGCGGCCGTGTCGAGAATGGCCTGCTGGGTCAGGTGCTGGCGCCGCTGGGCCGACAGGTTGCGATGCAGGGTGATCCGGTAGCGGTCGAAGCTCTGCTTGCGCTGCTTGGCTACCCAGGCGGCAAAGCGGGCGACGCACAGGTCGTTGGTTCCGATGCTCATGGTGTTTCAGTTCATCAGGGCCCGGTCGAGGGCCAGTTCCTTGAGGATGCGGCCGGCTGCCTCAAGGGCGCCTTCCATGTAGCCGCCACCGTAGCCGGCTGTTTCCGAGCCGCCGAAGTAGAGCTTGTCGTTCCAGTGCGAGAGACGGAGGGCTCGGTTCCCGTATTCGGGGTGACCGTCCGGCGGGGTTTGGTCGAGGAGGCTGCAGGTATAGGCTTCTGATGACCAGTCCTGGATGAACGGCGTGCTGCGCTCGGCGGCGGCGCCAAACAGTTGCACCAGTTGGCTGCGCACAAGCATCGGAAGGCCGCTGCGGAAGGATTCCCGCAGGGCCGGCGGCAGTGCGACGAAGCCGCCCAGGGCGGTGCGGCCGGCCGGCTCGTCACTGGCATCGAAGACCTCGGCCAGCGCCGCCTGCGGGTGGGTGATGAAGGCGTTGCCGGTGTGGCCGGCGTCACGCCAGAAGGGGCGTTCGAAGCCGCAGATAGCCTTGGCACTGCCGGCCATCCAGGTGGGTGTGTCGCGCAGGACCTGGCGCAGCGGTGCGGCTAGGGCTGGCGAGAAATCCACTCTTTCTTCGAGCAGGCGCGGCGGGACGGCCAGCGCCACATGACGAGCGCGCACGGTGACGGGTTCGTAACCGCGGAGAAAATTCAGCTCCACGTGATCGCCGCAGTTGCGGACGGCCATCAGCACGTGCCCGAAATGCAGGCTGTGGCGGGGCAGGCGTTTGGCGAGGGCGGTGACCAGCGCGCCGAGGCCGCCGGACACGCGGCGGGCACCACCGTGGACCGGACCCGCGGACAGGGTGGTTGGGCCGGTGCCGGGATCCTTGAGATGGAGCAGAGTTTCTCCGTCGGTCTGGGCGAACTGCTTCAGCCCGAGGTCGGCGATCAGTCGGGTGATGCGGGGCTGGCTGTCTGGCCAGAACCAGGTGGGACCCAGGTCGGCGGGCAGCCCTGGGGTCGCCGCGTCGCTGGACAGGATGCGGCCGCCAAGACGCGTGCGGGCTTCGAACAGGGCGAAGTCTTCGCCGCGCGAGGCGAGGCCATTGGCGACTGCCAGTCCGCATAAGCCGCCGCCAACTATGACCGTATCCAACATGCTGTTGCTCCGGATGATCGTTATGGCGGCATGATCAGCAAACTTCGTTCCATCTCCCCAGGGCAACAGTGATTCATTGTTAAGTGCATGAATCTAAAAAATTTGTTTCCCGTCGATGCCTTCATTAAAACCATGTTGATATGTCGGTTTTATGTCTGCGGGAGGCATTCCCGCACCGTTGTAGGTTGACGCGCTTTTCCGATTGGTGCGCGAATGTCATGTTCCGCCATACACCCGACGGAATGTCAGGTTGAGGCGCGGACTCATGACGCAAGGATCCTCGAGGACGGCGTGTTCCCATTTCTGTTGGAAAGGGGAGTCCATGACCAGCAGGGTGCCGGCGGGAAGGGCGATGTGCCGGGCTTCGCCCTGGGGGCGCGGCCGGACCGAGAAGCGGCGAGTGGCGCCTAGGCTCAGGGAGGCAATGGCCGGGTCTGGCCCCAGATCGGGTTCGTCGTCGGCGTGCCAGCCTACGGAATCCTGGCCGTCACGGTAGAGGTTGAGCAGGACCGCGTTGAAGTGCAGTCCCGAAATCTGTTGGATTTGTTCGCGCAGGGCCTGCAGCGTCGGTGTCCATGCATGGGAATTGTGCAGGTTGTCCGCGTAGCGGTAGTCGATGCCGGGATCCGCATACCAGGCCTGCAGTCGGGGCAGTGAGAAGCGTCGCCCGGCGGCAAGGTAGCAGCCATCGTTCCACTGCGTTTCGGTGAGCAGGCTGTGGAACAGCCGATCAGCGTCGTTCTCTTCGAAGATCCGACCAATGCGTAGCTGCGGGAGGGACGGCGTCGAACTGATCAGCATGCGCTCAGGTCAGTGCGCGTTCGAGCAGGATGGCCACGTGTTGGGCCTGTCGCCCGGCCCCTTCGAGGATCTGGTGCCGGCAGGAGAAGCCATTGGCGAGCACGGCGGCGTCGGGGGCCCTGCGCAGTGCCGGCAGGAGATCCAGTTCGGCCATCTGCAGGGAGATGTCGCGGTGTTCGGCGTCGAGGCCAAAGCTGCCAGCCATGCCGCAGCAACTGCTCTCGATGAACTCGAACTCGAAGTCGGGAATCAGGCGCAGCACTTTGCGCAGGGACTTCATCGCGCCAACTGCCTTCTGGTGGCAATGGCCGTGCACCAGGGTCTTGCCGCCTGGCAGGGGCTTCAGTTCAAGTTGCAGGTGCTTGCGGTCGTGTTCGCGGGCGATGAATTCCTCGAAAAGGTAGACCTGCTTGGCGAGCTTCTCCGCGTCGCTGCCGAGGCCCAGTTTGAGGTGATCGTCGCGCAGGGACAGGATGCAGGAAGGCTCCAGCCCGACGATGGGGGTGCCCGCCTCCAGGGCCGGGCGCAGCGCCGCGTGCATGCGGCTGGCTTCGGCGCGGGCCGCGTCGACCTGGCCGAGGGACAGATAGGTGCGGCCGCAGCACAGGGGCCTTGAGGGGTGGCTATCGTCGGCGCTGGGTTCTAGGCTGGTGACACGGTAGCCGGCGGCCGTCAGGACGGTGTGGGCGGCTTGTGCGATCTCCGGCTCGAAGTGACGGGCGAAGGTGTCCACGAGAAGGATCACTTCCCGTCCGTCAGGATTGCTGGCGACAGGGGGGCGGTAGGCTTGCGGGCTGGGTTCAGGCAGCCTGCGCCGGGCGGAGATGCCCAGCCAGCGCTCACCGAGGTTGGCCAGCAGGGGCAGGCGGTTACGCAGTCGCACCAACTGGCGCAAGATCTGGCGGTGGTTCAGCAGCCGGGGTAGCGAGGCGAAGAGTGTGTCCCGGCGTGGTGTGCCGAGGGCCAGGTTGCGTTGGGCCTGGTATTCAATCTTGATGGCTGCCATGTCCACCTGATTGGCGCATTCGCGCTTGCAGCCCTTGCAGCCGACGCACAGGTCCATCGCGGTGGCCAGCCGCTCGTCGCCGAAGGGCGCGTCGCCCAGTTCGCCATTGAGGGCCGCCTTCAGCAGCAGTACCCGTCCCCCCGGGGACTGGCCGGGCGCGTCGGTGGCACGGAAGCTGGGGCACATGACGCCCTTCGGCTTGCGCTGGCACAGGCGGTCGTTGATGCAGACCGCGACCGCCTTGGCAAAATCGCCACCACTGGCCGGTATCCCGGCATAGGCGTCGCCCTGCCCGGCGGTTTCATAAGATGACCAATCCAGTTGATGTTTCATCACTCTCTCCGTAACGGAGAGAGTAAGCAAACCGGGTGCCAGAGGTCTTTCTTATAAAGATCAGTACTTTGTGTGTGGTGTCTGTGTCGCGTCTACGACAATTGGGCAGGGGGCGGGTTCAGGCAACGTGCCAGCGGTTGCCACCGGCGCCCTTGGCCGTGTACATGGCCTGGTCGGCGAGGGCGAGCAGGTGGTTCAGATCGTAGCCATTGTCGGGGTAGCAGGCCACGCCGATGCTGATTCCCAGGCGGCAGCCGGGAAAGTTGCCACTGGGCAGGGCCACCACGGTGGCGATGAGGCGCTCGCAGAACAGCGCGATATCCTTGTCCCCGTGCAGGGCGGGGCACAACATCACGAACTCGTCGCCGCCAATCCGAGCAACGATGTCGGTAGCCCGTGCGGCGGTCTCGAAGCTGTCGGCGAGGCTGATCAGGATCTGGTCACCCGCCAGGTGGCCGAAGTTGTCGTTGATCGGTTTGAAGCCGTCCAGGTCAAGCATCAGCAGCGTGCCGGACTGGGCGTCGATGGCGGCGCGGGACAGAATCCCTTCCGCAGCCTCGACGAAGGCCTTGCGGTTGGCGATGCCGGTCAATGGGTCGTGACGCGCCATTTCCCGCCAGCGGCGGCTGTCGGCTTCCACGCTGCGGTACTTGCCGAGCATGCCAAAGATGATCAGCAGGAAATTGGCGAGGGCCAGCACGAAGGCGCCGGTCTGGATGCCCCGTAGTTCGCGGGTGCGATGCACTGATTCCTGTTCGAGCTCCGAGGTGAGGGTGTTCATCAGGCCAAGGATCTCCCGATTGTGGCGCACCATGTAGTCCGCCGCAAAACTCAGTTCGCCGGCGTCGGGGGGGCGCGACTGGTTGGCCGAGGCGGCGATATGTTCCAGTGGTGCGATCAGCTTGCGTGCCGTGGCAACCGCGCCTGCCCCGGCGCCGTGGACCCTGTCCAGCTCCAGCAGCCGGCCATCGCCGCCCAGGGTGTCGCCGCCGTCGGAAAATGCATTCAGGGTGCGACGGAACAGGTCGAATGCCTCGCTGAACTCTTGGCGGGCGGCATCGACATTTCCGTTGCCGGTGGTGGCCAACAACAGGGCCTTGGTGGTCTGTTGCGACAGCATCCGCTGGCGGCCAGCCAGGTTGATGGCCACCGCGTCACGGGCGACCTGATCGGCAATCCACAGGTTGATCAGCAGTACGGTCAGATCGAGGGCCACGAACATCACGATGGCAGCCATCAGGCGGCGGGGCGATCCAAGCAGGGCGCTTACCGGAATTGGCATGAATCCTGTCCTTCGTGCGTTCGGGACGGCCGGTGGGTACTGGGGAATACTGGGTGAATTATCGTCAACGAATGCCTATTTTGAAGCGTGCCATTCGGGTAATGCGACCGCGGGCGGCAAAAAATGAAAATGCGGCCCGGATGGGCCGCATTCAGGCATGCACTGGGAGATGCGCTCAGTCGTTGTAGCGAGCCTCAAGTGCAGCGATGGCCGGCAGGGTCTTGCCTTCAAGGAACTCCAGGAAGGCGCCACCACCGGTCGAGATGTAGCCCACGTCGTCGGCGATGTGGAACTTGGCGATGGCAGCCAGGGTGTCACCGCCGCCGGCGATGGAGAAGGCCTCGGAGTGGGCGATGGCGGAGGCCATCATCTTGGTGCCGCCAGCGAACTGGGGCAGTTCAAAGACGCCAACCGGGCCGTTCCAGACCACGGTGCCGGCATTGGCGATGATTTGGGACAGCTTGGCAGCTGCCTTCGGGCCGACGTCGAGGATGCGGTCGTGGGGGCCGACGTCATCGACGGAGACCTTGTTGGCGCGGGCCATGGCGGACACTTCGTCGGCGACGACGACGTCTTCGGGCAGCGGCACTTCAGCGCCGCGGGCCTTCATGATGTCCATGATGGCCTGGGCTTCCTTGACCAGTTCGGGTTCGGCCAGGGATTCGCCGATGCGCTTGCCGGAGGCCAGCAGGAAGGTGTTGGCGATGCCGCCGCCGACGATCAGCTGGTCAACCTTGTCGGCCAGCGACTTCAGGATGGTCAGCTTGGAGGACACCTTGGAGCCACCGACGATGGCCACCAGCGGGCGGGCCGGGGCATGCAGAGCCTTGCCGAGGGCGTCGATCTCCGCGCCCATCAGGATGCCGGCGCAGGCGACCGGCGCGAACTTGGCGATGCCATGGGTGGTGGCTTCGGCGCGGTGGGCGGTGCCGAAGGCGTCATTCACATAGACGTCGCACAGGGCGGCCATCTTTCGTGCGAGCTCTTCGTTGTCCTTCTTCTCGCCCTTGTTGCAGCGGCAGTTCTCGAGCAGTACGACCTCGCCGGCGGCGACGTCGAAACCGCCGTCCACCCAGTTCTGGATCAGGCGTACCGGCTTGCCGAGCAACTGACCGAGGCGCACGGCCACCGGCGCCAGCGTGTCATCGGCCTTCAGCTCACCCTCGGTCGGACGACCCAGGTGCGAGGTGACCATCACTGCCGCACCGCCGTCGAGGGCGTACTTGATGGACGGGATCGAGGCGCGGATGCGGGTGTCTTCGGTGATGTTGCCGGCGTCGTCCTGGGGCACGTTGAGGTCGGCGCGGATGAAAACCTTCTTGCCCTTGACGTCGAGGTCGGTGAGTTTCTTGACTTGCATGATGATGTTCTACGTGTCGTCGGATGTGAAAACGCCCCGCACAGGGCGGGGCGTCGATACGGCGGAATTACTTGGCGTTGACGAAGGCACGGGCCGCGTCGAGCATGCGGCAGGAGTAGCCCCACTCGTTGTCGTACCAAGCCAGCACCTTGACCAGCACGGAGCCGTCTTCGCCCTTGATGACGCGGGTCTGGGTGGCGTCGAAGGTGGAGGAAACGGTGGTGTGGTTGAAGTCGGAAGACACCAGCGGCTCGGTGTTGACGGCCAGGATGCCCTTCAGCGGGCCGTTGGCCGCGGCGGTCATCAGCTCGTTGATCTCTTCCTTGGTGGTGGCGCGCTCGGCGGTGAAGGTGAGATCGACCAGCGAGACGTTGATGGTCGGCACGCGCAGCGCGAAGCCATCGACCTTGCCGGCGAGCTGCGGCAGCACCAGGCCGACGGCCTTGGCGGCGCCGGTCTTGGTCGGGATGATGTTGGCGGCGGCGGCACGGGCGCGACGCAGATCCTTGTGGCGGACGTCCACGGTCACCTGGTCGTTGGTGTAGGCGTGGATGGTGGTCATCAGGCCCTGCTTGATGCCGACGCTGTCGGCCAGGATCTTGGCGACCGGGGCCAGGCAGTTGGTGGTGCAGGATGCGTTGGAGACGACGGTCATGTCGCCCTTCAGGACCTCTTCATTCACACCCATGACGATGGTGGTGTCCACGTCGTCACCGCCGGGGGCGGAGATCAGCACGCGCTTGGCGCCCTGCTCGAGCAGCGCGGCAGCCTTGGCCTTGGTGGTGTAGGCGCCGGTGCACTCCAGCAGCACGTCCACGCCGTGGGTGCCCCAGTTCACGCCCTTCGGATCCTTGGTGGAGTAGAACGGGATCTTCTTGCCGTCGATGATGATGACGTTGTCGCCTTCGGTTTCCACGGAGGTGGCGAAGCGGCCATGGGTGGTGTCGTACTTCAGCAGGTGGGCGTTGGTGGCCAGATCGCCGGAGGCGTTGATGGCGACCACGTCGAACTCGTTTTGCAGACCCTGCTCGTAAATGGCGCGCAGCGTGCAGCGGCCGATACGACCGAAACCATTGATGGCAACTTTGATGCTCATCGACTCTTCTCCCTAGTGTAAATGCACGAAACCGAAACTTCCGGGCCTGCGCCGCCTATCTTGAGGAGGCGCAGGCCTTGATTGAGGTTTGCCGAAAGGTCAGGCGATGACCTTCTTGACCGCGGACACCACGGCCTCGGCGGTGACGCCGAAATACTTGAACAGCTCGCCGGCCGGGGCGGATTCGCCGAAGCGATCCACGCCGATGACTTCGCCTTCGAGGCCGACATACTTACGCCAGCCGTCGGTGACGCCTGCTTCGACGGCGACCCGCGGCAGCCCCTTGGGCAGCACGGACGCGCGGTAGGTGGCATCCTGACGGTCGAAGACATTGGTGCTGGGCATGGAAACGACCCGTACGGCGATGCCTTCTTCGGCGAGCCGCTTCTGGGCGGTCAGCGCCAGCGCCACTTCCGAACCGGTCGCTATGATAACGGCTTGCGCCTTGCCTGCCTGTGAACCAGTGCCTGAATCGGACAGGACGTAGCCGCCGCGGCGGATATTGGAGACCTGTTCGGCATCGCGCGGCTGGAAGGGCAGGTTCTGGCGGGAGAAAGCGAGGGAGCTCGGGCCCTCGGCGCGTTCGATTGCCGCCGCCCAGGCCACCGCCGATTCGGTGGTATCACAGGGGCGCCAGACATCCATGTTGGGGATCAGGCGCAGGGTGGCGGTCTGTTCGACCGGCTGGTGGGTCGGGCCGTCTTCACCGAGGCCGATGGAGTCGTGGGTGAACACGAAGATCTGGCGCACCTTCATCAGCGCCGCCATGCGCAGGGCGTTGCGGGCGTATTCGCTGAACATCAGGAAGGTGGCGGTGTAGGGCACCAGGCCGCCGTGCAGCGCGATGCCGTTGGCGATGGCAGCCATGCCGAACTCGCGCACGCCGTAGTACACGTAGTTGCCGCCGCTGGTCTTGCTGATGCCCTTGGCACCGGACCACAGGGTCAGGTTGGAACCGGCCAGGTCGGCGGAGCCGCCGAGGAGTTCCGGCAGCTTGGGCGCGAAGGCTTCGATGCTGTTCTGGCTGGCCTTGCGGGTGGCGATGGTTTCACCCTTGTCGGCGACCTTGGCCAGCACGGCGTCCACATGAGCAGACCAGTCGGCGGGCAGTTCGCCGGCCATGCGGCGGGTGAATTCGGCGGCGAGTTCGGGGAAGGCTGCGGCGTAGGCAGCGAAGCGGTTGTTCCACTCGCCTTCCAGCACAGCGCCCTTTTCTTTGGCGTCCCAGGCGGCGTAGACGTCGGCCGGCACTTCGAAGGGCGGGTGGTTCCAGCCGATGTAGGCGCGGGCAGCCTCGATCTCGGCATTGCCCAGCGGGGCGCCGTGCACGTCGTGGCTGTCCTGCTTGTTGGGGGCGCCGGCGCCGATGATGGTCTTGCAGCAGATCAGGCTGGGGCGGCCGGTTTCGGCCTGGGCGGCCTTGAGGGCAGCCTCGATCTCGACGGGGTCGTGGCCCTGTACCTCACGGACTACATGCCAGCCATAGGCTTCGAAGCGCTTGGGGGTGTCGTCGGTAAACCAGCCCTCTACGTGGCCGTCGATGGAGATGTTGTTGTCGTCGTAGAAGGCGATCAGCTTGCCAAGACCCCACGTGCCGGCCAGCGAACAGGCTTCGTGGGAGATGCCTTCCATCAGGCAGCCGTCACCGAGGAAGACGTAGGTGTAATGGTTGACGATCTCGTGGCCGGGACGGTTGAAGTCGGCCGCGAGGATCTTCTCGGCCAGCGCCATGCCGACCGCGTTGGTGATGCCTTGGCCGAGGGGGCCGGTGGTGGTTTCGACGCCGGGGGTGTAGCCGACTTCCGGGTGGCCGGGGGTGCGGCTGTGCAGCTGGCGGAAGTTCTTGAGGTCGTCGATGGACAGGTCGTAGCCGGTCAGGTGCAGCAGGGCGTAGATCAGCATCGAGCCGTGGCCGTTGGACTGCACGAAGCGGTCGCGATCGGCCCACTTCGGGTTTGCCGGATTGTGGCGCAGGTGGCGGCGCCACAGCACCTCGGCAATTTCGGCCATGCCCATCGGGGCGCCCGGGTGGCCGGAGTTGGCCTTCTGGACGGCGTCCATGGCCAGCGCGCGGATCGCGCCAGTCAGGGGGTTGAAGACGGGCAGCTTGACGTTACGCGTAGAAGACATCGAAGAACCTTCGGCCGGGGGAGCGGCGCGCAAAGACCGTAATTATCTTTGATTTCCGGGTACTTGGGTAGCCTTGCGGGGGGATAAGTGCGATCCGGGGCAAGGGGCGCGACGTCGCGAAAACTACGGCATAATCAGGGCTCTACATTTGCTTACATTCGTCCCGTCGATGTCCTTGCGCCTCCTTGCCGTGGCCGCCCTGTCGTGGGTGGCGCTGACCCTGAGCGGCTGCAGCTCGGTCAAGTACACCGTCGATGATGGCCGCAAGGTGAACGAGACCCTGCTCGCCAATCTGCGTCTGCTCGGCCATGGCGAACGTGCCTTGCGGCCGGCCATCGTGCGTTCGGCGGCATTGAAGGATCCGGACTGCAGCCACCAGTGGGAGTTGCCGTTCAGCGTAGCGACCAGCTATGAATGGGACGAGGACGACCGCGTGGCCTGGGTGCGGGCGCTGCAGGTGGACGAGCGTCTCACCATCGTCGGTGCTGCACCGGACTCGGGCTTGCAGGTCGGTGACAAGCTGGTCGAGCTAAAGGGCTACAGCCGTCGGGATGCCAACAAGATGCTGGCCGAGCTGGCTGAACTGCGCGACGGCGGCAAGCCCTTTCCGGTCAAGACGGCCGCGGGCAAGATCGTGATGATCAAGCCCCTGCAGGTGTGCCGTGGCTATGCGCGCCTGGCGCCGCCGGTCACGCCGACCTACCAGGATTACCACTGGTTGATGAGCATCTATCCGCTGACGGTGTTCAGCCCCCAGATCAGTCCAGATGAGGCGCTGTGGATGGTGCTGTGGACCCAGGGGCTGTCCGAGGAGGGCGGGGCGCGGATGAAGACTTACCATTACACCAAGGAGATCGTGTCGACGCTGTTCGAGATCGCCACGCTGGCCACCGGTCTCAATGCGGCGGCGCAGGCCGCCAAGGTGGCGGTCGATCAGGCGGCGCAGGCTGCAGCTGCTGCGGCGGCCAAGTCGGCGGGCGAAGCCATCGCGAAGCAGGCCCTGCAGGAGGCGGCCCGCAGCATCGCCGAGCAGGCTGGCAAGGAATACGCGCAGAAAGTGGGCGAGGAGATCGCCAAGTCGGCGGGGCGCCAGCTCGGCAGTGTGTTGCGGGACAGCTTCATGGCGCGGGTCGGCATGTCGGTGTCCAGCCTGTCGTGGGTGGCGACAACAGCTTTCGACGATGCGGACCGCTGGGCCTACGACCGCATCGGCAAGCTCGGCGGGGACCCGCTGGCCGGTGCGACGCTGCATCAGAAGCTCCTGGATGCCAACACGATCAGCAATCCCTTCGTCTTCGATGAAGATCGCCTCCAGCGTTATGCCGCCCTGGCTCGCCAGACCCAGCGGGAAGAAATGCTGGCGGCGGTGCTGAAAGGCGAGTCCCTGGACGTGTTTGCGCTGAAGCTCGACGATCTGCAGAGCGCTTCGGAGGAGAGCGGTCAGATGGCCCTGCAAATGGCCAGTGACGATGCCCCGCTGGCGGCCGGAGCGGTGCATGGCGGGCTGATCGATGCGATGCTGAGAATGCCTTTGGAATCGGGTGGAGATTGAGTTGATGAACACGATGCATAGTCGGGGGCTGCTGGCGTGCCTGTTTGCCATGGCTGGGAGCGTGGGGGCCCAGCAGGCCATGCCGGAGGCGTCTGGCGGTATGCCCGAGGCGTCGGTTGGCGTGGCGGCCGATTGCCCCGTGCTGTTGCAGGAGGCCGAGGCACATTTCGAGCAGGGCCACCAGGCCGCATCCGCCAAGCGTTGGAAGGAGGCGCAGCAGCAACTGCGTAGTGCCAGTGGCGAATTTCTGAAGGTGGCGACAGCCTGTCCGACGTTGGCCACGCAGGCCAACCGGCAAGGGGATCGGGCCACCAGCGAGCTGAAGCTGGTCGAGGCAGCCATCAGCCATCAGGGTGAATGCTTGCCGCGTTTCGACAAGGCACTGGACCTGGATCTTCGTGCTGCCGCGGCCAAGTCGGACAAAGGCGATCCGGCGGAAGTCGAGCGCCTGCTCGCCGAGGCCGAAACCACCTGGCGGGAGGCGGTGGCGGTGTGCCAGTCACCCCATCGGGAGAAAGCCGACAAGAGCCTGGCCGCCACGGTCAAGGTGCGCACCGCGAACGCCGAGTTGCTGAGCTCGGGGCCGGCCTGCGATGCCGCCTGGAAGAACGCCTCGGCGCTCATCGATTACGCCAAGGGGGCGTGGCGGGACAAGCGCTGGGACGATGCCGCGATGCTCTACGGCAAGGCAGTGATGGCCTGGGAAGGGGCCGCCGACAAGTGTTCCGGCACCCGGCAGCAGCAGGCCCAGCGCAAGGTGGAGCAGACCCAGATCGATGCGCACAACGCCGAGTTCTGCGGCCCGCTGTGGGATGGCGCCACCGATCTGAGCCAGCGCGTGAAGGGCGCTGGTAACGGTGTGTCGGCGACAGAGAAGGATCAGTTGTCGATGAGGGCCGAGGTGGCCTGGCGCGATGCGTCGACTCAGTGCCGTGGCAATCCGCAGAACCTGGCCCGCAGCAATGCGGATGCGCTCGCCCGCGAGCGGGGTACGCCACTGCCGGCCAATGCGCAGGCCTTGTACGGGACTCGCCGACCGGCTTCGGTCGTCGAGCCGGTTGCGGTCAAGACTTCCGTGGCGGCGACCGCGACAGCGGTGACGCCGAGCGCGGCTACGGTGCTTCCGGTTGCCAGGGAGGTGGTCAGGACGGCTGTCGAGACGACTGCGCTGGCACCCGCTGTTGCGGCGCCTGTCGCCAAGGTGGCCGATGCACCGCAAGCTGGCGTTCGCAAGGAGGCGCCGGCCGAAACCACGCTGGTGGCCGGTGATACCACCTACAAGGGGCATTTCACGATGGATCCCAAGAGCGGCGTCGTGAGCGGCACGGGCACCGTCGAGTGGGCCAATGGCGAGCGCTTCAGCGGCACGCTGGTAGACGGTCGGCGCCAGGGCAAGGGGCGCTTCAATTGGGTCGGCGGCCAGTGGTACGAAGGTGACTGGGCCGACGACCGGGCGGTTGGTTACGGCACTATCCAGTTCCCGGGCGGCAATCGCTATGAAGGGGCAGTGGCGGACGGCGAACCGGCTGGCCGGGGCACGCTGATCTTCGCCTCGGGGGATCGCTATACCGGCGATTTCGTCCGCGGTCTCTTCCAGGGGCAGGGCAGCTATGCCTGGAAGAACGGCAACCGCTACGACGGTGCCTGGCACCTTGGCAAGAAGCATGGCCGCGGCCGCCTGACCTGGGCCTCCGGTGAGGCCTGGGAAGGGGAGTTCCGCGACGACCTTAAGACCGAAGCCGGCCAGAGCATTGCGGCCGCCGCCCATTGAGGAGGGGGTTGGCCGAGCCTACCCGCTGATCAGGCGCGCACGCTGCTGTCTTGCCCAGATGCTCTGCCGTGGTTGGCGAATTCATCCGCCAACCAGTCCCGCCCATTTCGTGGGGGCGAATTGATTCGCCCGCGGACTCTTTCAGCTCACACCCACTGGCGGCGGCGTTCCATCAGTTTCCAGATCAGCGGCGTGAGGATCAGCTGCATCGCCAGGTCCAGCTTGCCGCCCGGCACCACGATGGTGTTGGCGCGGGACATGAAGCTGTCGTGGATCATGCGCAGCAGGTAGGGGAAGTCCACCCCGCGTGGATCGCGGAAGCGGATGATCACCATTGATTCGTCGGCGGTCGGGATGTCGCGGGCGATGAAGGGATTGGAGGTGTCGACCATCGGCACCCGCTGGAAGTTGATGTGGGTGTGGGAGAACTGCGGCACGATGTAATGCACGTAGTCGTGCATGCGGCGCAGGATGGTTTCCTGCACGGCTTCCAGCGAGTAGCCGCGGGTCTTGGTGTCCCGGTGGATCTTTTGTATCCACTCCAGGTTGGTGATTGGAACGACGCCTATCAGCAGGTCCGCGTGCCGGCAGGTGTTGACCTTGTCGGTGATCACCGCGCCATGCAGGCCTTCGTAGAACAGACAGTCGGTGTCCGGCGGCAGTTCTTCCCAAGGCGTGAAGTCGCCCATCTTGAGGCCGCGGCGGGTGGCTTCCTCGGCGCTGTGCAGATAGAAGCGTCGTTTTCCGCCGCCGGATTCGCCGTAGGTTCGGAACAGTTGCTCCAGTTCCTCGAGCAGGTTGGCTTCCGGGCCAAAGTGGCTGATGCCGCGCCGGCCCTGGCTTTCAGCCTCGATGATGAGGTCGCGGATCTCCTCTCGCGTGTAGCGGTGGAAGCTGTCGCCCTCGATAACCGCGGCATTGACCTTTTCCCGCCAGAAGATGCCTTCGAAGGTGTGCTTCACCGTGGTGGTGCCGGCGCCTGACGAGCCGGTTACCACGATGATCGGGTGCTTCATGGACATGGGGTTGCTCTCGAAAGTGAATGGTTTTGGCACAGGGCACGGTGGCATGGCCTGTGCCAAAAGCGCTCAACTTCCGGTGTAAAGCCGGGTGTCGCGGTGTTGCAGCAAAAATCGGGCCTTTTTGACGGAGGCCCGAATGCGGCTCAGGAGTGGGTGTTGAGCCAGACCCGCCACTGGTCGAACAGGGCGGGGCTGGCCGCGGCGATTACGGAGCGCTTGATGGCTGGGCCTGCGGTCAGCGGCGTACCTCCGAGGGTGCTGTAGCAGCCACCGGCCTCCTCGAGGATCAGGCGGCCGGCCGCGTAGTCCCATAGCATCTGGCCGCCGTGGATATAGACGTCCAGGCGGCCGGCGGCCACGTAGCACCATTCGAGGGCGCTGGAGCCGAAGTTGCGCTGGGAGTAGTACGGGGGGCGGACGGCCAGCTCGTCGCCGAGGTGATGGCTGATGCGCTTGAAGTCCACCCCGGCCACCGCATCCTTCAGGCGGGTGGTCGGGCTGCGCAGGGGCAGCGACACGTCGTTGAGCCAGGCGCCAGCCCCGCGGCCGGCATAGAAGGCCTCGTCAGTGACCGGGTTGTAAACCACGCCGAGCTGGGTCTTGTGATTGACCAGGTAGGCCACCGCCACGCCGAAGAAGGGGATGCCGTTGGCGAAGTTGGTGGTACCGTCGATCGGGTCGATGACCCACAGGCCGTCCATGCCGGCTTGCCACACGCGGCCCTGCTCCTCGGCGGTCATTTCCTCGCCGAGCACTGGGGCCGGGATGAGCTGCGGCAGGCGCTCGACGAGGGCCGCCTGGGAGGCCAGGTCGGCTTCAGTGAGCACGCTGCCGTCGGCCTTGTGCTCGCGCACGGCACGCAGGTAGCGGGGCAGGATGGTCTCGCGGGCCATCTGGCGCACCAGTTCGGCGAGGGAGCGGGCGAGTTCGAGGCGTTGGGCACTGGTGGTCATCGGGCGGCCCGTTGGACGGTGAAGGTGCGGCTGCCCCAGGATGGGGGCAGGGCGATGATCGGAAGCGTGGTGAGACGGATCGGCATTTTGTTTCAATCCCGTTTAAACACGCGGTTTTGCGGATAATAGCATGATGAATCCGCGCTTCTTCTGCCCTGACGGGCTCGCTCCCGACAGCGATATGCCCCTGCCTGCCGACGTTGCCCACCACGCCGAGCGCGTGTTGCGGCTGGCTGTCGGCGATGAAATCGTGCTCTTCGACGGTCGAGGTGGCGAATGCGCCGCGACCCTGCAGGCCCTGGGCAAACAGCCGTTGGCCCGCCTTGGCCCGCGTCTGGAGGTGGAGCGGGAATCGCCGCTGGCAATCACGCTGGTGCAGGCGTTGGCAAGTGGCGACAAGATGGACTGGATCGTGCAGAAAGCGGTGGAGCTGGGCGCGGTGGCAGTGCAACCGGTGGCGGCCGAGCGTTCAGTGCTGAAGCTGTCCGGTGAGCGGGCAGCCAAGCGGGTGGCCCACTGGCAGCAGGTGGCGGTGTCGGCCTGCGAACAGTCCGGGCGCAACCGCGTGCCGAAGATCGCCGAGATACTGCCCCTCAACAAGTATCTGGCACAGGCGGTGGAGGGAACCCGGCTGATCCTGGCGCCGGGCGCAGCGGGCGCGCTGGCCCGCAAGTCCCGTCCTTCGGGGCCGCTGCATGTGCTGATCGGCCCGGAAGGCGGTTGGTCGCCGGGGGAGTTGACCCTGGCCGAACGGGCCGCTTGCGAGCCGCTGGCGCTTGGCCCCCGGGTCTTCCGTACTGAAACCGCCGGCCTGGCGGCGCTGGCTGCCCTGCAGACCCTTTGGGGCGACTTCCCGGGAGAAGGCAATGTTTGAATCCGCCGAGCTTGGCCACCGGCTGTCGAAGGCCGATTACGAGCAGATCGAACCTCAGCTGCGTACCGACCTGCTGGACGTGCAGTTCGAACTGCTCGAGAGCAAGGGGTTTGCCGCGGTGATCCTGATCAACGGGATCGACGGTGCCGGACGTGGCGAGACGGTCAATATCCTCAACGAGTGGATGGACCCGCGCCACATCGAGGTGCATGCCTTCGACAAGCCGACCGATGAGGAGCGTGAGCGCCCCTTCCTGTGGCGCTTCTGGCGTGCCCTGCCGCCGCGGGGCAAGATTGGCGTGCTGTTCGGCAACTGGTATTCCGAAGCCATCGGCGACCGGGCCTTCGGGCGCATCAAGAAGGCGCGCCTCGACCAGCAACTGGCCGAGTTCAATCGGTTCGAGGCGATGCTGGCGGCCGAGGGCGTGTTGTTGATCAAGTTCTGGTTCCATCTGTCCAAGCAGGCACAGAAGAAGCGCCTTAAGGCGCTGGAGGCGAATCCGGAAACCCGCTGGCGGGTGAGGGATGCGGACCGGGAGGTCTACGAGGAATACGACCGCTACAAGGACGTGGCGGAGCATGTGTTGCGCCAGACCAGTACCGGCATCGCGCCGTGGGTGATCGTGGATGGTTCGGATCCGCAATACCGTGCGGTGCAGGTCGGGCGGACCCTGCTGGAGGGCTTGCGCCGCCGTTGCGATCATGTCGCGCGCGGCTATCGGACCCGCCAGACGGCGGCGCCGCTGGCTTCGTCGGTGGATGAGCGCAACCTGCTGAATGCGCTGGTACTCAACCAGCCGCTGGACAAAAAGGACTACGACAAGCAGCTCGAACGGTTGCAGGGGCGCCTTGCGCTGGCTGTGCGCAGCGAGGCTTTTGCGAACCGCAGCCTGGTGCTGGTGTTCGAAGGCATGGACGCTGCGGGCAAGGGCGGGGCGATCCGGCGCGTCACCCAGGCCCTGGATACGCGCCAGTACCACATCACCCCGATCGCCGCACCCAGCGAGGAAGAGCGTGCGCAGCCTTACCTGTGGCGCTTCTGGCGCCGCCTGCCCCGGCAGGGCCGGGTGGCGATCTTCGATCGCTCCTGGTACGGCCGGGTGCTGGTGGAGCGGGTCGAGGGCTTCTGCTCGGAGGCGGACTGGATGCGCGCCTACGCAGAGATTAATGATTTCGAGGACCAGCTCGTGTCGGCGGGAGCAATCGTCGTCAAGTTCTGGCTGTCGATCAGCGATGAGGAGCAATTGCGGCGTTTCAAGGCCCGAGAGGAACAGTCCTTCAAGCGCTACAAGCTGACCGAAGAAGACTGGCGCAACCGCGAGAAGTGGCCGCTCTACGAGCCCGCCGTATGCGACATGATCGATCGCACAAGCACGGAAACTGCGAACTGGACACTGGTCGAAGCGGACAATAAATATTACGCTAGGGTAAAAGTGCTGCAGACCCTGGTGGACAAACTGGAGCTGGCACTGCAGAAATGAAAGAAGTGCAAAATAAAATATTGCGTCGTTTAACCCCGATGGTCTGGAAGTGCCTGTGAATTCGTCTGTTACCGCTCCTGTCGCCGAGCGTGCCGAGCAGTTGTCCCAGCGTTTTGTTGCCTGGGTACGGGCTGCTGCACCCTATATCCACGCCTTCCGTGGCAAGACTTTCGTGTTGGGTTTCGGCGGCGAGGTGGCGGGTGCCCATCTGGTCGAGAAGCTGGCCTATGACTGCAATCTGCTGGCGGCGCTGGGCGTTAGGCTGGTGCTGGTGCATGGTGCGCGTCCGCAGATCGAGGCCGAACTGCTTCGGCGCGGCCTGACGCCGCGCTATCACAAGGGCTTGCGTGTCACCGACGCGGCAGCGCTGGAGTGCGTGAAGGCGGCGGTGGCGGTGACGCGGCTGGAGGTCGAGGCGCAGCTTTCCCAGGGCTTGCCGAACACTCCGATGGCCGGCAGCTATATGCGTGTGACCGGCGGCAACTTCCTCACCGCCAAACCGGTTGGCGTTGTCGATGGTGTGGATTACGGCTTCACCGGTGCGGTACGCAAGGTGATCGCCGAAGAGATCGCCGCCGACTTGGACCAGCAGAACGTGGTGTTGATGTCGTCCCTCGGCGTGTCGCCGGCCGGCGAGATCTTCAACATGAGCATGGAGGCGGTGGCTGAGGCGGTGGCCATCGCCCTCAAGGCCGAGAAGCTGATCTACCTGTGCGATGCGCCCGGCCTGCTCGATGCGAAGGGCGGGCTCATCGAGGCCATCACTGCCGACGATGCGGAGGCGATGCTGAACGCCGGTGAAGGGCTGACCGAGGATCTCGACCTGTACCTGCCCTGCGCGATCCGCGCGGTGCGCAAGGGGGTCGGTCGGGCACACCTGATCGACCGGGACAAGGACGGCGGCCTGCTGCTGGAGTTCTTCACGCCCCAGGGCGTGGGTACCGTGCTGACCCGCGACCCGCTGTTCCGCCTGCGTGAGGCGACCATCGAGGACGTGGGAGCGCTGGGCAGCGTGATCGCGCCGATGGAGGCCGACGGCACGCTGGTGCGGCGTAGTCGCGAACGGCTGGAGCAGGAGATCGAGCGCTTTACGGTCGTCGAGTACGACGGCGTGCTGGTGGGGTGTGCGGCGCTGTATCCCTTCATGGATGAGCGCGCGGCGGAAATGGCCTGCGTGGCGGTGGTGCCGGAACACCGGCGGGCCGGCTTGGGCGAAATGCTGCTGCGTCGCATCGAGGTCCGTTCCCGAGCCCTCGGCGTGGAGCGCCTGTTCGTGCTGACGACCCGTACCGCCGATTGGTTCCGGGAGCGGGGCTTCCGTGAAGTACCACCGGCCGAGTTACCACGACAGAAACTCGAGATGTACGACGTCAGCCGGCGCTCCAAGGTTTTCATGAAGGCTTTGTGAGGATGCGGTCGAGACCCCGGTTCAAGTTTCAAGTGCCTTCCGCCCGGGGCCGTCGACCGAGGTGGGGCTGGCTTGCGCTCGTGCCGGGTCTGACATGCCTGCCTGCCCACGCAGCACTACCGCCAGGCATGGAGTCGCCGGTGGTGACGCTGACGGCGGGACTGGCGACGATGGCCGGGCTGGCGGGGGCTTATCTGATCCTGCGGAGCCAGCGTCTGCCGCGTCCCGAGGAGCATGACTTGCCCGGGAGCGAGATGGGCGGTGATGCCAGGCAGGCCTCCGCCGATATGGAAGAGGCCGGCTTGCCGACACCACGCCATGGCGGAACACGGTATTTCCTGGAAGCCGCGGCGGCCGATCGCGGTATAGAGGGCTGGATCAACGCGGATGGCACCCTGTTCTGGATCAATGGGGCGATCGAGCGCGCCACGGGCCACAGTGTCCATGAGGTTCTTGCCGGAGATTTCATCGATCTGCTCGTCTATGACCGGGATCGCCGTTACTGCCGTGATCAGGTCGCGTTGGCCTTGCAGAGCGGGACCGTCGTGGAGTTTGAATTGCGGCTGCTGACAAAGGCAGGGACGACGCTGTGGGTTCTCGCCCGCTGGCAGCCGATTCATGATGAAGCCGGTCAACTGTTGGGTATGCGGGCGACGCTGAGCGATATCCAGGCGCGCAAGGAGGCCGAGTACAAGCTGCTCGAATCGGTTGCTGCGTTGCGCCGGGCCCAGGCCCTGTCCGAGCACTACCTCCGCCGCAGCAACGAGGAGCGTTCCCGCCTGTCGGCACTGCTGGACGTGGTGCGGGTTGGCATTCTGTTCATGGATGCGGATCGACGAGTGGTGTACTGCAACCGGGCGCTTTACGACATTTGGGATTTGAGCGCGGCGGAGAGCTTCGTTGGCGTGCGCGATGTGGTGCTGCAGCAGCACGTGATGGAGCGGGTCGCCGACCCCGATGCTTATCAGCGGCATGTCGCCGAGGTCTTGAGCTGCCGCGAGCCGAGCGAGCCCTTCGAGATTGCCTTCCCCGACGGACGAATCGTGACCGATTTTTCTCGCGTGGTGCCCGGCCCGGATGGCGCCCGCTCGATTGGCCGGATCTGGGTCTTCGAGGATGTGACCGAGCAGCGCAAGGTGGCGGGTCAGTTGATGCGCCTCGCCGAGCGCGATCCGCTGACCAACATCTTCAACCGACGGCGCTTCCATGAAGAGCTTGAGCGCATGCTGGCGGATGGCTGCCGCCACGGCGAGGATGTAGGTCTGCTGTCCATCGATCTGGATGGTTTCAAGCCGGTCAACGACAATTTCGGTCATCAGGCGGGTGATCGGGTGTTGATCGGCCTGGCCAATGCGGTGGTGGCAGTAGTGCGCCGCAATGAGATGTTCTTCCGGATGGGCGGTGACGAGTTTGCGATTCTGGTGCCCTCTGGCACGCCGACGGAACTTTCCGAGCTGGCGCGCCGGGTGTGTACCTGCATCGCGGCCCTACGCTTCGACTTCGGTACGGCAACGGTTGGCGTGACCGCCAGCATCGGCATTGCCATCAGTTCAGGCTGCGGACATGATGGTGAGTCCTTGATCGGGGCGGCCGATCGGGCGATGTATGCGGCCAAGGCCCGTGGCGGCAATGGCTGGGCGTTTGCGGAAAGTGATGAGGCGCGACTGGATCCCCCCGACGTGGCGGGCTAGAATCTTGCTACCCCATGGGCAGCAGCGGTGCTGCCCCGGAATCCCAATTCAAGAGGTGAAGAAACATGGCACGGATGGTCAACTGTGTGAAGCTCGGCCGTGAGGCCGAAGGTCTGGATCTGCCGCCGATCCCCGGCGAGCTCGGCAAGAAGGTCTTCGAGAATGTCTCCAAGGAAGGCTGGCAGCAGTGGGTCAAGCACCAGACCATGCTGATCAATGAGAACCGCCTGAACCTGATGGATGCGCGTGCGCGCAAGTACCTGGCCGAACAGATGGAGCGCTATTTCTTCGGTGGTGGTGCCGATCAGATCGGTGGCTACGTTCCGCCCAAATCCTGAGGCGGCTCAGCGCTGTACCGTTTGTGCGGCCCCGGGGAACGGGGCCGCTGCCTTTTGGGCCCCCTGTTCCAGGCTGTACAGCCAGGCCAGCAGTTCGGCCACCGCGACGTAGAGCTCGGGTGGGATCCGGGCGTCCAGGTCCACCTGCATAAGCAGCGCGACCAATTCCGGGGATTCGTGTACATAGACCCCGGCTTCCTTGGCCCGGGCAATGATCTCCGCGGCAATCAAGCCACGACCCTTGGCCACTACCGTTGGTGCCGAGGCATTGGCGTTGTAAGCCAGCGCGACGGCTTCGGCGCGGACTTCCAACGGTGCTTCGGGGCGGTTCACGGCGTGCTCCTGAGCTCGGCCACCAACCCGGTGAGTGGCACATTGGCAGCGGCCAGTGCGTCGGCAAGGCGGGGTTCGCCCAATTGCAGGGCCTCACGGGTCGCGTTGTCATCGGCGAGCAGGCGCACGGCAATACCCGCCGGAGTCAGGTGCAGGCGGGCCTCGATACCGCCGAGGCTCGGCAGCGTCAGGCGCAGGGTCGAGTTCCAGTAAGGTTCGGGCTCCTCTTCACCGTCATGTGCCCCCCGTTCGTCGGCGGACGGATCCTCGATCTCCCATTCCATCATCTGCCCCGGCCAGATCTGCCCTTGCCACACGGCCTGATGGGTGGCGAGGGTGTCCAGTTGCTGATGCACGATAGGCAGCAGTTTCTCGGCGATTGGTGCCGTATTGTCGGTTTTTCCACCAGACAGGAGGGCGTTGCCAGTGCTTTCAGTGGTGCTGCCGACGCCGCCTTCCCCGCCGGATAAAAGGCGGGTCTGAATCTCGGCCGAAAGCGCACCGGCTGGAGTATTGCTGGGCTGGGGCGCGGTTGTGGGCATCTGGGGCGTGGCGGGCATGCTGCCCTGGGGCTCTCGGCGCAGGGCAGCGGTGTCCAGTTGACCGGACAACCAGCGGGCCTGGTGGGCTTCGTAGAACAGGCCGCTCTCGGTGACGGCTGTGCCTAACTGGCCGGCCAGCTGGCTCGCTGCAGCCTGCGTCTGCGGAGCTGTCGGCAGCAGGGGCTGACCGCCGTTGAGGCTGGCGCTGGGGACTGACGGTTGGCCGGTCAGCAGGAAGCTGATCAGCTTGCCGGTCTGGCTGAGGGCTGCCTGACTTGGAAGGGGGGGCGTCTCGCCGCCGGGCTGGGCCAGGGTGGCCATCACGGCCTGTGGTGTGACCTTGCTGACGATCAGTTCGAGGGTGTCGCCCGCCTTCACTGATTGCGGGAGCGACAGGATGACCTCACGGCCGTCGATCCGGGCGTGATAGGTGTTGTCCTGCGCGATGGCCTGGAGCGTGGCGGTGATGCGCTGCCCTGGCGTGAAGTCGGGCAGGATGGAGGTGACGGCCCTGACACGGGCTGTCGGGGCAACGGTGGGCTCGCCGGAAAAAAAACTCGCTTCGGTGAGCATCCGCAAGCGGGAGGCGAGGTCGCCGGGAATCATGGTGAGACCACCTGCCTGCCCGGGCGTTTAGCTCTGGTCGGGCTCGCCGTAGGCCTTGCGCACGTTCCGTTCGCGCGTGCCGCCGGACAGCAGCTGACGCACGTTGTCCATCCAGGGCTCGGTATGGACGCGCACTTCCTTGTCATCGTCCAGGATGCGGCGGATGAGTGCCATCTTCTTCTGCCGCTCGTCCTCGGACATGCGCTTCTGGCGTCCCGGAAAAGCAAGGGCCTCTTCGACGCCAAGACGGTCGCGCAGGGAGGCAACCTGCTTCTCGAGGCGGGAAAGGCGATCCCAGTCGTTGGCACGGGCCGCATCGACCATCTCGGTCGAGTAGGTGCTCATTTGTTCCAGCAGGGCAAGGGAGCTCATGCAGATATCTCCGGCAGTCTTAGCGGTTGGCCTGGTCGGACGTGCCGATTTCTTCCCAGGCGCCTTTCAGTTCGGAAAGCAGTTTCGCGACTTCGTCGAGAGCCGGCTTGCTGTTGTGCAGGTTGGCATAGATGAGTCGTTGCAACATGTAGTCATACAGGGCGCCAAGGCGCTCGGCGAGATCGCCTCCCGCTTCGTAATCGAGACTGACCTTGAGGCCGTTGCCGATTATCTCGATGGCGTGGGATATTGCCTTGCCCTTGGCGGGGACATTGTTGGACTCAAGCGCAGCTGTCGCAGTACCGATCTGCAGCAGGGCGCCTTCGAAAAGCATCAGGATCAGCTTATGCGGATCGGCGGTGGAAACCCCGGTTTCGAAGCCGACTTCGCTGTAGGCGGCAGCGGCACGACGGGAGGCGAGGCCGAACGACATTGTGTTCTCCGTTTGGGTTGATCTTACGGCTTATTTGCTCAGCAGCGCGAGCTGTTGTGTGAGGTAGGTGCTCGTCGTGTTCATGCTTGCCATCGTCGTATCAAGGGCGGTGAACTGGGCCCGATAGGTCTGCTCAATGATGGTCAGCCGATTGTTGAGCGCGTCGATCTGTTTACTAATGCTCTTGGTGCTGGCGGTCAGGCCATCGGTGCGACTGGAGATGACCCCTCCGGTGCCCAGCAGATCAGTGGTCGTTGTCTTCAGCGCACTGCCGTAGGCGCCAATCGCGGTTGCTACGGCGGAGAAGTCGGTGTTGGCGGCCTTGTCGAATTTCGTGCTGTCGACCGTCAGGCTGCCATCGCTCTGGAAGGAGATGCCGAGGGAGCTCAGGGTCTTGTAGGCGTTGCTCGACAGGCTCGCGGGAGTCCCGGTCAGGGCCGCACGTACCTGGGACTGAATGGTCCGCAGTGAGGTGTCTCCATTCAGGACGGCAGCGGTCTTGGTCGTCGCGTCGTAGGCTCCGAGGCTCTTGATCGACGAGTTCAGGTTGTTGTACGCCGTCACGAAGGTATTCAGCTTGTCTTTCAGATCGGAGGTGTCTCGGCTGACCGTCAGGGTCGTGGAGCCGGTCTTGCTGACGGTGAGGTTGATACCATCGAGCGCATTCGCGATGGTATTGCCGCTGGTCGCAATCGAGACGCCCTGGATCTTGACGACGGCATCGGTTGCCGCCTGGGTCTGCGTAAAGGCGCTGCCAGCTGCGATGGGCGTGCCCGGATTGTTTTCATCGACGTAATTGGCTGGATCGACAAACGTCGCCGTGCCGCCAAGGGTGACCTTGTTGGCTGTACCACCAGTTGTTGCCGTCAGCAGCAGATTCTGCTTGCCGGTTGTGTCAGTGACGATGGTCGCGCTGGCGCCCGCATTGGCATTGTTGATAGCGTCGCGAACGGCGGCAAGGGTGTTCTGGCTGCTGTCCAGGTTGATCGTGGACGTGGAGCCGGATGCCAGGCTAATGGTCAGCGTGCGTGAGCTGTCCGCACCGAAGGTCAGCGCGCGTGCGCCGGCGGCGTAAGTCGTGTTCAGGGCCAGACGCTGATTGGTCGCCAGTGACGTGACGTCAATGGAGTAGGTGCCGGCAACGGCCGAATTGCTGGTTGTTGCCGATGCGATCGTGGAATCGGCAAAGGTTGCCTTGTAGGCGGAAAAAGATGCCGTTGCCGTCTGGCCGGCGGAGGGGGTGAGCGCCTTTGCCGCCGTCTGCAGGGACGAAAGGGCACTCTTCAGCGTACCAATGGCGGAAATCTTGGACTGATAGCTGCTCTGCTGCTTCTGCAGTTGCGAGAGTGGTTGTCGCTCGATCGACATCAGGCCGGTGACCAGGGACTCGACATTAAGTCCGGAGCCGATACCTGCAGATGAAATGGTTGCCATGATGCGCCCCCGTGAAGCTATGTTCCTGCTGTTTGCGATTACGGCTGATGCGCCGGAAACTTGAGCGCGTCAGCGTGACTGCATTTGATCAGCATGGACCGTGCCAGCCGGCCAGGGTTCCTTCCAGAAAAAAACCCACCTGGGGGGTGGGTTGGTGGTCCGCATGCTCGTGCACAGGCTAGACTTTTTGCCTGACGAGCAGGCCCTGCAGTTTATCGAGGGCCTTGGCTATAGCCAGGACTTCTTCTGACGGAATCTGGCGGAGAACCTTTTTGGACTCCGTATCGACGACCTTCACCACGGTGGAGCCTGTGTCCTCGTCGATCGAGAACTGCAGACTCTGCGCCGTCTGCTTGATGACGTCCTGGATTTGCGTGACTGCCTGGGCCAACTGCTCAGGCGTCAGTGGCGTGCTTCCGGTTTGCTCTACCTGATTGGCGGTCTTCACTGCCTTGGGGTCGTCGCTAGGAGTTGCAGCATCGGCCTGACGGGTGCCGCCAACGCTGCTGGCTGGCCGTGCCGGCGGCGAATACTGCTGCGCTGCGCCGGGTCCGACGGGTTGAATGCTCATGATGATCTCCTAATTGTGCAGATTGCGCCGTGCCTTTTATGGCGCGGCGCCTGCTGCGGCGAACAACTCTAGGTGCGTTAGCGCAGGAGCGACAGCACGTTGTTGGGCATGCTGTTGGCCTGGGCCACCATGGCAGTGCCAGCTTGTTGCAGGATCTGGCCGCGGGTCATGTTGGCAGTTTCCTGGGCAAAGTCGGCATCCATGATGCGGCCGCGGGACGACTTGGCGTTTTCGGAGGCGACTTGCAGGGTCTGCACGACCGACGCGAAACGGTTTTGCACGGCACCCCAGTTGGCGCGGGCAGTGTTCAGGGTGTCAAGCGCGGCATCGAGTGACGCAATGGCGGCTTGGGCATTTGTTGAGCCACTCCCGCCAATGGATGCAGCGGTAACGGCACCTGATGCACCTACCGAGGCAATAATCGCCCCTGCTGTTGTCGATCCAAAAGAGGCGCTAGACAAGCCAACTTGACCGCTAGTTACAGAGATCGAGTCAGTGCTGGCCGTGCCTGCGCCAACTTGGAACGAAAAGCTTACCGCCGAAGTCAGCACACTCTGGCCATTGAAGGTAGTGCCACCCACGACGCGGGCAATTTCCTGGTTCAACTGCTGGAATTCGAGATCCAGGCTGGCGCGATCGCCGCTGGTGTAGGTGCCATTGGAGGCCTGAACCGCCAGTTCGCGCATCCGCTGCAGGTTGTCGGTGATGGCCTGCATCGCGCTTTCAGCGGTTTGTGCCATGGAGATGCCATCGTTGGCGTTGCGGATCGCAACGTCAAAGCCCTTGGCTTGGGCGTTCATGCGGTCGGCGATGGCCAGACCGGCGGCGTCATCTGCTGCGCTGTTGATGCGCAGGCCAGAGGACAGGCGTTGAACGGCCTTGGACAGGCCTGCCTGGGATGCGGACAGATTGCGTTGCGCATTCAGCGACATCGCATTGGTGTTGATTGTGGCAGCCATTTTGGTTCTCCTTCATTCCGTTCAAGACATAAGCGTTCGGCCTAACTTTGGTTCGCCTTGCCCGGTGAGTGTAAGGCAACCGCCGTTGAGTCCATTAACGGGATGAGCCGCAAAGACTTTAGAAAAATATGTTGACTTTTTTCAATTGTTTTTTTTTGCGATTCTTGGCGGATTGCCGCTTGGCTAGTGATAGCGGCCAAAACACGCAAAGCTTTAGGGCGAAAATGCGACTTCGGCACATTTTTTCCAGCCATCGATATGCCCGATGGCTGGAGTTGGACAACCGTCAGGAACCGTAGGCCGCGAACCAGCTCGCGGTGTGATTCTCCAGGATGAAGCCATCCTTGACCCATTGCTGGAGGGCCAGGCCGGCCTGTTTCAGGGCTTCCGGTTCCGCGAGCTGTTCGCGGATGGCGCGGATCCACAACTCGGGATCATTGCGCAGGCGTGTCACTGGAGCGTTCTGGTACGGGAAGATGTCCGTGCAGATCACCGGCCAGGCCATGATGCCGTATTCAAGCAGCCGCAGGTTGCTCTTGGCTTCGTTGAAAGGATGGATTTCCAGCGGGGCGATCGCCAGGTCCAGATCCATGGCGGCGAGGGCCTGGGGGTACTTGCGGTAGTCGAGCTCGTAGCCGCGGTCTTCACGGACGAAGGGCTTCAGCGCATCGGGGCACATGCCCATGAAGATCCAGTCCACCTCATCGGCCAGTGCTTCAACCACCGGGTAAATGAGCTCGAGGTCGCCGTGATGTTGCTGGGCGCCGGCCCAGCCGACACGGGGCTTGCTGCGAGGCTTCCGCGGTGGTGCCACGTCGCCCCACAGGGACCATTCCAGCGTGTTCGGCATGATCCGGATGTCCTCGATCATGTCGGCACACAGGTCAGCCAGGGGCAGCGTGCTGACGACGACACGATCCATCAGTGACAGGTTGCGGCGCAGACGCTGGCGCCCGTCCTTGTAGCCGTTCTTGTACATGGGGTGCTTCCTAGGCAAATCAATAACAAGATCGTCGAGCGTCAGGATTCGGCGCAGTTTGGGGAAATAGCGTGCATAGGCATCAAGTGCCTCGCTCTGCATGTCATCAAGGGGTTGATGCATGATCAGAATGTCAGGCGCTGCACGGGCGATCTCGATAGGAGTCAGGATCCGCATGGAGAAGGCCTTCGGCGGCTCGCTGATCATGGTGTGTGCTAGGCCGGCCTGGCTGATGCTGCGCAAGGGGGCGCGCAGGCGGTATTCGCCTGCTCCACCCGGTACCGGCGTGGCAAGAATACGCGGCCGGTCATGGAAATTTGTGTCCCAGTCGATGGGGGTGATGTGGTCCGGCTTGTAGGGGATTGCCAGGCTGAGGTTGCGGTTGTAGGCCGCATCGTTGGCTAGGCGTGACATCCACTGAGTGAACAGCGTGTCTGTGGCCTTTTGGCCGGCTTGCAGATCGACTAACTTGCCTTCCGGCTTGCGTTGCCGCGCAGCGAGGGAAACGCTGTTGTAGTGAACCAGCGTTGTATATGGCGTCCACACGATCTTGTGGCCTTGTTCGCCGGCGCGCAGGCAGAAATCGAGGGCACCATGGAAGAGTGGGTAGGTCCGGCCGTCAATTCCATTCAGCTGCACGAATATGCTGCGGCGTACCAGTAGCGCCGAACCACTTGCCGCGCTGAGGTTCTGATCGCACAGAGCGCGTCCCATGTAGCCTGGCTCGTCGATGTCGGCATTGTTGTTCCAGGGACTGCCCGCCACGCCGTACAGGCCGAGGATAGTGCCGGCATCCTGCACCTTGGCCGTTTCGGGATAGGTCAGGCGGGGGGCCACGATGGCGACTTCCGGGCGCTGAGCGAAGGCCATCAGTCGATCAAGCCAGTCGTCCTGGACAATGTGGGTGTCGTTGTCGAGGAAGAACAGGTAGTCACCGGCAGCCGCTGAGGCGCCAGTATTCACGCTGGCAGCCCAGCTGAACTCGCCCGGGCAGGAAAGCACTCGCGCAGGATGGCCCTGCGCATTTTCCTGCAGGGTGTTCAGATATTCGATGGTGTCCGGATCGCTGCTGTCGTTATCGACAACGATGATTTCGTAGTTCGGATAGCTCGTCCGCTCCTCGATGCCTTCGATGAGGGGGCGCAGATACTCTTCCCTGTCCCGCGTCGGAATGATGATGCTGACGAGCGGTACGTTGGGCCACTGATACTGGACCCGCCGGGTACCGAACACGGCGCCATCAAGGACGTCGGCGGTGAGTGCGCGCCGGGCCAGGTGGTCCTGCAGGGCGCTTTTTTCGGCTTCGGGGGAGAGGGAGCGTCGGGTCTGCCGGGACAGGTGGGCGAGAACCTGGCTGATATGACCGACTGCGTGCTCCCCTTCCTGGTCGAGGACGCGCAGGGACAGGTCGTAGTTCTCGGCCCCCCTGTGCGTGCCGTAGCGGCCGCTGGACAAGAAGCTTTCCTTGGCTACCAGCACCAGGCTGCCGAAGTAGGCCTGGGAGCGCAGCAGGTCGAGATTGACGTCGGGCTTGAACAGCGGGTCGGTGTAGCTGCCGTCTTCCTGCAGCGTGTCCTCGTCGCAGTAGATGAGCTTCCAGTCGGGGCGGGCGTTGATGTAGTCGGCGATGACCTGCAGCGCATGGGGTTCGAGGACCAGTCCGGGTTCGATACGGGCGAGCCAGGTGCCGGGCGAGGCCGCGGCCATCTCGTCGACCACGTAGTCGATGTGGGCTGCGTCGCGCAGGGATAGCCACTGTACGTTGGGCGCATCGGCGAGGCCTTCCGGTGCAGGCAGGTCCGTGACGACGGTCAGCAGCCAGTTGGTGTAGAGCTGGGTCGGGAGGCTGTCCAGCGTGTCGGCCAGCAGCGATTCCTCGCCAGGGTACAGCGCAAGCAGCAGGTGGATGCCTGGTTGCTGGTTCCAGGTGAGCACCATCCGTTCGGCGAGGACCTGGGCATCGATTTCCTGGAGTGTCTGGCGCGAGCGCCAGACGGCGTAGTTGTGCCGGTCGGTTTCTTCGTTTGTCCTGTCGTCCTTGGACGAAGCCCCGTTCTTGTCGGCGTTGCTGGGGGCGTTCGTCGCGGCCTTGCGAGCCTCTTCGAAGCGTGCGAGCAATTGTGAGCGGGCCTGGCGGATGTCTACGTCGCGAGTGGGGTGCTGAGCGTAAACGGCCTGGTAGAGTTCCGGCAGGCGGCCCCGTTCCCGATCCAGCATGTGGCTGCCGGCTGCGTTGAGGCGGGTGCGTACCTCGACGGTGGTGCGGTGGATGTGGCAGAAAGGCAGGACGTCCGACAGGCGCAGCAGGAATTCCCAGTCCTCAAGAGCGGGTAAAGATTCGTTGAAACCGCCTATCTGGTCGATGATTGCGCGCGGATGACTGAAGGTGTTGACCGGGATGAAGTTCTGCACCGCCAGACGATCCGCCGAGAATTCCTCATGGACCAGGGGGTTGCCGCGGCTGTGCTCGACACGTCGCCGGCCTTCGAGGCTTTCATTGACGTAGTCTGCATCCACGTAGATGACATGGCCGGGATGTGATTCGATGGCGCTGGCAAGGGTTTCCAGATGCTCGGGCAGCATCAGGTCATCATCATCCAGGTACACTACGTGCTGACCGCGGGCCAGTTTCAGGCCGGAGTTGCGGGCGGCGCTCAAACCCTTGTTGATCCCGTGCCGTATCAGTGAAATCGGAGCCGAAAACTGGTTCAGTAGGTGCTCTACGGGTTCGCCACAGTCGTTGACGAGGATGACTTCGAAGTCCTGGAAGGTTTGCTCATCGATGCTGCGCAGCGTGTCAATGAGGAGTAGCGGGCGGTTGAAGGTCGTGACAATGATGCTGAACAGCGGTTCTGTGCCGCCCGCATGGTTCGAGCGGGGAAAGAGCAGGTGTCTGATGGCTTCGCCGCGTGGCGCGTACTTGGCCTGAACGTCCGGCGGATAGCTTGCGAGGCGCCGTTCGTAGTGTTCCCATACTGGTGTGGCAGCCTTCTGCAAGCGTCGGCGGGCCGCCTGGTCGGCGAGATTCAGTTCCAGGATGCTGACGTGTTCGGCAAGGGGTTTGTCGGAGCGGTAAAAGTCCTGGGACACCTGGCCGCCATGGATACGGTAGCCGAGGGTGGCCTGCCGGAGGAAAATGAAATCGGGCGCAGTCCGGGCGATGCGTGTCCACAGTTCCCAGTCGCCGGCGGTCATGTCGGGGGCGTGTACATGGCCATCCGGCCGACGGACCCGATCGAGGACGCTGCGCCGTAACATCACGGCCGATGGCGTGATGTAATTGTCGTGGATCAGCAGGTCGACGACTTCGTCCCGATGGCCGAAATAGGAATGGGGCGGGTGTCCCGGATGGTCGGCGTGGCGGATCAGATCGCCGTTCTCGTCGATCCAGTTGCATTGCGTGTACGCCAGCGACGATTCAGGGTGCAGTTCGAGGGCGGCGAACAGGGATGCCAGATGCCCGGGATACACGAGGTCATCGGAGCCGAGCACCACGACGTAACGCCCGCTGCCCGAATCGACGCAGCGGTTGTAGTTGCCCATCATCCCCAGGTTCTGCTCATTGACAGAGAAGCTGAAGCGCGGGTCCGACGTGTAGCGCTCAAAGATGGCGACCGAATCGTCGGAAGAGCAGTCATCGAAAACGATCAGCTCCAGCGCCACCCCGGTTTCGGCCAGCACCGATTCGATGGTGTGGGAAATGAAGCGCGCATTGTTGTAGGACATGATGGCGACCGTGATGTCGGGTCGCTGGCTGTGGGACATGGTGGGTACCTGCGCAAAATTAACGCTGATGTTTGGCGGCTGACCGCGCTTCAAGGAGGGGGAGGGCGTGTTCGACGAAGCTGGCTTCGCTGGTGCCGACATTGAACAGCAGGTAATCCCTGAATCCGGAAATCTGGCCCTGCAGGAAGCCGGAGTGGCGGTGGGCCGCCTGGATTGCTGGTGCCAGTGCATCCAGATCCCTGACGACCAGGCCGATGTTCTCGCGGCGTTCGAACTGGATGCCCTTCTTGCCTTCCTCGGAGGCCGGATCGGGGGCGAAGAACAGGGCCGGCCGGCCGAAGGTGAAGGCGTAGGTGAAGCCGGTGCCCGAGATGTCGGTGAGCATCAGGTGGCTCTGCGCGTAGGTCTCGAAGTAGTTGCCCGAACGGTCCAGGGCGAACAGGGGATGGCCATCGAACTGACTGACGATGCCTTCGACTTCTTCGCGGTCCTGGTCACGCCAGGATTCCATGTGGGGACGGAAGACGACCTTGACGCCGGCGTCGGTCAGGCTGCCGATGATCTTGCGCCCGTATTGGCCGACCACTGAAAAACGGCTGTTGATGTAGTAGCCGTGGGTCGGGGCGAAGACCACGGTAAGGGGGCTCTCCGGCGGAATGAGGCCGGAGGCCTGCAATTGCCGGCGCTGGCCGTCGAGCTTTGGATAGCCGACCCGCAGCAGCAGTTTGTCGGCAAGGTTCCGCCGCCGCACCAGTGCCTCGAATTCTTCGATGTGGTGGCGTCCGGCGCAGACGATGGCATCGTAGTGGTCGAACATGCCTTCGTCGTAAACGCCTTCGAGGCTGGTCAGAGATACCAGGAAGTGCACGCGCAGCGCACCGCGGGGGAAATGGGCCGCCTGGGCGACGAGGGGGGTGAGGTACAGGGACGCGCTTTCCTGGCCTACCGCTTCCAGCGGCACGTCGAAACGATAGTCGATGCCGTTAGTCAGCGGGCCGGGCATGGAGGTGGCCGGGAAGGCATTCAGCCAGCGCACGTGCCAGCCGCGCGCGGCCAGCATGGCGGGAATCTCGCCGAGATTGAAAACATGCGAGACGTGGTAGCAGTAGCAGACGACGGAGCGGCTCATGCTGCATCTCCCGCGACGGTCACCTGTTCGAGGAACTCGTCGTAATTGCGGATGTAGTCCGCGGCGTCATATTCGTGGGAGGCGAACACCAGCAGGACGGCATCGGCTGAATAGGCGTACTGGCTGGCCCAGGTCATCGGGGGCAGATACAGCCCCTTGTTGCTGCAGTTGAGCAGGAACTCCTGGCGGTCCCGGCCATCGTCCGCGACGACCCGTACGCTGCCCTTCGTGCAGATCAGAAACTGTTCGCAGGCCTTGTGGGCGTGCTCGCCGCGCACGTCGCGGCTGGGAACGTCGAAGACCATGAAGTAGCGGCGCGGCAGGAACGGGATGTCGGTGGCAAAGTTGCCGACCGTCAGGCTGCCACGCATGTCCTGATGGCGAGGAAATTCCTTCAGGAAGACGCCACGGACCCGCGACTGGGCGTGTTCGGGCGTGCTGTCCGCGCGGGCGGTGACACCTTCTGCGGTGGTCGTCGTGTAGCCGACGATACGCGCCGGGTTGCCGACCACGATGGCGTAGGGCGGGACCGAATGAGTGACGACCGATCCGGCGCCGACCATCGCGTATTGCCCGATGGTCAGTCCAGGCAGGATCGTGGCATTGGCGCCGATGGACGCATTGTGCTCGATGACGGTCTGAGAGAAGCGTGCGGGCTGGCGCTTGCTGCGAGGGAAGGGGTCGTTCGTGAAGGTGGCGTTGGGGCCGATGAAAACATCGTTGCCGACGCGCAGGCCGTCCCACAACTGCACGCCGCACTTGACCGTCACGCGGTCGCCGAGCACGACGTCGTTCTCAATGAAGACGCTGTCGCAGATGTTGCAGTCGGCACCGATGCTGGCGCCGGGCAGAACGTGCGCAAACGCCCAGATCCGCGTTCCCGCCCCGATCCGGGGGCTTTCGCAGATCCCTTGCGGATGAATGAAATGGCTCACGTTGTCGATTCCTTCTGGGAGGCGATCCGGCAGGCCTGGATCACGGTGGCGACCTCCTCGTCGCTCATTTCGGGGAAGCAGGGCAGGCTCAGGATCTCTCGCGCGGCGGCCTCGGTGACGGGCAATGCCGGGCGGGCCTCGCCGGCGTACGCGGGCTGGAGGTGGTCTGGAACCGGATAGTGAACGTCGCTGCCGATCTGGTGCGCCTGCAGCACGTTCTGCACCACTTCCCTTTGCAGGGGGCGCACCACGCACAGGTGGGCCACGTCATCTTCGGCAGGCGTAGGCGGAAGCTGCCAGCCGATATTCTGGAGGCCCGCCCGGTAGCGGGAAACGATGTCCCGGCGGCGCTGGTTCCAGGCGTCCAGATGGGGAAGCTTGACGCGCAGCACGGCCGCCTGGATCTCGTCCAGGCGGCTGTTGCGTCCGCCGGCTTCGCGGCACTCGTATTTCTGCGTGGCCCAGCCGTACTGGCGCAGGTGCCGGACGTGGGCCAGCCGCTCGGTATCCTGCCCGGTCACCAAGCCGCCGTCGCCGAGAGCGCCGAGATTCTTGGTCGGGTAGAAGCTGAAGGCGGCCAGATCGCCCCAGGCGCCGGCGGCGCGTCCATGCCGGCGGGCGCCGTGGGCCTGGGCACAGTCCTCGATGACCGGGATGCCGTGCTGGCGAGCGAAGGGGACGATTTGCTCCACGTCAGCCATCCGGCCGTACAGGTGGGTTACGACGATGGCGGCAGTTGCCGGGGTGATGGCCGCGGCGAGCAGGCTCGGGTCCATTAGCAGCGAGTCGGCCAGGACATCCACATAGACGGGTGCTGCGCCGGCCGCGCGGATTGCGGTGCTGGCATACATGCCGGCGTTGGCGACGGTGATCACTTCCCGGCCCGGTCCGGCGCCGGCGGCACGCAGGGCCAGTTCGAGCGCGTCGGTTCCGTTGCCGACGCCGACAGCGTCCGGCGCGCCGAGGTAGGCCGCAAACTCCTGTTCGAAAGCCTTGTTTTCCGGGCCGAGGACGTAATAGCCGCGTTCGAGGACCCGCCCGATGGCTGCCCGCAATTCGGCGTCGAGCGGGGCGTTGTGGCGCTTCAGGTCGTTAATTGGCAATGTCATGGAAATCGATGTCGGAGTAGGCGTCGAGATAGCTGGCCGAATCGACTTCGCCCCACGGGCCGACGGCCGGGACGGTGCCGATGAAGAGCAGGGTCAAATTGTAATTCGAGAAATATATTGCTGCGGTATTTTGGACAGGCTGAAGATAGGGCTCATGTACTCAGAGAATCATATAGCTTTCGAACAGGTCGCTGCAAAACTGCTCAGTATTCACGCCCTTCGGACAGCTCCCTCGACGATGTGCCAGCGCTGAGCCCGTTGGTGCAGCACTGTGGTACTCAAGAAGGTGCAGAACGGATAGGGCATGTACACGATGGAATCGGGGGTTTCGGCGATGAAGGCCCCCCAATATGAAAAGGATGAATTCGACAGAATGAAGTGCTTGCAGCTGCAGAGGCCATAAAAATCCAGCAAGGGCTCTTTGGGGTCGCCATGCACGACCTGGAGATTGGGGATGCCATGGAACTCGAACTGGCAGACATTGAATTCGTCCGTGAATACCAGTGCCGGCAGTTCTCCGTGGATGCGCCGAATTTCCTTCAGTGCGTTGCGGTAATAGTCCATGCAAGCTACGCCGTGATGCCCATACTCGTGCCGGCGGACATGAATGCCGATGGTATTCATGTCGCGTATCTGCTCACCAAGCAGGCTGAGTTCGCTGTTGGGTGGAACTGGAGTCACAAGGGCGCGGACGAACCCCTCGTTGTCACCCCAGTACGCTTCATTTGACCAGTATCCATCAAGGACGATGTCCTTGTGCTCACGGGCGAGCCCGGCTATGTAGTCAAGGGCATTGGACGATGCGAGTTCGTTCAGGTTTTCCCGACAATGAAGGGCATTGGGTGGGATTGAGGTTAGGGGAACCGCACGGTTTTGAAGATTGGGGAACGCCTCGAGTTCGTACTTGAATCCGTAGCTGTAATTCGTATAGCTGTGATTCAGAAAGCGGGCTGGAACGCCGGAACGCTGCTCCACCAGCAAGCCAAAGGCAGATTGAAACAACTGGTTCCCGAGTCCGCCCTGGATGTTAACGTAAATCATAAGATGTCCTTTCTTGCATGTTGTTCCGATTGCCAGACGTCAGACCCTAACTGAAAAGCCGGGCCAGTTCGTCAATTGCGTCGGGAATGGGGTAATGGTGATTGCCGACGAATAGCCCGTTCCCGTCAATATATTCGGCATTGCCGAGTTCTCCTTGCACCTCGGCATCGAAGAAGCGCATGACCTCATTCTTGGTGAAATTGCCGGCGACGATGGGGCGGCATTCAAAGCCGATGCCTGTCAACTGGGCAATCAATTGTTCCCGGGTCAGGCCTGATCCGGGCCGGATGACCAGGCTGAATCCGAACCAGCTGCTTTGCCCGGTTTCGCGCTGGATCAGCAGATGGGGGTGGTCGGCCAGCGCCTGTTGCAGCAGGGCACCGTTGCGCCGGCGTTCGGCAATCAGGGCGGGAAGTTTGCGGACCTGCTCGACACCGATGGCGCCTGACAACTCCAGCGGCCGGACGTTGTAGCCCGGTAGTACGAAGCGGAAGGATTCCTTGAAGGGGTCGTCGCTCTTTTCACCGCAGACGTGATTGAACTTGGGCAGGTTGCGGGTCCACCCGTGGGCCCGCAGCGCAAGCAGGATATGGTGCAGTTCCTCGTCGTCGGTGACGACCACGCCCCCTTCCATGGTGGAAATATGGTGGGAGAAGAACGAGCTGAAGCTGCCCATGGCGCCGAAAGTCCCGGCTTTTCGCCCGCCGAATTCGGCACCCATCGATTCGCAATTGTCCTCGATGAGGATAATGTCGCGGCCGGCTATCAGCTCGTGGATCGTGTCGAAATCGTTCGGATTGCCGAGCAGATTGACTGCCATGATCAGGCGCGTCTTGCTGCTGATTGCGGCGGCCAGCTGTTCGAGGTCGTAATTGAGCGTATGCAGGTCGATATCGACGAAACGCAGTTTGAGCCCGTATTGGTGGAGCGGGTAATAAGTCGTGCTCCAGGACACCGCGGGGACGATGACTTCGTCGCCCCGCTTGAGCGCGTTTCCCTTCGTATAGAAGAGGGCGGCCACCATCAGCAGGTTGGCGGACGAGCCGGAGTTGACCATCACGGCATGCCGGCTGCCGATGTATTGCGCAAAGGCCTCCTCGAAAGCCCGGACCTCCGGCCCCATGCTGAACATGCCGGACCGGATCACCCGCTGCATGGCCTCTTCTTCCGCCTGGTCCCAGCTCGAGGTGGCAAGCGGGTATTTGGAGCTGCTCATCGGTCCGGGCCCTTCAGGTAATGGTCGTAAGTGATTTCGATGCCTTTCTCCAGGGGCGTCTTGGCACACCAACCCCAGCGGGCACTGCGTTCAATGCTGACGAGCTTTTGCAGCATTCCCACGGGCTTTGTCAAGTCGTGGGTGAAGCGCCCCGAATAGCCGATTACCCGGGCCGCAATTGCATAGTATTCATTGACGGTCCAGTCGCGGCCGAGGCCGACATTCATCAGCGGTGGCAGGGATTCGAATTGTTCGACCGCGCGCCACATGCAGTCGGCCAGGTCGCCGGCATACATGAACTCCCGGCGCGCCTCGCCCGAGCCCCATATCTCCACCTCGGTGCGACCCGAGGTTTTCGCCTCGTGCAGTTTGCGGATTATGGAAGGGAGCATGTGCGCGCTGTCGGGGGAGAACTTGTCGTGGCGGCCGTAGATGTTGCAGGGAATCAGCGTTTTGTACTGGTAATCGGGGGTTTCCCGGGTGATGTATTCGCAGAGCTTGGCGACGGTGATCTTTGCCAGCGCATAGCCCTCGTTGGTGGGCTCCAGTTCGCCTTGCAGGATCAGTTCTTCGTGCAGCGGATTGGTCCCGTTGCGCGGGTACATGCATGAGCTGCCGAGATTGAGCAGGGCCTTTACGCCATATTCCCGGGCGGCCAGTACCAGGTTGCGCCCGATGTCCAGGTTGTCCACCAGGAAGGCGACCGGCTCCCGCAGGTTGGCCTGGATGCCGCCGACCCTGCCGGCGGCATGGATGATGATGTCAGGTGGGCTTGCGGCGAGCCAGCTGCGTACCGCAGCGGCGTCGCGCAGGTCGAGTTCGGCGCTGCCCGGGGCCTGGATGTCATGGCCGCGGGCTTTCGGGTGGTCGAGGAAGTTGCGGCCGACCATGCCGCGTCCGCCGGTCAGGAGGATACGCACGATTGCTCTCTCAGCGGTGCCGATTGCGGGCTGTCACTCGTGGTGGTCGAAGGCGCTGAAGCCGTGCTGTTTGACGAGCTCGTCCCGGCGGGCTTCCATCAGGTCTTCGCGCACCATCTCCGCAACCAGTTCGGCAAAGCCTGTCCTGGGTGACCAGCCCAGTTTTTCCCGCGCCTTGGATGCGTCGCCGAGGAGGCTCGCGACTTCTGTCGGCCGGAAGTAGCGTGGGTCCACGGCCACGATGGGGTTCGCGGCCCGGAGGGTGCCGTCGGCGGATACCCAGTAGCCCTTTTCGTCCGTCCCGCTGCCTTCCCAGCGGATGTGCATGTCCAGTTCGTGGGCGGCGGCGTCGATGAAGTCCCGCACGCTGTGCTGGACGCCCGTTGCAATGACGAAGTCTTCCGGCTGGTCTTGCTGCAGCATCAGCCATTGCATCTCGACATAATCGCGCGCATGCCCCCAGTCACGTTTGGCGTCGAGGTTGCCCAGATACAGGCAGTCCTGCAGTCCCAGCTTGATGCGGGCAATCGCACGGGTGATCTTCCGCGTTACGAAGGTTTCGCCGCGGACCGGACTTTCGTGGTTGAACAGGATGCCGTTGCAGGCATACATGCCATAGGCCTCCCGGTAGTTGATGGTGATCCAGTAGGCGTAGAGCTTGGCGATGGCGTACGGGCTGCGGGGGTAGAAGGGCGTGGTCTCCCGCTGGGGCGTCTCCTGCACGAGGCCGTAGAGTTCGGATGTGCTGGCCTGGTAGAAGCGGGTCTGTTTCTCGAGGCCGAGCATCCGGATGGCTTCCAGGATGCGCAGCGGGCCGAGGGCGTCCGAGTTGGCGGTGTATTCCGGCTCCTCGAAGCTGACTGCGACGTGGCTCTGGGCGGCCAGGTTGTAGATTTCGTCAGGCCTGATCTTCTGGATGATCCGGATCAGGCTCGACGAGTCCGTCATGTCCCCGTGATGCAGAACGAAGCGACCGTCGGACTGGTGTGGGTCCTGGAACAGGTGGTCGATCCGGTGAGTATTGAAGAGGGAGGTCCGGCGCTTGATGCCGTGGACGACGTAGCCCTTCTGCAGCAGGAATTCCGCCAGGTAGGATCCGTCCTGGCCCGTGATGCCCGTGATCAGCGCGATTTTCATGGTGCGGGTTTTTCCTTTGGGTGGTCCTGCCGCAGGCTCCGGCCTGGAGCCTGTGTGCGTGGAGGGTCAGGCCTTGCGCAGGGCGTCGGATAGTTGGCCGGGCTGTGCCGCGGCCTTCCAGTGGGCCGGCAGCGCCTCCGCCGCGATGCTCCCGTAACCCCACGTCGCCGCGATGAACGGCAGTCCGTTGGCATCTGCCGATTCGCCGTCCTCACTGCGGTCGCCGATGTAGATGGCTGTGTCCTTCGGCAATTCGTGGTCGGCCAGCAGGCGGGCGATCATCGCGGCCTTAGTGGGCAGTCTCGGTTCGAACAGATCCAGCGCGTAGATGTGGTCGAAGTAGTCGAGCCAGCCCAGGTGGGTGAGGATCAGGCGGGTGGGGTGGATGCGCTTGTTGGTGGCGATGGACAGGGACAGGCCGGCGTCCTTCAGGGTCTTGAGCATGTCGCCGACGCCGGCATAGGCGGCGGTCTGCTTGTAGCCTTCGCTGTCGTAGCTGGCCTTGAAGCCGTCGGCGAGGCGGGCGATCAGCGCCGCGTCGGAGCTGCCGCTGAGTTGCTGCAGGGTTTCCAGCAGCGGCGGGCCGATGATGCTCTCATCGATGGCGACCACCGGGTTCAGGCCGGCGTGGGCAAAGGCGTCGCGGAAGCTGGCCAGGATGGCCGGCGCGGAGTCGATGAGGGTGCCGTCGAGATCGAACAGAATGTGCGTGTAGCGGGGCATGGGTCGGCGTGCCGGAATGCATGGATGACAGGAGGCGCTCATTATGGCGGTGTTCCCGCCTGGCGTTGAGTGCTGCAGCGCATCGCGGACTCTTCTGTGGGGGCGAATTCATTCGCCCTCCGGCGCCTGATCCAAGTCCGCGGGCGAATGAATTCGCCCCTACAGTTGGCCCCTGTGGGGCCGCTCTGGTTCGTATCGTCTCTCCTTCGCAATTTGCCCCACCATGGGCGTCCGGGTCGATAATTGCGCCCTTTGTTTGTGGATGGTTTGCCGATGGATGCTTCCGACTTTTCCGCCCCCGACGATTCCCGCCGCTTCGGCGGCCTGGTCCGCTTGTACGGTGAGGCTGGGCGGACCCGGCTGGCGGAGGCGCGGGTCTGCGTGGTTGGCATCGGCGGCGTTGGCTCGTGGGCGGCCGAAGGCCTGGCGCGCAGCGGTGTCGGCCGGCTGACCCTGATTGACCTCGACCATGTGGCGGAGTCCAACATCAACCGCCAGATCCACGCCTCGGACGCGACCCTTGGGCAGGCCAAGGTGGAGGCCATGCGTGAGCGCATCGCCGGCTACAACCCGGGCTGCCGGGTGGATGTGGTGGATGACTTCGTGACCGCTGACAACACTGCCGAGCTGCTGGGTGCGGGGTTCGATTACGTGGTGGATGCCATCGACGCGGTACGCGTGAAGGTGGCGATGATCGCCTTCTGCCGGCATGCCGGCGTGCCGGTGGTTACCTGTGGCGCCGCCGGCGGACAGATCGACCCGACCCAGATCCGCGTGGACGATCTGTCGCGGACCATCCAGGACCCGCTGCTGGCCAAGGTGCGTGGGCAGTTGCGCAAGGGCCACGGCTTTTCCCGTGACCCGAAGAAGAAGTTCGGTGTGGAGGCGGTGTTCTCCACAGAGCCGCTCCGCTACCCGTCGTCCGATGTGGCCTGCGAGGCGTCGGTGGGCGGGCCGGCCGGTCTCAACTGCGCCGGCTTCGGCTCTGTGGTGACGGTGACTGCCAGCGTCGGACTGTTCGCCGCCGCGCGGGTCCTCAACGGGCTGGCTGCGGCCCGATGAACAGGGCGGGATCGACCGCTGCGCCGTTCAGATAGACGCTCCAGTGCAGGTGCGGGCCCGTGGCCCGGCCGCTGCTACCGGACTGGCCGAGCACTTCGCCGCGGCGTACCGCCTGGCCGAGCGTGACGTTGGCCTTGTCCAGGTGGCAGACCATGCTGACGAAGCCCTGGCCGTGGTCCACAAAGACGGTTTTCCCGTTGAAGTAGAAGTCGTCCACCAGCGTCACCACGCCATCGGCGGGGGCGCGTACAGCGGAGCCAGTCGGCACAGCCACATCCAGGCCGGTATGCGGCGCGCGGGGCTCGTCGTTGAAAATGCGGCGCAGGCCGAAGCGGCTGGACAGGCGGCCAGTGGCCGGTAGCGCGAGGTCCGTGCGCGGCACCGGCACGTCGCGGAACTGGCTGCGTACGGAAATCTGCCGCTCCCGCTCGGCGTTGATGCGGTCCAGGTCCTCCTCGTCGGGATTGACCATCTTGGGGTTCTTGATCGTCAGGCGCTGCACCGGGTAGGCCTTGGCGGCCACGTGGAAGGGCAGGCTGCGGCGGGCGCCGTCCGGGCCGAGTTCCAGGAATTGATCGCCGACCGGTGTGTCGAGGGGCAGGCCGACCAGCGCGTACCAGCCTTCCCGGCGCTGTTGCAGGAGCACCGGGTGGCCAGCGTAGCGGACTTCCGGGCGTGGCGCGCCGGCATCCGCGACGAGGATCGACGCGACGCCGCCGGGAACGGATTCCGGACGCAGTTCGGCGTGGGCGGGGAAAATGCTGCTGGCCAGGAGTGTGAGGGTGGCGACTGCACGCCGTGTGGAGGGTGGGATGGGCATGTCGGAACGGCGAAGGCTGGGGGAGCGGGATTTGACCATGTTCCACCCACGGCGTGGATTAACATCGAGTATGGTCACATCAGTTTTGACGCAGATTGGTAGGAGTAGAGGATGACGCAGGACGCAATCGTATTGTTTGCCCATGGGGCGCGGGATCCACAGTGGGCTGAGCCGGCCCGCCGCATTGCGGCGGAGGTGCAGCGCCTGCGGCCGGACACGCAGGTGACGGTCGCTTTTCTTGAACTGATGGAGCCGACCCTGGCAGAGGCGGTGGAGGCTTCGGTTGCGGCCGGTGCGCGCAGTCTGCGCATCGTGCCGCTCTTCCTGGCCCAGGGTGGCCACCTGAAGCGCGATGTGCCGGTGCTTGTGGAGGCCGCCAGGGCCCGCCATCCGGACTGTCGTATCGAACTCGTGGCGGCAGTCGGCGAGGACGAGGGCGTCGTGCGGGCGATGGCGGCGTATTCGGCAGGAGCCTGACGCTGGCGACGGAAGGGCTTTCTGCCTGTGGGGGCGAATGAATTCGCCCCCACAGCAGCCAGCTATGGTTGTGGAATCCAGGGAGGACTTGACGGTTTTAAATATTAGATTACTCTAATATTTATGTCGCGATACTTCTCTCATCTGTGCGCCGGCCTAATGGCCGGCCTGGTGCTCGTCCATGGGCCGCTGCTGGCGGCCGATGGGGCGGATGCTGTTCCTACTGTCCAAGTTCATGCGCTCGCCCGTGCCGGCGCCTATGCCAGCGAAGCCGTCATCGAGGCTGTCCGTCAGGCTACCGTCGCGTCCCAGGTCCAGGGGAGGGTGCTGGAGGCCAAGGTGGATGCTGGCGCACGGGTGCGCCAGGGCGAGGTGTTGATGCGCATCGACACCCGCGAGGCCGACCAGGCGGTAGCCGCTGCGGCAGCCAACGTGGCTGCGGCCCAGGCAAGGCTCGGCGACGTGCGCCTGAGCCTGGAGCGGACCCGCAGTCTGAAGGCACGCAACTTCATCAGCGCCGCCGCCCTCGACCAAGCTCAGGTGGCCTATGACACGGCGCTGGCCCAGCAGAAGGCGGCAGAAGCCGGGCGGGCGCAGGCAGCCGCCTCCCGAGGATTCGCCACCGTTACCTCGCCGCTAAATGGTGTCGTTGCCCAGCGCCTCACCGAGGCAGGTGAAATGGCCCAGCCAGGGCGTCCGCTGCTGATCGTCTATGAGCCGGGCAGCCTGCGTGCGGTGGCCGATGTACCCCAGGCCCGGCTGGCTGATTTGGCCAAGGCTGGCATGAAGGCTCGGGTCGAGTTTCCCGAGTCCGGGCGCTGGCTCGATGCGGCGTCCGTCGTCGTACTGCCGGCGGCCGACCCGCGGACCCACACGGCCCGCGTGCGGGTGAACCTGCCTACGGATGTTACGGGTGTGGTGCCGGGCATGGCGGCGCGTGTGCATTTTGCGGTCGGCGAGGCGCCGCGCATCGCGGTGCCGGCGGCGGCGGTGCTGCGTCGCGGCGAGCTGACTGGCATCTACGTGGCGGACGGCAAGGGTGGCTTCAGCCTGCGCCAGCTGCGCCTCGGCAACGCGCTGGACGACGGCAGCGTCGAGGTGCTGGCCGGCCTTGCCGGCGGCGAGAGCGTGGCCCTCGACCCGGTACGTGCCGGCCTCGCCCGGAAGGCCCGCTAACCATGGGTATTGCCGGACGTCTTGCGGCGCTGTTCCAGCGCAATGCCCTCACACCTCTGCTGGCCTTGGTGCTGATGCTGCTCGGCGTGTTTGCCGCGCTGATCACGCCGAAGGAGGAAGAACCGCAGATCGACGTGACGATGGCCGACGTGATGGTGGCCTTTCCCGGTGCCTCGGCGAAGGACGTTGAAGCCCTCGTCGCGCGGCCGGCGGAGCAGGTGTTGTCGCGCATCGCCGGTATGGATCACGTGTTCTCGGTGTCGCGCCCGGGCATGGCGGTGATCACCGTGCAGTTCAAGGTCGGCGTGAAGAACCAGGACGCCATCGTGCGCCTGTACGACACCATCCACAGCCACCGGGACTGGATTTCTCCCGAGCTCGGCGTGGCCGAGCCGATCATCAAGCCGAAGGGCATCGACGACGTGCCGATCGTGGCCCTCACGCTGTGGACGCGGGATGAGACCCGTTCGGCCTTCGACCTGCAGCAGATCGGTCGTGCGGTCGAGGTGGAGCTCAAGCGCGTCAAAGGAACCCGCGACGTCAGCACCATCGGTGGTCCCGGCCACGTGCTGCGTGTGCTGCTCGATGTGGGGCGGATGAACGCCTTCGGTATCACGCCGCAGGACCTGAAGGGCGCGCTGCTGCTCGCCAATGCATCCCAGCCGAGCGGTGTGCTGACCCGCGCCAACCAGGAGGTGCTGGTGCAGACCGGCACCTACGTGGAGAGCGCCGCCGACGTGCGGGGCCTGGTGGTTGGCGTGTCCGGCGGCAAGCCGGTGCATGTGGCCGATGTGGCGACGGTGCTCGATGGGCCGGATCAGCCGTCCCGCTATGTGTGGCACGGCCTCGGCAAGGGGGCGCCGGATGCCGGCGCGGCGGCCGGCGAGCGCTTCCCGGCGGTGACCCTGTCGATCTCCAAGAAGCCGGGCGAAAACGCTGCTGACGTGGCCGACGGCGTGATCCGCCGCATCGATGCCCTGAAGGGCAGCATCGTGCCGGACGGTGTCGAGGTGACGATCACCCGCAACTACGGCGCGACGGCCACCGAGAAGGCCGACAAGCTGATCGGCAAGCTGGTCTTCGCGACCTCGGCGGTGGTGCTGCTGGTGTTCTTCGCGCTGGGCAAGCGCGAGGCGGTGATCGTCGGCGCGGCGGTGACCCTGACCCTGGCTGCGACGCTGTTCGCGTCCTGGGCCTGGGGCTTCACCCTGAACCGGGTCAGCCTTTTCGCGCTGATCTTCTCGATCGGCATCCTGGTGGACGACGCCATTGTGGTCGTCGAGAACATCCACCGCTGGCACGCCCTGGAGCCGGGCAAGCCCTTGTGGCAGCTGATTCCGAAGGCGGTGGACGAGGTCGGCGGGCCGACCATCCTGGCCACTTTCACGGTCATCGCGGCGCTGTTGCCGATGGCCTTCGTCAGCGGCCTGATGGGCCCCTACATGAGCCCGATCCCGATCAACGCGTCGATGGGCATGTTCATCTCGCTGGCGGTGGCCTTCGTGGTGACCCCGTGGCTGGCCGGCAAGCTGATGAAGGGCGGGCATGCGTCTCCCGAGGCCGAGGACGCGCAAACGCCGCCGGACCACGGCCCCGACCGCCTCACCCGCCGCCTCGAAGCCCTGTTCCGCCGCCTGATGACGCCGCTGCTCGATCCGGTACGTGGCGGCCGCGCGCGCGCCAAGCTGTGGTTCGGCGTGGTGCTGGCGATCGCCCTGTCGGTGTCGCTGGCCGTGGTGCAGTTGGTCGTGCTGAAGATGCTGCCCTTCGACAACAAGAGCGAGTTTCAGGTGGTCCTCGACATGCCGGTCGGCACGCCGGTCGAGGCTACGGCCGAGGTGTTGCGTGAAATCGGTGCCGAGCTGGCCAAGGTCGATGAGGTCACCGACTTCCAGGCTTACGCCGGCACCGCGTCGCCGATCAACTTCAATGGCCTAGTCCGCCAGTATTACCTGCGTGCCCAGCCCGAGATGGGCGACATCCAGGTGAATCTGGTGGACAAGCATCACCGCAGCCGGCAGAGCCATGAGATCGCAGTGAGCGTGCGCGACGCGGTGGCCGCCATCGCCAAGAAGCATGGCGGCAACGCCAAGGTCGTGGAGGTGCCGCCAGGGCCGCCAGTGCTGTCGCCGATCGTCGCCGAGGTGTATGGCCCCGACTACGCCGGGCAGGTCGCGGTGGCCGGCAAGGTGCGTGCGGCTTTCGAGGCCAGCGCGGACATCGTCGGCGTGGATGACACGGTGGACGAGGCGGCGCCCAAGCTGGTGTTGCGCGTCAACCAGGCCAAGGCGGCCCAGCTCGGCGTGGCCCAGGCCGACATCGTCGAAGTGGTTCGGCTGGGCCTCGGCGGCGAGAACGTCACGCCGGTGCATGGCGGCGACAACAAGTACGAGATCCCGGTGCGCCTGACACTGCCGTCGGAAGACCTGTCGGGCATCGAGCAGATCCTGCAGATGCGCGTCCGCGCCCGTGCAGCGGAGGCCGGCGGTGCGCTGGTGCCGGTGTCGGAGCTGGTTCAGGTGGAGTCGACGCGGCGGGAGCAGGTGATTTACCACAAGGACCTGCTGCCGGTGGTCTATGTGACCGGCGACATGGGTGGCAAGCTGGATTCGCCGCTGTACGGCATGTTCGACATCCGCAGCCGGGTGAAGGACCTGTCGCTGGTCGGCGAGCGCCTGGCCGGCACTCTTGACGAATGGTTCATCCATCAGCCGGACGACCCCTACGCAGCCTACGCCATCAAGTGGGATGGCGAATGGCAGATCACCTACGAGACTTTCCGCGACATGGGTGCCGCCTACGCGGTGGGCCTGGTGCTGATCTACGTGCTGGTGGTGGCCCAGTTCCGTAGCTACCTGGTGCCGCTGATCATCATGGCGCCGATCCCGCTGACCCTCATTGGCGTGATGCCGGGGCATGCACTGCTGCACAGCCAGTTCACCGCCACCAGCATGATCGGGATGATTGCGCTGGCCGGCATCATCGTGCGCAACTCCATCCTGCTGGTGGATTTCATCGACCAGCAGGTAGCGGCCGGCGTGCCGATGGCGGAGGCCACCATCCACGCGGCGGCGGTGCGCGCCAAGCCGATCGGCCTGACCGGCCTGGCGGCGATGATCGGTGCGCTGTTCATCCTCGACGACCCCATCTTCAACGGGCTGGCGATCAGCCTGATCTTCGGCGTGCTGGTCTCCACGCTGCTGACCCTGGTCGTCATTCCGGTTTTGTACTTTGCCGCTACCTACGGGCGCGGCGCGCACGGCGGAGAGCCATCATGAAGCTGAACATCAACCAATGGGTGCGGGTGTTTGCCGGCACCTTCGTGCTCGTCTCCCTAGGCCTTGGCGTGGAGGGCAGCCCCTTCTTCGTCAGCCACAACTTCCTGTGGTTCACCGCCTTCGTTGGGGCCAACCTGCTGCAGAGCGGTTTCACGCATTTCTGCCCGCTGGAGAACATCCTGCGCAAGTTCGGTGTGAAGGACGAGGTCGGCTGCCGCTGATTGTGACGAGGCGTGGCGGCGCCTCAAGCTTTGGAGCCGCAGGCCGTACACCTGCGGGTCATGAGTTCGATACCCGCAACCCCGTCCAGCCGCATCCGGGCCATCCTTCGCCACCTGCGCAGCCTGCCCGGTACGGAGCGGCGCTGGTTTGGTCTGGTTCTCGGGCTTGGCCTGCTGCTTACCGGCTGGGGCTGGTCCTATCTGCGTAACCAGGATGCGGAGTTTGAGCAGGCCCGCCACGAAGCGGCGGCCGATCGGCTGGAGCACCAGCTGAAGGAGCGTTTCGGCAAGGTCGATTTCATCCTGCGTGGAGTCACAGGGCTGTTCTCCGCCCAGTACCTGATCGAGCGGCGGGAGTTCGAAACCTATGTGGCCGGTCTGAAGCCGACCGAGGCCTTGCCCGAAGTGCTGGGGCTCGGCTTTGCGCGAGGCGTCGAAGTTTCCCGCATCCCCGCCGTCGAGGCCCTGCTGACGGCCAGTTACGGCAAGCCGACCCGCGTGCTGCCGCCGCCCAATCCGCGCGGGCGGCACCGTAGTTTTCCGCTGATCTACCTGTGGCCGTTGAGCGAGCGGGCGGATAGGGTGATTGGCTTCGACGCCTACGCCGACCCAGTGCGCCGGCAGGCCATGGATGCAGCCCTGAAATCCGGTGAGATGGCGATGAGTGCCCCCGCCACGCTGACCGGTCGTAATGCGGATGAGTTGGTGCCCGGCGTGGTCCTCTACCGGGCGGCCAGGCCGCTGGACGAGATCGGCGGGGGAGAGGGGGACGCTGCCGAGGGCCTGGTGGTGTTGGCGATTGCCGTGACGCCGATGTTCGACACTCTGCGGGCGGCGGCCATCGCCGGCTACGATCTGGTGGTGGACGACATCACCGACGGGCAGCCCCTGCGTGTCTATGCGGACCAGGCGGTCATCCAGGCGCCGCCGGTGGCGGTACGCGAAGTGCATTTCGGCGAGCGCGACTGGCGTCTGTCGATTCTGCCGCCGCCACCGACCGGGCAGTGGGCGTCATCGACGCTGGCGGCGGCGGGGGGCGGCGTGGCGAGTGTGCTGCTGGCCCTTGTGGTGGCCAGCCTGGCGGGGCAACAGAAGCGGGCGGAGGGACTGGCCGCCGACATGACCCGCGAACTGCGCGCCAGCGAGAAGCGCTTTGAGCTGGCGGTGTCGGCGACCGATGAAGGCATCTGGGAATGGCAGGCCGATCGGCACGAGATCTTCCTGTCGCCGCGCTGCGACCGCCTGCTGGGTTATCCGGAAGGTGGGTTGCCGCGCAGTGGACGGGGCATCCTGCGTTCCATGTCGGTGTCCGGGCGGCATGACTTCATCGCGGCTTTCCGCGGCCTGACCCGCGACGCCCGCGCCCTCGACTGCGTGGTGTCGATTGCCCGTATCGATGGCAGCATGGGTTGGTTCCACCTGGCCGGCAAGGCCGAGTTCGATGCGGCCGGCAAGCCGCTGCGCACGGCCGGTGCCGCCTCTGATGTGACGGCCTTGCGGCGTGCCCGCCAGGCCGTGGTCGACTCCCATGCCCGCCTCGACGCGCTCTACCAGCACGCTTCCCTGGGCATGGCCCTGATCGACACGGCGGGGCGTTACCTGCAGGCCAATCCGGCCTTCTGCCGCATCACCGGCTATGCCGAGGACGAACTGCACGCAGGGCTCGAGCTGGAGCCTGGGGGGGCGTCGGAGAAGGCCACGGATGCGGAGCCGGCGGTGGCCGCCAGCGCCCGCGAGACCGAGTTCGTGCGCAAGGACGGGCGGCGCGTGCCGGTTCTGGTGACGACTACTGTGGTCGGTGGCAGTGATGGCCAGCGCTGGCTCATCGTCGAGGATGTGACGGCCCGGAAGGCCGAGCAGCAAGCCATCCAGGAGGCCCACGCGACCAACGAATCCCTGATCGCGGCGATGCCGGACATGCTGTTCCAGCTCAACGACGAGATGCGCATCGTGCGCTACCACGCGGACAGCCGGGAAGTCCTGTCGATGCCGCCGGAGGCCTTTCTCGGCAAGCGCCTGGACGAGTCGCTGTCGCCGGACATGGCGCGCCGCTTTGCCGACGCGGCCCAGGCCGCGTCGCGCAGCGGCCTGTTGCAGCGGATCGAGTACACATCGGCAAGAGGCGGCCGGCAACGTCATTTCGAGGCCCGCTTCCGGGCCGTGCGCACGGGTGGTGCGCTGGCCGTCATCCGTGACATGACCGATCTCAAGGAGGCCGAACTGGCCCTGCGTGAGAGCGAGGCGCGCTGGCAGTTCGCGCTGGATGGTGCCGGCGATGGGGTGTGGGACTGGAACATCGCCAGCGGGCGGGTCTTCCGCTCCCCGCGCTGGCTGAGCATGCTCGGCTACGGGATCGAGGAGGCCGAGGAGAGTAGCCGGGAATGGGCGTGGCGCGTCCATCCCGACGATTTATCGGGCCTGCTGGCTGCCCGTGACGCCCATCTGCGCGGCGACACCCCCTATTTCACGCACCAGACGAGGCTGCGCTGCCAGGATGGCAAATACAAATGGGTGCTGGCGCGCGGGCTGGTGGTCGAGCGTAATGACAGCGGCCGGGCGCTGCGGATGATCGGCACCCAGACCGACATCGACGAGGTGAAGGCCCGCGAGGCCCAGATACTCGATCACAACTTCGACCTTGCAACGCTGGTGGCGGCGCGCACGCGGGATCTGCAGGCCGCCAAGGAGGCCGCCGAGGCGGCCAACGAGGCTAAATCGGTCTTTCTCGCCAACATGTCCCACGAGCTGCGCACGCCGATGCATGGCGTTCTCAGCTATGCCCGCCTGGGCGAAAGCCGCATCGCCCAGGCCGGCCACGAGAAGCTGCGCAGCTATTTCCATCGTATCCGGGTCAGCGGCGAGCGCCTGCTGCTCTTGCTCAACGACCTGCTCGACCTGTCCAAGCTGGAGGCGGGGCGGATGGTGCTGAACATGCAGCCGGTGGACATGGCCCGGGTTGTCCAGGACAGCCTGCGTGAGTTCGAGGCGCTGTTCCAGGCCCGCAAGCTACACGTGCGGGTGGAGCGCGACGCAGAACTGCCGTTGCTCAATGGGGACGCTGCGCGCCTGGGGCAGGTGGTGATGAACCTGCTCTCCAACGCGGCCAAGTTCACGCCGGAGGGTAAGGGCATCCTGCTGTCCCTGCGTTTCGGCCGGCTGTCCGAGGCTCGCCCGGCACGGGGGCGAGATGACGCACGGGCGATGGTGTTCAGTGTGTCGGACGAAGGGGTCGGGATTCCGGTAGACGAGCTGGGGGCGGTCTTCGACAAGTTCGTGCAGAGCAGCCGGACCCGTACCGGCGCCGGCGGGACCGGGCTGGGCCTGGCGATCTGCCAGGAGATCGTCTCTGCGCATGGCGGATATATCCAGGCGCGCAATAATTCGGCGGGCGGTGCAGAATTCATCGTCGCATTGCCGCTGGCAGGCCAGGACAGGCCATTGCCGGCAGAGGCTACAGAGGGAGAAACATGAGCAAGGCAAAGATACTGGTGGTGGATGACGAGCCCTTCAATCTGGACATTGTCGGCGAGTACCTGGATGAAATGGGTTTCGACCTGGTGATGGTGGATTCCGGTGAAGCCGCTTGGGAGGTCTTGAGCCAGCCTGATTCGCACTTCGACCTGGTCCTGCTCGACCGCATGATGCCGGGCATGGACGGCATCAGCGTGCTGCGCAAGATCAAGGGCGATGAGCGCCTGCGTTCGACCCCGGTGATCATGCAGACCGCGGCGACCTCGCCCGAGCAGGTCCGCGAGGGCCTGGCAGCTGGCGCCTACTACTACCTCACCAAGCCGTTTGAGGGCGAGGCGCTGCAGACTATCATCCGCTCCGCCCTCGACGACATGCGGGTACGTCGCGAGCTGACGGCCAGCCTGGCAGAACAGGCACAGGCCTTCCGGTGCATCAAGGAAGGCGAGTTCCGCATCCGCACCCTCGAGGAGGCGCGGGTGCTGGCGTCCTTCATCGCCCTGCTGGGGCCCCAGCCGGATACGCTGGCGATGGGCCTGTCCGAATTGCTGGTGAATGGCGTCGAGCATGGCAACCTGGGCATCGAGTTCGCCGAGAAGAGCCGCCTGCGCGAGACCGACTGCTGGGAAGAGGAGATCACCCGCCGGCTCGCCCTGCCCGAGAACCGCGACAAGGTCGTGCGCCTCCGGGTGCGCTGCGACGAGAGCCGCTGGGTGTTCGAGATCCGTGACGACGGCGAGGGCTTCGACTGGCGCCAGTTCCTCGATTTCGACCCGGAGCGCGCCTTCGCGCCCAACGGACGGGGCATCGCCTTGTCCCGCCAGCTGGCCTTCGCGAGCCTGACCTACCTGCCGCCGGGCAACCAGGTGGTGGTCACGGTGCCCAAGGTCCAGGACCTGGCCTGATACCTACTGGATGGATACTGCGGGCGCGCCCCTGTTTAGGGGGGCGCCCCCCCACAGCCGAGGCCCAGTGAATGGCGGAAAACCCGTGCGCGGGGGGGGGGGGGCTGGCCTCCCCGCGAAACCGAGCCAC